>NZ_JAKRFX010000003.1:0-437896 GCF_022347825.1 Pseudoalteromonas sp. OF7H-1 | reverse complement strand
AGAATTTCCTGGTGACTATAGCGTTTTGGACCCACCTGACCCCATGCCGAACTCAGAAGTGAAACAAAACAGCGTCGATGATAGTGTGGATTACCCATGTGAAAGTAGAACATCGCCAGGGCCAAATAAGAGAAACCCGTTGCAGAAATGCGACGGGTTTTTTGCTATGTGTGATTTGAAAATCTCGCGAGATGAACTCACTCCTACCACACTATCAGCACAGTGCAACATGGTAGGAAGTGGTTTGCCCGCCGATAGGTTGCAATGAAGTTCCGGCAAAAAAACCATGTACATAAAAACCCATTGCAGTAATGCGACAGGTTTTTTGCTTATAGAGATTTGAAATTAAAAAAACTTCGCGAGGCGCACTCACTCCCACTATAAACACAGTATTATGGGAGGTTGTGGTAACTTAGAGTAAGGTGGTTAAATAACGCGAGAGAAGCGGGTGTTTTTGACTTGGCTTTGTAAGTAGGCATCAAAGCACATGCAGATGATGCGAATAAACAAATTACCGCTACTGGTGACTTTTATAGTGTGTTCATTCAGCTCTACCAGTTCATCTGCTGCTAACGGTTCTAGAGCGTTAAGTGCTTGAGCAAAATATTCGTCAAAATTTATATCATAGCGTTGCTCGAACACCTTTTTATCTAACTCAAAATGACAAATAAGCTGTTGAATCACAGCCGCGCGTATTTCATCATCACCACTTAAAGTTATCCCTTTAGTGATTGCACACTTTTTATCACTTAAAGCCTGATAATAAGGTTTTAACTCTTTTTCATTTTGCAAAATCATGTGACCAATTTGGGAAATGGATGAGACACCAAGACCTAACAGGTCACACTCGCCATGAGTGGTATAGCCTTGAAAATTACGGTGTAGATGCCCTTCATTTTGCGCCACAGCCAGTTCATCGTCTTTTTTGGCGAAGTGATCCATACCGATGAATTGATACCCAGCGGAGGTCATCTGTTCCAGTGTTTGCTTAAAGATCTCAAGTTTTTCTCCCGCACTTGGCATATCGGCTTCTTTTAGCTTTCGCTGTGCTGCAAATCTATCCGGAAGATGGGCATAGTTAAATACAGAGACTCTATCGGGAGAAAGCGCGATAAGTTGCTCAATCGTTTGCTTGTAGCTCTCTACTGTTTGAAATGGTAACCCATAGATCATATCCATATTAATAGATTTAAAACCGAGTGTTCTCGCTTCAGTTAAGATAGCCAGCACTTCGTCTAGATGCTGTGGGCGGTTTACTGCGGTTTGCACTTCATCATTAAAATCTTGTACGCCAAAAGACACACGATTAAATCCGAGCTCGTGTAGGTGACGCATCATATTTGGTGCAAGTGATCTTGGGTCTATTTCAATACCACGCTGTGCACTTTGAGAGAAGTTAAATGCACTACTTAGCATTTCGATTAGACGTGTCATTTGCTCGGTAGTTAAGAAAGTTGGTGTACCACCGCCTAAATGAAGTTGTTCTACACGATACTCAGAAAATTGCGGCGCTTTTGCTGCGATTTCTTGTGCTAAGTAATCTAGGTAAACGTCAGCTTTGGATTGATGACGAGTAATGATTTTATTACAGCCACAGTAGTAGCACAGTTGATGACAAAAAGGGATATGAATATACAGCGAGAGTGAACGAGATTTAGAACCAGTAATAGCCGCTTGTAACTCTTTTTGGCTATAACCAGACTCAAGCGATAAGGCCGTTGGATATGAAGTATATCTAGGACCAGATATATTGTACTTGTTGATAAGGGAATCATTCCAAATAGGTAAATTAATCACGATACGCACTCTTGAGTTTTATTAAGAGTGTTAGTGTACTTTTTACCGTCTAGGTTAGATTTGCCTCAGATCAAAACACGCCGCGATTGCGACGTGTTTTGGTGTTTGATTAAAGCTTAAATTGGTTTACTGTTGAGTTCAGCGCCTTGGCTAAGTCGTTCAAGTCACGGGCTTCATCTGCCAGTACATTGGCGTGGTTGGCCGTGCTATTAACGAGCTCATTAATTTGGTTAAGGCTATTGTTAATATCTTCTGCAACAACGGTTTGCTGCTCTGTTGATGTCGCAATTTGATGACTCTGGTCTTGTACTGTCGTGACCGACTCTGTGATTTCTTTCAAGGCATCAAGCACGGCTTGCGTTTCCCCTACGGTTCCCTCTGCGCGGTCTTGACCTTGCTGCATCATCACTGAAGCTTGTTGGGCAATTTGCTGTAAACGAGAGATCATATTGCGGATGTCATCGGTAGACTCTTGCGTACGGCTTGCAAGCGATCTGACTTCATCAGCGACCACCGCAAAACCTCGGCCTTGCTCGCCCGCTCTGGCGGCTTCTATGGCGGCATTGAGTGCCAGTAAGTTCGTTTGTTCAGCAATACCGTTAATCACATCAATAACGGCACCTATGTTACTGGTTTCTTGTTCAAGTCCGGCAACCACTTTTGCAGCCTCGCCAATATGAAGTGCTAGTTCAGTCATGACTTCTTGAGCTTGTGATGAACGTCCTGCACCTTCATTGGTAATACGTTGCACGACATCAGCGGCTTGGTTGGTCTCTTGTGCATTACGTGAGATTTCAGTCACTGTAGCTGCCATCTCGGTCACTGCCGCACTTACGCTATCGACCTGTTCTTTTTCGCGCTGAATTTCGCTGTTAGTATTGTTTGATACTTCACGCAATTGGGCGGAAGCATTACTTAATTGCTCCGCTTGTGCTGCGGTATCGAGCATCATTGCTCTAAGTTTATCGATGAAGGTATTCATATGAAGCGCAAGTTGACCGACTTCATCTTTACTGGTGATATCGATACGTCTAGTTAGGTCGCCTTCACCCGAGGCGATGTCTCGCATGGTTTCGGTAAGCGCTACAATCGGTTTGGTGATCATTTGCGTGGCGAGCAAGATCATTGCCACGATAATGGCTAAGATAATAATCAAGGCAGTGATTGTGCTCATTACGGCGTCATTTACAGGCGCTTCGATCAGCGACACTGGAATAAGTAGGCCAACGTGCCAATCCAATAGGGGGTTGTCTAATTTCACATTGTCATAAACAACATAATACGCTTCCCCTTTGAACGTGACCGTACTATTGCCAACGGGGTTACGCTTGATAGCGGCATTTAGAGCGTCAAAGCCTGATGTATTGGCAAATTGGGATTCAAGACCATCTAAACCTTCTTTGCCTTTCTCGCCTTCATCTGTGGTAGAGAGTGAATGACCAGTACGCTTGGATAAATGCACAACATTTAAATCACCATCGAGCAAAAAGCCAAAACCTTTATCTTGAAACTTGATACGTTCAACCATATCGTTCAATTTATTGATCTGTAAGTCGACGCCACCCATGGCGACGAGTTTGCCGGCGTTATTGTAGATAGGTTGACGGATCACAGCAGACACCGCACCGGTATTGATATCGGTTGCAATTGGACCAACATACAATCTACCTACATCAAGCGTATCCTGCCACCATGGGCGCTGATAGGCGTAGTAAGGTCGACCATCTGAATATGCTGATGTACGATCATTTTCTTTAAAATATTCACCTGTGTTTGCTGAGGCAATAAATGCTGAGAGAATATTTTCATCACCTTTGGCGATCCTAACCAAGTCTTCATTGACCTCTTGATAGTCTTTATCTTTAGTCAGATCGGCGCCACGGGTATTATAATTTTCAAACCAATGAATGTTGTGAGGCGTAGAAACAAAGGTTTCAACCACTTTGCCGTATTGGCCAAAGAATGCTTCCATTGCCAATTTTTCGGCTTGAATATAGCTTTGCGTTTCTCGTTCAATTCCATCTCGAGAGAGCGTTGCAATATGGCTGACGAAAAAGCTTGATGCAATAATTAATAATACGGAAATGGTGCCGCCAATTAGCAGCAATATTTTCTTTCTAAGGGATAAATTCTCAAGCATGACACTTCTTATTTTTAGCTTATGCAAACGGTAATCAAACCATAGATAACAGGAGAACGCCACCGTTTGCGTTAACTTCTTTTACATAGATAATACAAGGTAACTTCTTGGTTAAGGTAATATTCATATGAAAGTATTAAATCGCAGTCTGGTGGTACTGGGCGCGGGTTGGCTCGGTGAAGCGTTGTGTCGCGAAGCTGAGTTGCAAGGGTGGCAAATAGAAGGCACCAGAACCCAAGCTAGCGAGATGCATAGCTGGTCAAGGCAGCTGGTCTTGACTGAAAATGGCACCTTAGCGCACTCAATTTCTTTACACAACGCGTATTGGGTGTGTGCGATCCCACCAAGAGCGAGGCATGTCGATAGTAACTATTTAGAAACGTTAGAACAGGCATTGTTACTTGCAAAGAAGATGTCAGCAGCAGGCTTCTTATTGTGTTCGACCACTGGCGTTTATAGCACCGAAAATGGTGAATATGATGAACAAGGTAAGTTAGCGGATAAAGCCAACCGACGTGTTGATATATTAAGAACTGCTGAAGAGATGGTGCTTAACGCAGGCGGTAAAGTGGTGCGCTTAGCAGGTCTTCAAGGTCCCGGTAGGGAGCCTGGGCGATTTGTAGCAGGAAAGGCCTTGTCTAGCTCAGCGAATGGTAGAGTGAATATGGTTCATCGCGGTGATGTTGTTACTGCAATCAATACCGTGATCGCGCAGTGGCAGGATGCTGCAGACATTTATAATGTTTGCTATCCAGTGCACCCCACGAGACAGGCGTTTTATCAATATCACTGTGAAAAGTTAGGGAGTGAGATGCCAAGTTTCGCTTCGTCAAAAGAAGAAGCGCGTATTATCAAAGCCGAGCGTATTACCGAACTCGGCTTTGCCTATCATCATCCGATTGTTAATGAATCTGAGTTAGGCTGAAGGTAAGAGTTGTGCTGGTAGCAGGTGCGCCAGTGCAGCTTGACCCAATAACGCATTAGCACTTTCAATATCAGGTGCAAAATACCTATCTTTGTCATAAAAGCTCACGACTGTTCGTAATATTTGCTGAGCTGTAGCCACTTTGTCAGATGGCTTAAGTGGCGCTCTAAAATCTAACCCCTGCGCTGCAGCAAGATATTCAACTGCGAGTACACCTTGGGTGTTGTCAGCCATTTCCTGTAAGCGTCTTGCCGCAAAGGTTGCCATGGAAACATGGTCTTCTTGGTTTGCTGAGGTTGGGAGGCTGTCAACACTGCCAGGATGTGCGAGTGTTTTGTTTTCAGAGGCCAGTGCCGCAGCAGTGACTTGCGCAATCATAAAGCCCGAGTTTACACCGCCATTGTTAACTAAGAAGGGAGGTAGTTTTGATAAGCTCGAATCAATAAGCAGTGCGATACGACGTTCAGCCAATGCACCAATTTCAGCAATGGCTAGCGCTAGGTTATCAGCCGCCATCGCGATAGGTTCTGCATGGAAGTTGCCGCCAGAAATAATATCTCCAGCATCAGCAAATACCAGCGGGTTATCTGTTACCCCATTGGATTCTACAAGGATCACCTCAGCGGCCTGGCGGATCTGAGTTAAACAGGCACCAAGCACCTGTGGTTGACAACGTAAGCAATAAGGATCTTGTACTTTTTCACAATCAACATGAGCATCACTTATTTCTGAGCGAGTTTGTAAGATATCTCTAAACGCCAGTGCGGTGTCGATTTGGCCTTGCTGGCCGCGGACTTCGTGAATACGCGCATCAAATGGCGAGCGGCTGCCCATAGCCGCTTCAATGCTCATTGAACCAACGACACAGCTTTGCGCATAAAGATCTTCTGCTCTAAATAGGCCTTGCAGTGCAAAAGCAGTAGATGCTTGTGTACCGTTAAGTAGTGCGAGACCTTCTTTTGCAGCTAAAGTAAGTGGTTCAAGCCCTGCTATTTTTAACCCATCGATGGCATCGATAAGCTCACCACGATAGCGAACCTGGCCTTCGCCAAGGATCGGTAAACACATATGCGATAGCGGTGCGAGATCGCCTGATGCCCCGACTGAGCCTTTCTTGGGCACACAAGGATAGACTTCGGCATTAACCAAGGCTGCTAAGAATTCAATTACATCCAAGCGGATCCCAGAGAAACCACGAGAGAGTGAATTGATTTTTAGCACCATCATGAGTCGAACGGTGCTATCGTCCATTAACTCGCCAATACCGGCTGCGTGCGACAGTACAATAGAGCGTTGTAGCAACTCTAATTCGTCTTTTGCAATTTTGGTGTTGGCCAGCAAGCCAAAACCCGTATTAATGCCGTAAACGGTGCGCCCTTCTTTGATTACTTGCTGAACTGTGTCTGCACTGTTAGCAATAGCGGCTTTCGCTGATTCGTCTAAGCTGAGATGAACAGGCTGTTGATTGATTTGTCGTAACGTGTTTAAAGTCAGTTGGCCTGGGATTAAATTTAGTGAGTACATACTTACTTTCCTTCCAGCATAGGTAAATCTAGTTTTTGTTCTTTTGCACAGTCTTTGGCTATGTCATAACCGGCATCGGCATGACGCATTACACCGGTACCTGGGTCATTCCATAGTACGCGAGATAAACGGGCGTCTGCTTCGTCTGTGCCATCTGCCACAATAACGACTCCCGAATGTTGACTGAAACCCATACCAACACCACCGCCGTGATGCAGCGAGACCCAAGTTGCACCGCCAGCCGTGTTTAACAAGGCATTAAGTAACGGCCAGTCTGATACTGCATCTGAACCATCCATCATCGATTCCGTTTCACGGTTTGGACTGGCTACAGAGCCAGAATCTAAGTGATCACGACCAATCACAATCGGTGCTTTGAGTTCTCCATTTTTGACCATTTCGTTGAATGCTCGTGCTAAACGCGCTCTGTCCTTCAGTCCAACCCAGCAAATACGAGCTGGCAGGCCTTGGAATTGAATGCGCTCGCGCGCCATATCTAACCAATTGTGAAGGTGTGGGTCGTCTGGGATAAGTTCTTTAACTTTCGCGTCTGTTTTATAAATATCTTCAGGATCGCCAGACAGCGCAACCCAACGGAATGGACCTATGCCTTGGCAAAACAGTGGACGAATATAGGCTGGAACAAAGCCTGGGAAATCAAAGGCGTTATCAACCCCTTCTTCTAGGGCCATTTGGCGAATGTTATTCCCGTAGTCAGTTGTCGCGGCCCCGCGCGATTGCAGCGTTAGCATGGCTTGTACTTGCACCGCCATAGATTGTTTTGCGGCTTTTACAACTGCTTGTGGATCGCTTTCGCGAAGCGCGGCTGCCTGAGCCATAGTCCACGTTTGCGGTAAGTAGCCGTTTAGTGGGTCGTGCGCAGAAGTTTGATCGGTCACTACGTCAGGCGTGATATTGCGCTCAACCAATTCAGCATACACATCCGCGGCATTGCCCAGCAGGCCAACCGATACTGGTTGTCCAGCAGCCTTAGCTTCATCAATAATAGCTAATGCATCATCAAGTGTGGTTGCCTTTCGGTCCACATAGCGTGTGTTAAGACGAAAATCGATTCGTGACTCATCACACTCAACAACGAGGGCGCTAAAGCCTGCCATTGTTGCCGCGAGTGGTTGTGCGCCGCCCATCCCGCCAAGGCCACCCGTTAAGATCCACTTGCCTTTCGCCTCACCATTAAAGTGTTGCTTTGCCATTGCTACAAAGGTCTCGTATGTGCCTTGCACTATGCCTTGTGAGCCAATATAGATCCAAGAACCAGCGGTCATCTGGCCGTACATCATCAGGCCTTTTTTATCGAGTTCGTTGAAGTGATCCCAGTTAGCCCAATGTGGTACTAAATTTGAGTTAGCAATTAAGACGCGAGGAGCGTTGCTATGAGTTTTGAATACGCCAACAGGTTTACCTGATTGCACCAGTAAGGTTTCGTCTTCTTCTAAGCGGTCTAACGTTTCGACGATTTTATCGAAGCATGCCCAGTCGCGAGCGGCGCGGCCAATACCGCCATAAACTACTAGTGCATTTGGGTGCTCCGCAACTTCAGGGTCAAGGTTATTCATCAACATTCGCTTTGCGGCTTCAGTAAGCCAGTTCTTTGCGGTAATGTCTGCACCTCGTGGCGCGCGGATCTCGCGGCTAAGGTCTAATCTTGGGTTGTCACTCATTCTGCTCTCTCCTATTGTATATACAACCTAAGTGAAACGTCTAGTTGTTGCGATTGCTTAGTTTCGCTAGGTTGTTAGTCTATTTGTATTGCATGGCAATCTAGGCCGCCATGTCGTTTTGATTTACCTGTCGCGATGTTTGGCGACACTTTATGTGTTACGACCTTTGCTTAAAGGTGAGATGACCACCTAAGCGATATTTACTGCCTGGCGAAATTAACCTCGCGAAGCTAACAATGCCTTTTGCAGACCAAGTTCGGCGGATCATTTGTAAGCATGGTTCTTCATTATAAAGCCCAAGCCACTGGCAAACCTCTCGTGATGGCATAACAGCTTCAACGGTGTGTCTAGCCTCTGTGAGCGGTGCGACTTGAGATAAATATTCATGAGGGGTAGTCAGTTCAAAGTTTTGGTCTAAATACTCCGGTGCCAACTGTGGATTGACAAAGCGCTCTTCGACTTGCAGTGGTTGTTCATTTTCATTATGTACAATCACGCTTCTGTAGACTGGCGCGTCCGCTTCTACACCGAGTGCAATGGCGATAGGCGCTACTGCTGCAATAAGTTCAAGCGTTAGTACGGTGCATGAGTATTTGCCATTGCGTGCATTGACCTCGTCGGCAATATTGCGGATCTCAAGTAACGAAGACTGAGATTTAAAACTGGCAACAAAAGTACCTAGACCTTGGCTACGAGTTAAAATTCCGGCTTCAGTTAGCTCGCTTAGTGCTCGTCTTGCGGTCATTCGGCTAACATTAAATTGGTCAGCTAACTCATTTTCCGACGGCACGCGCTCGTTTTCGAGCCAGCGCGCGGCGCGAATATTATCGATAATATATTGTTTTATCAGCGCAAATTTAGGAAGCTCAGGCACAATTGTTGTCTCGAGTTCATATTTATGTAAATAAAGATGGCACACTTCTCTTGTATATACAAGTATCCCTGATAGACTCAATGAATAAATCTCGCAGTGAGCGAGTTTCTTTCAATGTGTTGGCATATGGATTTGATTTAGATTAGGACAAGTATGATGTTAGAAGCCGATTTGCTTATTATCGATGTCAATATTGCAACTATGGATCCCAATTTGGATACCCCTTATGGTGCGATAGAAAACGCAGCGATCGCCATTAAAGATGGCAAAATTAATTGGTTAGGCCCTCGTAGTGAATTACCTGAGGTTGACGCCATTGCAACACCTATTCATAAAGCCAATGGCCAATGGTTGACCCCAGGGTTAATCGACTGCCACACGCATATTTTATTTGCAGGCTCTCGGGCCAACGAATTTGAGCAACGATTACTGGGGGCGTCATATCAAGAGATTGCCGCGCAAGGTGGTGGTATCGCAAGTACTGTTAAGGCGACACGATTGGCAGACAGAGAAACGCTGTATGTTAACGGTAAGAACCGCTTGAATAGTCTACTCAAAGAAGGGGTTACCACGGTTGAAAGTAAATCGGGTTACGGCCTCGACGTTGAAAATGAGCTAAAACTGCTAGAAATTAATCAACTACTTAATGAGCATCACCCGATTGATGTGCATAGCACGTTCTTGGGCGCACATGCATTACCCCCAGAATACAAAGATAATAGCCAAGCCTACATTGATTTAGTCTGTGATGAGATGCTGCCACAAGTTGCTTCGCGCCAATTAGCAACGGCTGTTGATGTATTTTGTGAGAACGTCGGATTTACCTATCAGCAAACTGAGCAAGTATTTACTCGAGCACAACAGTTGGGATTACAGGTTAAATGTCATGCTGAGCAGCTATCTAATCAGCATGGCAGCGAGCTGGTGGCAAAGTTTAAAGGGCTTTCAGCGGATCATATTGAATATCTTGATGAAGCAGGTGTGGAAGCAATGGCGAAAGGGGACGTTACTGCGGTACTTTTACCTGGTGCTTTTTATTTCTTACGAGAAACGCAATTACCACCAATTGACTTGCTCAGAAAGCACAAAGTAGCAATGGCACTCGCTAGCGACTTCAATCCAGGTACTGCGCCTTTGTGCTCACTGCGATTAATGCTAAATATGGCATGCACATTATTTAGAATGACACCGGAAGAAGCGCTTTGCGGTGTTACGGTTAATGCTGCGAAAGCCTTGGGGTTGAACGACCGTGGAGTATTGAAAGTTGGAACGCGGGCGGACTTAGCGTTATGGGACATTACCCATCCTGCACAGTTAAGTTATCAATTTGGTGTAGCGGACCTGTCAAATTTGTGGATCTTGGGTAAACTTAATCAGTAATGATCCATTTATAAGCAACAAATTATGCTTTCATTTTCAACAGCTAGTGGCGGAGCCACGGAATTATTGCTGTCTGAAGGAATAGCGATACTAATTACGCCAATGATGGCTGGCATGGCTGGAGCCATTGTAATGGGGGCGTTAGCATTAATGCTGCAGCGCCCCTCAGGTATGCTCAAGCTGGCTCACCTTAGCAGTGCAACACTTGCAATACTGCTCGCCTTTACGGGCAATATCACTACATTACATTTACTTACTCTGACGATACTCCTGTATTTATTCCATGGCTTACAGGAGCACAAAAGTGGCTTATTGTTGATAAGTGCTGCGGCGATAATCACTTTGGTAATGTGGACTGTGTCTGAATATCTATGGACATTTCCTGCCCAGCATGGCGCAATTGTCATTGTGTTTATGTATATTCTTTTCCTTGCCTATCAAGCGTATAGCAGCGCAAATGAATTTGAATTGAAAGAACACAATGATGACCACACCGAGCATGAAAGTTTGGGGTTACCTGGTCGGCAAAGTTTTAAACGTGCTTTTAATGAATATCGCCAAACGGAAGGGAGCCCTTGTATGCTCGTGCTAGTCCGTCTCATGGGTTTCGAGCAGGTGAATTTTCATTTAGGGCGTGAGTTTGGTGATTTGCTGTTAGCTCAATCGGCTAATCGTATTGCGCAATGTTTGCAATCCGGTGATGTTATGGCCATCACTCATGGCAATGAAACTGCGAAAATGGCGCATCTAGGTGGTCTTAACTTTGCGTTTGTCTGTTCGTTAAAGCATGGTAAGCACTTTCATGAGCAGCTGATAGAGGAAATATCAAACAGCACTTTAAAGCCATTCAATGTTGGTAGCTGTACGTTAGAGATCATGATGCGTGCGAGTTACGTGAATTGCGATGAAGAAATGGGGCAACTTGAGAACCTGATTTCTTGCGTGTTTTTAGCGCTAGATACACAATCAGAAGCGCATCAGCATAGCCATCAACAAGTCGTGCCGTATCAACAACGTATGCAAATTCATCGGCTGGAGCAACAAGTTAGGTTGTCGGAGTTAGCTAAAATCAACTTTAGATCTGAATTTGAGCTCTATTTTCATCCAGTCGTTCGTCATGAAGATAACAGCATTGAGTTTGTGGAATTACTGTTGCGCTGGCAGCATCCAAAGCAAGGGATTTTAAGTGCCAATGAGTTTATTGATGATATTCGTTTAGTTGGACTTGCTATTCCTGTTGCTGAATATGTACTAGAGCGTGCTTGCGAAATTGCATTAGCACTGAAGATGGAAGGGATCAGCGTTCCCATCAGTATAAATGTCTTTGGTGCTGAGCTGTTGAGCGAAAGCTTTATCGAGTTTATTGACTACACCATGCTCAACCATCAATTAAGCCCAGGTGCTATCATTATTGAGTGTCCAGCTAGTATGCTTGCCGAACTAGATGAGCAAGAAATTGCGATGATCAGTCGTTTGAAGAACTTGGGTGTAAAAATGTGTGTCGATAGTTTTGGTGATGCGCCGCTGGTGCTAGCTAAATTACCGGCACTGCGTTTTGAGTACGTGAAACTGTCGCGCAATATGACGCAAGAGCCTGAGCATATGGGGCATACCAAATCCTTGGTAAAAGGTATTGTAGAGATGCATCAAGAAAAGCACTGTCGCGTGATTGGCGAGGGTATTGAATCTCTCGGGCAACTCGAGTTTGTAAAAAGCATTGGCACGGTGGCAGCGCAAGGGTTTTACTTTTCTCGACCACAGAACAGTAATATTTTGATCAGTTGGCTGAAACAAAGGCTGCCTCAATAACTAGGTGCGCCTTACCTTTACATGGATTTTGGCTGTTACAGTGTTTAGCGCCTCTGTTGACGGGTACTTAAATAAGCGTTCGCAAGGTTCGTTAGTATTTGGCCACAATGTTCGATACCCGCCTGCTCACCAAGTGGGTGTCTAGCCGGGGCTGCTTCACATAAGTGCAAATATTTAGCATGTCGAGCCTGAGCCATACGGTAAACAAAATATTCGGCATCGCTAGTTGTGAAGCCTTGATAGGTCAGGGCACTTGCAGGCATACCGACGATGGCATCAACGTCTAACTCTACGCCTAATGGAATGTCGCTTGGCATCGTTGCCAACGCTTTGTCTAGTGATGTGGATAAACTCAGAGTTTGTCTGGTTTTTATCGCTTGATAACTTGAAAATCCGAATCCAGCGTTTTGCAATTGAGTAAGGATTGTTTGGTTATTTTTGTGCTCGTGCAAGCCGATGACATGATAATGCGACAAGCTACCAGCTTGATGCGCGTAACTGAAGCCATTACCGCTGTGTCTACCTTCACAAGCTCGAAAGTCAGCATGAGGGTCAAAGTTGATGGCACCAGCGGCACGCTTGCTGGCCTCAAAATGTGCCTGCAAAATACCAAAAGCATTATTGTGACCACCACCAATGATAATTGGCTCCAAGCCTGCAGCAAAGATAGGTGCTAGGGTTGCAATAACTTGGTTGTCGAGGTCGGCACAGAGAGCGCGTAACAGCGCTAGCTGTTCGCTATTAGTGTTATCGAGCGATAGTGCGCGCGTTTGAATAGCCTGGGTATCCACCTCGCCTAGCAACAAAATCTTATCGCCCGACAAAAACTGGTTATCGGGCTGATTTAAAAAGCGTTTGAGGAAGGCTCGCCAACCAAGCTCGGCGCCGCCTTGCCCACAATTGGCGCGCGGACCTATATCTTCAGGGATCCCCAACAACACATAACGGATCCCAAATTGGGCCGCGTCTCTAAGCGAAGCCGCGTAGTCATGATCGCATTGTAAAAAGCTTATGCTTTGCCAAATTCTGTTTTCACCGGCTCTTGCACTGACAAAAGTGGCAATATTACTTTCATCATATATACGGACTGCTGTACTCATGACTGTTACTTCTAGCGCTTAATTGTCTTCGTTATCGTCTTCTAAAACTAACTCTTCTGCAGAGATGATAATGCCGGTGGAGTCGGCGTAAACAAAATCATCTTCGTAAAAAGAGACACCTGCGAAATTAACGGGAATGCCGACTTCGCCGCTGCCACTGCTATCTGCTGCCACAGGGATAGAAGCGATAGCTTGAATGCCAATATCGCTTTCTTCTAGTTCATCAACATGGCGCACCGCGCCGTAAACGATGATGCCTTGCCAGTTGTTCTCGACCGCCAGCTCAGCTAAATCAATATCAACCAGTGCACGACGAGTTGAACCACCACCATCAACGAGCAGCACACGACCAGTACCGTCTTGTTGTAGTACATCTTGGATTTGCTCATTGTTTTCAAAACATTTGACGGTAGTGATACGACCACTAAATGACGTCTGGCCGCCAAAATTGATGAACATAGGCTCTAGCACATCAACCACATCAGCAAAGTGGTCGCAAAGATCAGAAGTGCTGTATTCCATATTGAATCCTCGAATATTGATTGTCGATAACCAGTATACTCTCATACTTGTGCTTAGCAATGCTTTGATTCAACTTACATATTTGTGTCTTAAAAGTGTCACCCATTTGTTATTTTGCTCTTCTATGCTGATATTGTGAGCAATTAGGCGTGACTCGAATGATGAAAGCAAAACTAGCCGAGCTGGACGCTGCATTATACTTTGTGGTGTTTTGCCCTAAACCAAGAAACTGGTTTAGATTGATAGCATTAGGTCTATCCAAAAGTGGCAACGGTGGACTCTATGTGTTGGTCGCAATTGCGTGTGCTCTGTTTTTGGAGCAGTTAGGTCAGCAATTTGCACTCACCGTGATTTTGGCCTTTGCAATTGAAAGGCCGCTTTACTTCTATCTAAAAAATCGTTTTGCACGATTACGACCATGTGACTGCTACGCAGTGAAAGCCTTGTTGACGCCGAGCGATAAATTTAGTCTGCCCTCGGGGCATAGTGCTGGCGCTTGGCTATATGCGACTTGCTTGATGGAGCAAATTCCACTGGCTGCGTTTCCGTTGATGATTTGGGCTTCAGGAGTGTCATTGTCACGCGTAATTGTAGGGGTACATTATCCACTTGATGTGGTGCTTGGTGCGGCAATGGGTGTTGCCTGTGCAAGTTTAGCGATAGTGATATTAGGAAGCGTATGAAAATACTATATGGTGTTCAAGGAACGGGAAATGGCCATACGACTCGAGCTCGGGTAATGGCAAATTGCTTTCGCAACATGGGAATTTCTGTTGACTACTTTTTTTCTGGACGTCCTTCGGAAAACTATTTCGATATGCATGATTTTGGTGATTATCGCAGTTGCCGAGGGCTGTCATTCGTTACCGAGCGCGGCCAGTTAAATCGCATAAAAACCTTCCAATCGCTCAAGTTTGGTGAGTTTATTCGCGATGTTAGAAAATTAGATGTATCAGGTTATGATTTGATCTTTAACGACTTTGAGCCTGTCAGTGCGTGGGCAGGAAAGCTGGCAAAGGTTCCGGTGATAGCAATGAGTCATCAAGCGTCATATTTATATGATGCTGTCCCACAATTTGCCGTACAGCCTTGGCACAAAGCCCTGATCCGGTATTTTGCACCAGCTGATATTCATCTTGGGGTGCACTGGCAACCGTTTGATAAGCATATTATTCCGCCTTTTATTCCTTACGAGGCTGAGCAAGAGCAATGTGCATCGATAATTAACAAAGTTTTGGTTTATCTGCCGTTTGAAGCTTTGGATAGCATTATTGAGTTGTTAAAAGATTTCCCTGATAAGGAGTTTTATTGCTATCACCCGGATGCCGACAATGCTTCTTTGCAACATATTCACCTGAGAAAACCGAGTCGTTCTGGGTTTATTCAAGACTTAAGAAATACCAGTGGCGTGATTGCAAATGCTGGGTTTGAGCTTTCTAGTGAAGCATTAAAACTCGGTAAGAAACTGCTACTTAAACCATTAGATGGTCAATTTGAACAGCAGAATAATGCGCAGACGCTAGCGGAGCTCGGTCATGCCCAAGTGATGAATTATCTCAATGCTGGCGCGCTGGAAGAGTGGCTGCAAACAGACGCGAAGGCATCGTTTTATTTTCCATCCGATCCTAGCTTGCTAGTGGAGTGGTTGATGGGAGGTCAATGGCATAATATTGATTTATTACACAATCAACTCTGGAACGGTGTTAATAATTTGTATGTAAAAGCGGCGTAAATATATTAATTTGTAATATGAACCCAGAATAATTACCTATTATGAGGCAAGGCAGAAAGGCTTCAGCTATACTTTAGCCAGTCTATTAACATTGTAGGTAAGCCGATGGCGGTATTAGAAAATCTGACTATCAGACGTCGTTTGCAAGTGAATGCATTAGTGGTAGGGATTGCCTTGGTTGTTATGTTAATTATGATCATGTACGAAGCTCGTACTATGCTGAAATTGAATGAAACCATTCAATATGCAGAAGAGCTCGACATTCATGAATTAGCAATGCGCAAACACGAGAAAAATTTCCTTTTTTACAAGCAGGTGGATTCACTTGATGAGTTTGAAAACGAGTATCGTGAGTTGCAAACTAAGCTCGCTTTGTTGCAAGGTACTTTTTCTGATTTTGATATCGATTTAGGTCGGATCAACGAATTTGAACGTTTAGCAAAAAGTTATTACGATGACTTTCAAAAAGTGGTGCAATTACAAAAAACAATTGGTTTGCATCCAAAGGATGCTCTTTACGGTGAGCTTCGTGGTGCGGTACACGAGGTAGAAACACTACTAAAAGAGCAGCAGAATTATCAACTCCTTTCAACCATGCTGCAGCTTCGCCGAGCCGAAAAAGACTTTATGTTACGTTTTGATACCAAATATCTTAAGCGTTTTGACGAGCTTGTTGCACAGTTTTCGCAGGAAATTCGTAGTGCTGGGTTTAACGCTCAATATCAATCTAAGCTGCTTAGTTTATTGAGCACCTATCAATCCAAATTTGCGGGTTTAGTTCGAGCACAAGAGGCACTTGGCTTAGATTTGACGAGCGGTGCGCTAGGCAAAATGAAAGTGAGTGTTGAAAAAAGTGATGCTGTGGTCTCTGAGGTTGTTGAACAGGCAAAAACAGAGATCAAAGAAAACGTTGATAAAACTCAGATGCTCGCCATTGGTGTGTTTGTGACTGCTGGTATTATTGTGATGACTTTGGTGTTATCGACTAGTCGCTCAATTATTCAGCCCGTAGAGCGTGTTTACCAAACCATTGAGCGCATTCGTCGTGAAAATAATTTAAGTCTACAAATTGAACAAAGCGGTAATGACGAAATCACGATTATGACCCGTGATTTTAATAGCTTAATTTCTGACTTTAGAGATCTTATAGCGGATGTGAATGGAGCGTTGGCAACCATTAATGAAGCCACGGATCATTTAACGGAAACCACTGCCCAAACGAGTACTGGAATGGCTGAGCAGTTGCATGAAGCAGATATGGTCGCCACCGCAGCGACCGAAATGCAAGCGACGATCCAAGACATTTCTCATAATACGGGTGAAGCGGCGCATAAAGCCGAGACAACGAATGAAAATGCGCAACAAGGTCGCCGTGAGGTTACAGCAACAATTGAGCACATCATGCAGTTATCGGAATCGTTAGGTGGTGCTTCAAGCGTTGTTGCTCAGTTAGAGCGTGACGGTGAAACCATTGGCTCGGTATTGGATGTGATCCGTGGTATTGCAGAGCAAACAAACTTACTTGCGCTAAACGCTGCTATTGAAGCTGCGCGCGCAGGTGAGCAAGGTCGAGGTTTTGCTGTTGTAGCGGATGAAGTTAGGTCACTTGCGCAGCGTACTCAAGACTCCACACAAGAAATCGAAAGCATCATTTCTACACTACAACAGCGTACACGAGAAGTGGTGAACATCATGGAACAATGTCGTGAGCAAGGCAATGAAAGTGTGTCGCAAGCTGAAAAGGCTGGGGAGTTGCTCAGCATGATCACCCAAGATGTGCAAACGATTATGGAAATGAGCACGCATATCGCGACGGCAATTGATGAACAAAACCAAGTTGCTTCAGAAGTGAATAAAAACGTGGTTAAAATCAGAGACATTGCGCAAGGTGCGTCAGAGCATGCTCGCTCTAATGCGCAAAGTAGTGAAGAAGTCGCAGAACAAGCGCGCGTATTACACGAAGCCGTGGCTAAGTATCAGGTATAAACACCAATTCAACCTGAGGTTCTTAATGTCAAAGCCCCACTTTATTTATAGTGGGGCTTTTTATTAAACCTGAGGCTCGGATAAGAAATGAGCTTGCTTATTATTTTTAAGGTTCAGGTTGATTGTCATTTTGAATATTGAGAAGCGTATTGCATTTAAGGTGACTCTATTCAACATCGTGAGTAATATGTACTGTTGTAGAAATTTTCCGGATCGTCTTAGGTAGGGGTTTGCATCTTTAAAAGGTATGTTTTATAAAGAGAAAATCACATGTTGAAAAGGAATATTTAAATGAAACTCTCCACACGTAATTCTTGTATCCGGGGGCTATTTTTACTTTTGGCTATGGGAAACTTTTCTGTTCAAGCTTCGATGTTATGTCGAGATAGCTTCGATACTGTACGCAATAACATGACTAATATGAATTATAAAAGCTTTGATCAAACACCTAACTCTGGGTGGCGAGTACTGTATAATCAGGGTTGTTATTTAGAAGCTGCAATGCTCATTGAGCAATATAAAACCATGACTGGAGAGCAGCAAGCAAGTTTGCAATGGCATTTATTTCAGAATCACGCTATGGCGGGAAAGCGAGAACAGGCGATAGAGGTTGGAGAGGCACTTCTGCTCTCTGCGAAGAATAATCCTGCCGAGTTCCTTTGGGTAGAGTATATAGCCGCGAGTGTTGCGTTTTTAAAAGAAGATCGAGTGACACTAATGAAGATGCGTAACAAGCTAGCGGCACAAGCTGATTTCTTCCCTAATAAGATGAATTTAAAGGTTTTAGATAGCTTGGTCGATAATGTCAAATCTTCGTATCAGGCTGCTTATCAACAGTAAATTTAAGGCACAAACTTGATAGGTACGCTGTCCTTTTGGGTTTTATACTCTTCTACCGCGTTTACATATTCCTGCCACAGCGCATCGTGTTGCGTGGCTATAGTGTCTAAGTATTGCCAGCTGTAAAGCCCAGAGTCGTGGCCATCATCAAAAACAATGCGTGCAGCGTAGTGACCAACGGGATCAATTGTCTTGATAGCGACATTCTGTTTGTTTAGCACGAGTTGCTTTTGCGCCGGACTATGTCCTTGCACTTCGGCGGATGGTGAATGTGTTCGTAAGAATTCGGCACTTAGCGCAAAACAGCGGCCGTCCTCAAAATAAACATCGAGCACTTTACTGAGCGTATGATAATGAAGTTTGGTGACTTGATACATAATTGGTATAACTCAAAAAGCGGAGCAAGGCTCCGCTTTTGATTTTAATTTACAGAATGAAGCGGCTTAAATCTTCATCCTGAACAAGCATGTCTAAATGCTGTTCAACGTAGGCGGCATCAATCGTCAAGGTATCACCGGCCTTTTCACTGGCATCGAATGAAATCTCTTCCATCAGCTTTTCCATCACTGTGTGAAGGCGGCGCGCACCGATGTTTTCAGTTTTCTCGTTGACCTGATATGCAGCTTCAGCCAGTTTGGTGATAGCGTCATCGGTAAAGTCGATAGTGACGTCTTCTGTTTTCAGTAGCGCTTGTTGCTGCTCTGTAAGAGATGCATTTGGCTCAGTTAGAATACGTTTGAAATCACCCGCAGTCAGTGCTTCTAGTTCAACGCGAATAGGTAAACGACCTTGTAGTTCAGGGATTAAATCCGACGGCTTGGCCATTTGGAACGCACCTGACGCGATAAATAAAATGTGGTCGGTTTTTACCATACCGTGTTTAGTATTAACGGTTGAACCTTCGATAAGTGGTAGTAAGTCGCGTTGTACACCTTCACGGCTAACATCTGGGCCAGAAGATTCACCACGCTTACAAATTTTATCGATTTCATCAATAAACACGATACCGTTTTGTTCAACTGACTCAATAGCTTGCTCTTTAAGCTCTTCTGGATTAACAAGCTTTGCAGCTTCTTCTTCAATCAATAGCTTAAGTGCTTCTTTAATCTTCAGCTTACGGTTCTTTTTCTTGTCACCCGACATGTTTTGGAACATGCTCTGTAGCTGGCTGGTCATTTCTTCCATACCAGGAGGTGACATGATCTCAACATGAGGCGCCGTTTCTGCGATGTCGATCTCAATCTCTTTGTCGTCTAACTGACCTTCACGTAGTTTCTTGCGAAATACTTGACGTGTTGACGAATTTTCATTTGGCTGAGACTCACCCCAAGCGTCTTTTGCTGGTGGCAAAAGTGCATCCAAAATACGTTCTTCGGCGGCTTCTTCAGCGCGGAATTTGAATTTCTTGGTTTGCTGTTCACGTGTTAGTTTAAAAGAAACTTCGACTAGATCACGGATGATGGTTTCAACTTCTTTACCAACATAACCCACTTCGGTGAACTTAGTCGCTTCTACTTTGATAAATGGCGCGTTAGCAAGCTTTGCTAAACGGCGGGCAATTTCAGTTTTACCCACACCCGTTGGGCCGATCATCAAAATATTCTTTGGTGTAACTTCTGCACGCAGCTCTTCATCAAGCTGCATACGACGCCAGCGGTTGCGCAGTGCAATCGCGACGGCTTTTTTGGCTTTGTCCTGACCGATAATGTGTTGATCAAGCTCGTGCACAATCTCTCTTGGAGTCATAGCTGTCATGACGAGTCCTATTACAATTCTTCGATAGTTTGGAAATTATTGGTAAATACGCAGATATCGCCAGCGATCTTCAGGCTCTTTTCCACGATTTCTTTCGCACTTAAGTCTGTATTTTCAAGTAGTGCGGTTGCAGCCGCCTGTGCGAAGTTACCACCACTGCCGATAGCAATAAGATCATGCTCTGGCTGCACCACATCGCCGTTACCTGTGATGATTAGCGAGGCGGTTTCATCGGCTACCGCAAGTAGGGCTTCAAGCCTTCTTAATGCTCTGTCGGTACGCCAGTCTTTTGCCATTTCTACGGCTGCTTTAGTGAGATGGCCTTGGTGCATCTCTAGCTTTGCTTCAAAGCGTTCAAATAATGTAAATGCATCAGCTGTACCGCCAGCGAAACCTGCCAGTACTTTACCATTGTATAGACGACGAACTTTACGTGCGTTGCCTTTCATAACTGTGTTACCAAGCGAAACTTGGCCATCACCGCCGATAACCACTTTGTCATCGCGACGAACACTAACGATGGTAGTCATAGTAATCCTTATTTGGGCCTGTGCCCGTGTAACTCTAGATTAGTAGGAAATATGGGTAGACTTATAAAAATCAAGTCCAGCCCCAAATCCCGCAGCCAAATATCCCAACACGTTGCAATTTGTTTTTATCGCTCTCGGCTAAACGTTTGGTATCGTAGGGACCAAGACGGACACGATACCAGACACCGTTACTCCCTTCGGTACGACGGATCTCTGCGATTAATCCAGCAAACGCAACTTTGGCTTTCATGGCTTCGGCTTGGCTATGGGTTCTAAATGAACCACACTGCATTTGATAGGGGCCTTTGCTCTCGATCTCTTTAACTTCGACCTTGATTTCATGATTTTTAATTTCTTCAATGAACTCAGGTGGGCGAGGCTTTGGTTTACTAACCTTTTGCTCGGCAACTGGGTGCGGATTTTTGGCTTGCTCTACTTCTTTAGGATCGGCATTGGTTTTTATAAACCAAAGACCGTAGGCAAACCCACCGATCAGTAGAAATGCAAAAATAGCAGCAATAACAGGAAATTTTGCCGATTTTTCTGGCTTGTCTTTCCCCTTGCCTTTAGGTTTCTTATTGATGTAATCGTGCTGTGCCATAGGTTATTTGATTTTAATAGCTATCCATTGGATCAACATCTATGCTCCAGCGTACTCGATTGGCAGACTCATGCGTAGCAATATAGCGCGCAAGTTGCGAAAGGTAGTCCCGCAGCACAGTGCGTTGTTGTGCGTGTATATGTAATTGATATCTGAACTTTCCAGCTATTCGTTCAAGTGGTGCTGGAATTGGACCCAGCAATTGTATACCAGGATAGGGGGTAGCTGGAACCAAATCCGACAAAAAGCGCAATACTGTATTTATATTTGTTGCCTCGGCGCGGATGATAGCTAAGTGTGCGAAGGGGGGAAGCATAGCTTCTTCACGCTCTTGTAAGGCATATCGCGCGAAGTCGCCATAACCATTATTGATTAAATCTTGCAATAATGGATGTTCTGGAAAATGCGTTTGCAATAACACGGTTCCCGCTTCACCGGCGCGTCCGGCTCGTCCAGCAACTTGCGTAATAAGCTGCGCCATTTGCTCGGTTGCTCTAAAGTCGCAAGAGTAAAGTCCTGAGTCCACATCCAAGATAATCACAAGACTGACATCAGCAAAATGGTGGCCCTTGGCAAGCATTTGAGTGCCGACCAGAATTCGCGTGCCACCTTGATTAATTTCTTCAAGGGCGCTTTCAAGGCTGCCCTTACGGCGCGTAGAATCTCGGTCAATGCGAGTGACGGGAATATCAGTGAAGCGTTCGCTTAAAAAGCCTTCGAGTTGTTCTGTACCAAGCCCTGTGGGCATAATTTGGGTGCTGCCGCAATCTGGACATTGTCGCGGTACAAAGTCCTGCTCACCGCAATGATGGCATACCAAGCGGTTCATGTTTTTATGGTACGTGGCGCTGGTAGAGCAATGTTTACAGGTATTAAGCCATCCGCATTCGTGACACATCAATGTTGGTGCAAACCCCCGACGATTTAGAAACACCATAACCTGCTTACCGCGAGCGAGTGTTTTTTCCATCCAATGTAAACTCATTGGTGAAAACCCGCCTTGTTCTGGCTGACCTTTCATGTCTACAAGGTGAAATTGGTTATCGTGCTGGGTCTGCGCTCGTTTACTCAGTGTGACGAGTTGGTATTTGTTGGTAATGGCTTTGTGTAATGTTTCTAATGCCGGTGTTGCTGTTCCCAAAAGCAAAGGGCAGTGTGCCTGATGCGCTCGAAATGCAGCGAGATCTCTGGCGTGATAGCGCAGGCCTTCTTGCTGTTTAAACGAGTTGTCGTGCTCTTCGTCAACGATGATCATGCCGAGATTTTGAAATGGCAAAAAAATGGCCGAGCGAGTACCGATAACCAAGGCGCTCAGACCCTTTTCGGCGCGACGCCAAGTATGTAGGCGCTCGTTATCGGTTAGATTTGAGTGCCATAAATCAATGGGCAGGTTATTAAAGCGCTTTTTGAAGCGGTTGACCGTTTGTGGTGTAAGTCCAATTTCAGGCACCAAGATCAGTGCTTGTTTACCCGCTTTTATTATGTTTTCAAGGCTCTGTAAGTAGACTTCGGTTTTACCACTTCCCGTTACACCTTCGATTAAAAAGGTACGGTAACCGACTTGTGCATTGACGGCGCTGCAGATAGTCGCTTGCTGGTCGTTTAGGCGTGGCTTTTCGCCTAGCTGTAATTCATTTTGCGACCAATCGCTATCATGCTCAATAGATTGTGAGATAAGCGATTTTTCTTCCAATGCTTTAATTGTTTGGCTAGCAAATCCGAGCGCTTTTAGTTCGCTTAATTTTATTGCGCCACCTTCATATAATTGAGAAAGCAGTGCTTGTTGCTTTTTGGCTCGCAGTGTTGGTAGTTTCTGCCCTTTTTCCGTTAATCTGACGACAGGGATCTGAGTTTTGTCTGGGCTTCCACCCTCTCTAAGCACTGCCGGTAGTGCTGTGAATAAGGTATCGCCAATTGGATGACAGTAATACTGAGAGACAAAGTGTAAGAAGCTAAGTTGTGCTTGGCTAAAGACAGGATGCTCGTCCAACACCTCAATAATTTGCTTGAGTTTTTCTTTTGGTACATCGGTGTCGTCTTTTTTAGCAAGCGCAATCGCTGTGCAGCGACGGTTGGCGAAATTGACGGTGACTCTCATTCCTGCTTCAACTTGCATGGTTGGTGCTAGCAAATAGTCGAATGTTCGGTGCAGTGGCAGCTTTAAAGCTACTTCAAGAATGAGCATGTATTACAATTCCATAAAGTGAGCGCAGTGACGAAGTATATACCTAAGGTGGTACGAATTGAAAACGTACTCAGAGGCGGTGATAAAAAACTCTGAAATATTGCTTGTAGATTGTTCAGTTAGGCACTAAAATACGCGTCCACATTTTTGTATAACTACGTATGGTGCCAGACTTCGGGTTTGGAGAGCGATACGGCCTTAACTAGAGGTTGCTATGAAAGAAGGTATTCACCCTAATTACGAGACGATCACTGCATCGTGCTCTTGCGGTAACAAGTTCGAAACTCGTTCAACGCTATGTAAAGATATTCACCTAGACGTATGTTCTGCATGTCACCCGTTCTACACTGGTAAGCAGAAGATCCTTGACACAGGTGGCCGTGTAGATCGCTTTAACAAGCGTTTCGGTGCACTTAGCAGCAAGAAGTAATCTTGTTGGTCTAGTCGAAAAAAGCACCCTATGGTGCTTTTTTTGTGCCTGTTTGAAAATACCTTCCCGATTTATACATCCTATTCTGCATCAACAGACAGACCGTCAGTCATCCCGTCTTATTGTGTCTTTTATTCTTCTAAAATAAAAAACTTGCCAGTTTGGCAGCAAAACTTTACTGATTTCTTGGGTAGAGTAAAAACTCTATTTAGCAGATAAATATTGAACATTTACGAGCTTAAGTTGTGAAAATAATCAAAGCTCATATAGTAATTAGTATCAGGTATGAGCACTTAATATAAACTAAAGTCAGTATATTGCGATTAAATGTCGGTATCTTGACGTTAAAATTAGTTAAGTTGCAATTTTCTTATTGTTTTTATAGTTGGTGTACATTTGTGCTAATTTTATACATTTTGTGCTGGTTTTAGCGTCTTGTTTTTTAAGTTTTAGTCATTTTATTTGTGAAATATTTCTTAAAATTGAGCTTATCTTCTCGGAAAAGTATAGAAAATGCCGTGCTAGTGGATAGACCTGATTTTACTTGAATAATGAGCAAAACTCGGTATTGTGTGAATACGGTCGATTAACTATATGTCCTATTGACATACCGCGACAGCAAAGCACATACGCTTGTTGAGTGGTTGAATGTCGTCGCTCATATAGTTAATCGCACTGTGTGTTGCTGTAACCAGCTAGCTAGGTTGCCAACATTCAGAATGCGAACGTTTACCACACTCTCACATTAACTTCGTAGGAAAATATCGCGCCATGACAGACTTTCGTCAACAAGCTCTAGATTATCACGAGAAGCCCGTTCCAGGTAAAATCAGTGTTGAACTCACTAAACCTGCCGAGACCGTAAAAGACTTAGCACTTGCATACAGCCCAGGTGTTGCAGAGCCAGTACGTGAAATCGCGGCTGATCCGGCGAATGCATACCGTTACACGGGTAAAGGAAATATGGTTGCGGTGATCAGTAATGGTACGGCAATTCTTGGCTTAGGTAACTTAGGTCCTTTGGCGTCAAAGCCTGTTATGGAAGGTAAGGCGCTATTATTTAAGCGTTTTGCGGGCCTTGATTCAATCGATATCGAAGTTAAGCACAACACCACCGAAGACTTCATTAATACTGTGGCAAATATCGCAGACACATTTGGTGGCATTAACCTTGAAGATATTAAAGCGCCAGAGTGTTTTGAAATTGAGCGCGCGCTAATTGAACGCTGTGACGTTCCTGTATTCCATGATGATCAGCACGGCACTGCAATTGTAACCGCTGCGGGTATGCTGAATGCGTTGGAAATCCAGGGTAAAGATATTCATGATGCGATTATTGTGTGTCTTGGCGCGGGTGCAGCCGCTATTGCTTGTATGGAATTACTGATCAAATGCGGTGCTCAACGTGAGCACATCTATATGCTGGACAGAAAAGGCGTGATCCATACTCGTCGTGATGACCTAAATGAATACAAAGAGCTGTTTGCAAACAACACGGATAAGCGTACGTTACAAGACGTGATTGCAGATGCGGACGTATTTGTTGGTGTTTCTGGCCCAGACTTACTTTCTGCTGAGGATCTAAAGCTAATGGCTGACAAGCCAGTGGTATTTGCTTGTTCTAACCCAGATCCAGAGATCAGCCCTGAGGTTGCACACGGTGCACGTAATGATTTGATCATGGCGACAGGTCGCTCAGATTATCCAAACCAAGTAAATAACGTGCTGTGTTTCCCGTTTATCTTCCGTGGTGCGCTTGATGTACGTGCAACCGCTATCAATGACGAGATGAAGATTGCAGCGGTTGAAGCAATTAGAACGATTGCGAAAGAGCCTGTGCCTGCTGAAGTGTTAAAAGCGGCTGATGTGGATAGTCTTGAGTTTGGTCCTGAGTACATTATTCCAAAACCAATGGATCCGCGTTTGTTACCTCGTATCGCAAAAGCGGTAGCGGTAGCTGCAATTGAATCAGGTGTGGCACAAATCGATATGCCAGCTGGATATATGGAATAGTACCATTGGTATTATCCAAATGAAAAAAGCCTCGATTGAGGCTTTTTTTGTGTCTGTATGTCCACAGAGAAAGAGTAGTTATCACTCTTCGTTTATTTCTGGGATCTCCAAACCGCGCTCTTCCATTATTTGTCTTACCTCTAACGGAATACGCTCTGGGTTATCTTTTCTCAAGTCTTCATCGCTCGGCAGTGGCTGACCTGTGAAGGCATGTAGAAACGCCTCACATAAAAGCTCACTGTTCGTGGCATGACGTAAGTTATTCACTTGGCGACGTGTACGCTCATCAGTTAGCACTTTGAGTACATTCAGAGGTATGCTCACCGTGATCTTTTTTACTTGCTCTGCTTTCTTACCGTGTTCTGCATATGGGTGAATATACTCACCGTTCCATTTTGCCATAATTGTGTACTTGCCTCAGTTACATCAATGCCAATATGACTGGGTTCTGGTCTACATTATTCACCAACCGCATGAATATAGGGATAACCTTACGAATTAAAGATAAATCCCAAACTCAAATAGATGAATAAACTAATCCGCCATAGCGAGATAGAAGAATCTCTGCCATAGTTTTCAATAACTCAGTCGTATTAGCAACGCCTAGAGTGGCGAAATTTTATCGGTTTAAAAAAGATAGTCAAATACTAGTTATTTAGCCATTTAGCAGTATAAATGTTTTGACTTCTAGTTTCTGTTGTTCTAACCTTTTAGACGTCTAAACATCCAACTATCTAGGTGACCTTATGAGTCAAGTTAACAAATCGACGGTTGCAGTGCGTCATGGTATAGAAGCTGATAAAGCACATGGGGCAGTAGTGCCACCGCTTTACCTTTCTACCACCTATTCTTTTGCCGATTTTGATACCAAACGCGACTACGATTATGGCCGCAGTGGTAACTTTAATCGTGATGTGCTTGCACAGGCACTTACCGAACTTGAAGGTGGTGCTCGTGGCATTATTACCGCGACTGGCATGGCTGCCGTTCACCTAGTAACTCAGCTACTTAACCATGACGATACGCTGGTTATTCCACATGACTGTTATGGTGGTAGCTATCGCTTGTTTACATCGCTTGCTAAGCGTGGATTGCTCAAATTAGCCGTCTTGGATCTCACACAATCAGAAAGTCTTGCACAGCTGCAGCAGATCAAACCTAAATTAGTTTGGATTGAAACACCAAGTAACCCAATATTAAGGCTAACGGATATAGAAGCTGTCGTAAATGCAGCACACGCTGTGGGGGCTTTGGTCGCCGCCGACAATACCTTCTTGTCTCCGGCACTACAAAATCCCATTGCTTTTGGCGTAGATGTAGTCGTGCATTCAACTACTAAATATATCAATGGTCATTCTGATGTCGTGGGGGGGGCGGTGATCGCGCGTACACAGGAGTTGGGTGATGAGTTAGCTTGGTGGGCGAATAATATCGGTATTACCGGTGCACCTTTTGATAGTTACCTTACTCTACGTGGACTGCGCACCTTAAACGTGCGTTTACGCCAACATCAAGAAAATGCTCAGCTTATTGCGGAGTATTTAGAAAAGTCGCCGTATGTTAGCCAAGTTTATTACCCTGGCCTTGAGTCGCATCCTCAACACGAACTTGCGAAAAAACAACAGCTCGGCTTTGGTGGCATGGTGAGCTTTGATATCAAAGGCGATCTGCAAACATCAGCGAAGTTTTTAACGTCTCTAACGCACTTTTCATTGGCAGAATCTTTAGGTGGGGTTGAGAGTCTTATTTGCCATCCAGCGACGATGACACACGCAGGTATGGATCCGCAAGCGCGTTTAGAAGCGGGAGTGGGCGACACGTTGATTCGTATTTCTGTAGGCATTGAAGATGCACAGGATCTCATTGCAGATCTGGAATCAGGATTTGCATGTATTGATGAAAGTCAGGCGAGTGATGATGCTAAGTCATTCAAATTAACGCCTGCACATACAGTAGCGTTGTGGTGAGTAAATGGCAAAAGTAGTACATAAGTTTGGTGGTTCGAGTTTAAGCTCGCCAGAGCGTTATCAGGCGGTTGCCAAGATAGTGTTAGAGCAATGTCAGCTAGGTGACAGTGTTGTGGTTTCTGCTGCAGGAAAAACAACGAATACCCTAGTGAAGTTATGGCAAAGCTTTGAGCAGCAAGATGTTCGCGCATTCAACGATGTCTTGTTACAAGTTGAAAATCATCAACGTGAATTAATTGATGCCTTGTTTGTAGGTGAACAACACAGTGTGTTACTCAAACAGCTTGTCAATGAGCTGCAAGCAATCGCTTTAGGGCGAGAAGAGCAACATCTTCACTACGCGAGTTTACTTGCACATGGAGAGCTATGGTCGGCTCGTATATTAGCAAACTACCTAAGCTCTCAAGGTGTTGAAGCCAAAGCTATCGACGCTCGTAGGTTATTTGTACAACAAGAGGGGGTGTTACTACACGCCCATAACAAAGAAGCGTGCTATCGCGCCATTGATGATCACGCTATCTATATCGTTACCGGTTTTATTGCTGCAAATGCACAAGGTGAAACGGTGACCTTAGGCCGAAATGGCAGTGACTATAGCGCAACTTTGTTGGCAAGTTATCTTGATGCGGCTCAAGTATCAATTTGGACGGATACAACTGGTGTGTTCAGCACAGATCCACGTAAAGTCGCTAATGCCATAAAATACACTAAAGTATGTCGTGGCCAAGCTGAATTACTCGCACGATTAGGTAATCCGGTACTGCATGCAAAAACGCTGTCTCCACTTAAAGATACCGACATAAAACTACAAGTTCGTAGCAGCTTTGATGCCGATGCGCTTGGCACTGAGATAGTAAAGGCAGGCTATAGCAAAGAGAAGCGCTTTATTACCACTTTTGGACAACTTGACCTGTTACGTGTTGAACAGTTAAAAAGTGGAGAAGTGAAACAGCTAAGCCAGCTTATCCAGCATAGCATCCATCATTTTGTTAAAGGTGGAGAGGCACACTTACTGGTGCCATCTGAGTTTAGCCATGTTGTGATCAAAGCGCTGGATTCGCGAGCCAATATTATTGAGTCGCAAGTACAAGGCTTTGCTATTGTTGCCCCAAGTCAGGATATTGCTGGGTTGCATCAGCAAGCTCTGGAATTATTGGACGAACATGCGATTGTCACCCGTTTTGTGCTGCAAGAGCGTCATTACAGCTTAGTGTTAACCGATCAAGCTATTGATAGCGATCTACTTGCTATATTGCACGAACGTTTGGTGAATAAAGGCAGGGAGCTTGCTGTGATAGTGGCGGGTGTTGGCAATGTGGGTGAAGTGTTCATCGAACAATGCAAAAACCAAGTCGCTAAGCTGAGTGAGCACTTTGATCTTAAGTTGGTTGGCTTACTGCGTTCTAAGCAAATGTTGTTCTGTCCAAGCGGGTTGAATTTAGCATCGTGGCAACAGCAATGGCAAAATGAGGCCATCGAATACAATGAAGCAGAGCTATTCACTCGTATTAAAGAGCTAGATTACGAGCATAAAGTGGTGGTCGATATTACTGCGAGCGAGCGTTTCAGTGAGTTGTATCCGCTGTTTGTTGAACATGACTGCCATTTGATCAGCGCCAATAAATATGCCGGCACGGCACAACAAGGTTGGTACTCAAAGCTGCGTCAGCAGTTACAAGAGCGTAACCTGTTATGGCGTTACAATACCAGTGTTGGCGCAGGTCTTCCCATTAACTTTGCATTGGCTGATCTGCAAAATAGTGGCGATGAAGTGGTGAGAATTGAAGGCGTCTTTTCCGGCACTTTATCTTGGCTTTGTAGTCGCTATGATGGTTCTGAAGCATTTTCTGAGCTAGTGCTTGGGGCGCAAGAACTTGGTTTTACCGAGCCCGATCCGCGCGAAGATCTATCTGGCCGTGATATGCAGCGTAAGCTTTTGATCTTAGCACGAGAGTTAGGCATTGAACTTGAGCTTGAAGATATTGAATTAGAGGCATTAATGCCTGAGTCCTTGAGTGTGGGTTCATGGCAAACGTTTTTAGAAAATCGCCAGCAACTCGATGACTTTTATGCGACACACTATGCAAAGGCCACTGCGAATGACGCTGCGCTTCGCTATACTGGTGCGCTTGAAATTGCAAGCAATGGTAAAGTGTCTGCAAAAGTAGGCATTGCACAGGTACCAAATGGCTCGGCAATCGCGAATTTAACGCCGGGTGATAATATTTTTGTGATCCACACTAAATGGTATGAACAAAACCCGCTGGTGATCCAAGGCCCGGGGGCAGGTAAAGAAGTGACAGCAGCGGGAATACATTCCGATTTATTCTGGCTAACGCAAAATCTAAAATAGCTCTATTAAGAAAATAGATATAATAACTACTAGTATAAGACAAAAATGCCGATACATCTGTATCGGCATTTTTATTCTAGAATAACTCTTCGTGAGTTGGTAGCGGCGCGGTATCGTCAAACGGTGTGCTGCTATCCGTATCTAATACGTATTTGGTTGGGGCCGTACCTTGTTCGAAATACTCAAACCGAGATGTGTAGTCGTTCTTACGAGACAAAAGCCCTGTCTTTAAGTCTATCCGAGTTGAAATAAGCCCTGGAGGCGGCTCTATCGGGGCCAAAGGCTCATCTCTAAGTGCCTCACGCATAAAGTCTATCCAAGCTGGTTGTGCTGAAATTGCGCCGGCTTCTGCCCCAACAAGTTGATTATCACCAAGGTTAGCGTTGTAGGCCGCACGACCCAAGGATTTACTCGCATCGTCAAAGCCAACCCAAACTGTAGTGAGAACGTTGCGGTTAAAGCCCGTAAACCAAGTATCTACGGAGTCGTTGGTGGTACCCGTTTTTCCAGCAAGGTCACGACGTTTTAACCACTGACCACGCCAGCCTGTGCCGCTCCAGCCCGTGTCGTGTTTCCAGCTACCACCACCCCAGATAGCACTGTGAAGTGCATCGGCAATCAGAAATGCGTTTTGCTCCGAAATCACTTGCGGTGCACAGCGCTCAGGTTGTTCTTCCAGCTGCTGCTCGTCGCAGACTAATAACGGTTCTGCCGCCCCCAGTTCAGTGCCGAATGAGTCGGTAATTCTATCGATAAAGTACGGCTCAATGAGGTGACCGCCATTGGCAAAAGTGGCCATGCCGCGCGCCATTTCAATAGGAGTCAGTGCAGCACTACCAAGCGCCAATGACTCACTGCGATTAATATCTGCGTCTTGAAAACCAAATTTAAGCAAATGATCAGCGGCCTTATTTATGCCAACGCCTTTGATCAAACGAACAGATACCACGTTTTTCGATTGTGCAAGCGCTCGGCGAATACGGATCGGGCCGTTATACACTTCAGGGCTATTCTTCGGACGCCAAGCCACGCCAACGCTTCTGTCCCAATGATTAATCGGGGCGTCATTAAGAATGGTGGCTAGGGTATAGCCATTTTCTAATGCGGATGAATAAATAAAGGGTTTGATGTTTGAACCCACCTGACGCTTAGCTTGAGTAGCGCGATTGTATTGGCTAAGCTCAAAGCTGTAGCCACCCACAATCGCCTTTACACGCCCATCCTGTGGGTCGAGTGAGACAAGGGCACTGGATGCCTGTGGCAACTGACTTAACATCCAGCCGTCGTCTTGTTTACGGACAAACACTTGCATGCCTGGCGCGAGGATATCTGCGGTTGTTTTTGGTGGTAAGCTTTGACGCGTCTCACTGATGTATTGTCTGGCCCAACTTAAGCCTGACCATTCCAATGTAATTTGCTCACCGGTTTTTAAGAGCAGGTCGGCCGTTTTCTCTGCAATGTTTAGCACTACAGCGGCTTTTAACGGCCCAATTTCATTGACCTTTTTAAGGCGAGTAATAATGCCTTCATGGCTGAGCGGCGATTCCGTCTCAGCATGCCAATAGGTTTCTTCTGCGCCTCTAAAGCCGTGACGCATATCGTAGGCATGTAAATTATCAACTAATGCATGCTGAGCAGCCTGTTGCATGTCAGATTCCACACTGGTGTAAACTTTCATGCCAGAGTTATAAGCTTTATCAGTACCATAACGTTCAACCATATAGGCGCGAACCATTTCAGAAATATAAGGTGCATATAATTCAATTTCGGCGCCATGGAATTTAGCCGTGATAGGAGCTTGTGTCGCCTCATCATATTCTGCGCGGGTAATATACTTTTCAGCAAGCATTCGTCCGAGCACAACATTCCGGCGCAATTGCGCGCGCTCTGGGTTACGAATTGGATTTAACGCAGAAGGCGCTTTTGGCAGGCCTGCAATCATTGCCATTTCTGCTAAAGTTAATTCTGATAGTGAGCGACCGTAGTAGACTTGTGCTGCTGCACCGATACCAAAGGCGCGATTACCCAGTTCAATTTTGTTTAAGTAAAGCTCAAAAATTTCGTCTTTCGTTAATAGCTGCTCAATATGCAACGCAATAAAGATTTCTTTCACTTTACGAATATAGGCTTTCTCTCTTGTTAAGAAAAAGTTTCTGGCAAGTTGCATGGTGAGCGTACTGGCTCCCTGCTTTTTTTGCCCTGTGGTGATAAGCACTAAAGCGGAGCGGACGATACCTATCGGATCAATACCGAAATGATCGTAAAAACGGTTATCTTCTGTCGCTAAGAATGCCTTGCGCATGGGGAGTGGAACATCCTGCAAACGTACAGGGATCCTGCGCTTTTCACCAAACTGATTGATGAGTTTTCCGTCTCGTGTAAAGACTTGCATGGGTGTTTGTAGTTGAACATCTTTCAAAACCTCTACACTTGGTATGTCAGATTTGACATAATAATAAAGACTGATAAGTGTCAACACGCCTAAAAGGGTACAAACAAAAACGAATTGTAAAAATCTTTTCAATAATTTCACGGAATTATCCCTAGTTAGACTCCCAATTACAGGTAGACACTGCTAGTATATCTTGATTAAAAAACGATTAATATTTTTGTGTGCTAAATTTTTATGGTACACAGTCTTAAAAGGAAACGGGCGCTTCACATGCTGAGCCAACTACTAAAAAAACAAGCACCTCTGATGATAGGGATCGATATCGGTTCCCATTGTGTCAAAGCGGTGTTGCTGTCGAAGACAAGTTCCAGCTACCGAGTAGAAGCCGTTGCGATTGAACCTATTCCGAAAGGAGCAGTAAATGAAAGGGCCATTCAAGACATTGAAGCGATCGGCAACGCGATAACTAAAATGAAGCGGCGCATTCCAAAGCTCACGCAATATGCAGCAGTTGCCGTATCCGGTCAGACCGTGATTACAAAAGTGATCTTTATGGATGTGTCATTAACTGATGCTGAACTCGAGTCCCAGATAGCTATTGAAGCGGATAGCCTGATCCCCTACCCGTTAGATGAAGTTAGTCTAGATTTTGAAAAAATTGGAGTAAACGAAGCCGATCCGTCAAAAATGAATGTGCTGCTCTCTGCGGCTCGTACCGAAAGCGTGCAAGCACGGGTAGGCGCATTGGAAGAAGCTGGTTTCAAAGCGAAAGTTGTTGATGTAGAAAACTACGCACTAAGTAGAGCCATGGACGTCATTTACCCTGAACTGCCAAATGATGCCTTTGATAAAATCGTAGCAATGATAGATATTGGCGCGGTGCTTACGTTGATAAGCGTTATTCAATCTGGGAAAACGATTTATACCCGTGACCAAGTGTTTGGTGGTGAGCAATATACCAACAGTATTGTTGCTTATTACAACAAAACTTACGATGAAGCTGAACTGGCGAAAACAACGGGAGATTTACCGCCAAACTATACCTTTGAAGTCTTAGCTCCTTTCCAAACTTCTATGCTGCAGCAAATTCGTCGAGCGGTACAAATGTTCATGACAACCAGTGGTAAAGATCATATAGACTACATCGTGTTGACGGGGGGAACGGCTTTGGTGAGTGGCTTAGATAAACTGCTCATTGATGAGCTTGGGATCCACACAATCGTGGCAGACCCGTTTACCGACATGGAGATCGCACCAAAAGTAGATAGGCATGTGCTGCAAAAGCATAAAGCGCAGTTTGCCTTAGCGACAGGCTTGGCACTAAGGAGCTTTTCATCATGCCACATATAAATTTGCTACCTTGGCGCGAGCAGCAAAGGCAAGCGTCGCAACAAATCTTTTTGACTATCATTGCGGTGATCATCGCGGCTTGTCTATTGATAATGTACATGCTTGGTAGTTTTTATGATGGCTTAAAAACCGGACAAGAAGTTAAAAACCGTTATCTCGAAAGTGAGATCTCTCAACTAGATTCACGAATAGCCGCGATTAACGATCTGAATAAGCAAAAAGAAAATTTACAGCGCCGTATTCGGCTTATTGAAGAGTTACAACTCAACCGTAGTCTCGGCACGCAAATTATCGATGAAATAGCGCGAGTAGTTCCGGCTGGGGTTTATCTCACCAGTCTTGAGCGGCAAGAAAATATGATCAAAGTCATTGGTCGTAGTGAATCAAATAACCGGTTATCGCAAATGCTACGACAAGTTGAATCGTCTTATTTATTAGAGCGACCTGTGATCCAGGGCATAGTAGCCGGTGAGCAAAGTTCAAAATTACTGAGTGATTTTACGATGCATTTTTATGTTAAGTCTCATGAAGACATCCACTTAGCCGATAAAGCGAAATAGGGCGGAGGCACAGTGCATGAATTTTGACTTAAACAGTTTAAAAGAAATCGATTGGAATGAGCTGGAGCTCGACAACATAGGTCATTGGCCTTTTCCTGTAAAAGTTTTATGTTCCATTCTCGTGGTTTTATTAATGATGGTATTGGGTTATAACCTGATGGTCTCAAGCTCAATTGACCGCTACGATCAAGCGGTTAAAAAAGAGCAGGAGCTAAGAACGAGCTACCGAATAAAATACGCAAGAGCAAACAATCTAGAGCTTTATAAACAGCAAATGATTGATATGGAAGCGCAATTTACAGAGCTGTTGAGGCGACTGCCAAGTTCCAACGAAACGCCTGGGTTACTTGATGATCTGACTTACGTTGGTACTTCAAGCGGATTAACCTTCCTAAAAATTGGCTGGATGCCAGAGGTACGCAAAGAGTTTTATACTGAATTGCCTATTAAGTTAGAAGTGATAGGTAAATATCATGAATTTGGTCAGTTTGTGAGTAAAGTATCTGAGTTACCTCGAATAGTCAGCCTACACGATTTTAGAATCGAAAATGCAGGAAACGGCGAGCTGGTATTTAGTGTTGTGGCAAAAACTTATCGCTATGAGCAAGGAGGTCAGAAATGATCCGACTGATGCTCTGCGTGACCACATTGATGTTCATCTCTGGTTGTAATGATAGTACGGCAGAACAAAAAGAATTTATTGATCAGGTAAAAGCAAGCTCAACGCCAAAAATCGAGCCTATACCTGAAATGCAAAATTATGAACCGTTTAAGTATAGCGCTTCGGAGTTACGTAGTCCTTTTGTTGCGCCACAGCCCGAAGTGATTGAAAATAAACTAGTTCAAATTAAAAACTGCTTACATCCAGATCCAGATAGAGATCGCTATCCGTTAGAGAAGTTTCCATTGGATAATCTGCGTATGAAAGGCATTATCGCCAAGTCTGACGGTCGTTGGGCGCTAATCGAAGCGGCAACGCAGGGGTTATATCGTGTTAAACGTGGCGAATATATGGGTTTGTATCATGGCAAAGTGCTAAGTGTACATGCCGATCATTTAGAATTATTAGAATTGATCCCAGATGGAACGGGATGTTGGAAAGAAAGGCTAACAAAAGTGGAAATGTTAGAAGCGGAACAAGGTGGCGCGAGTGAATACTAACAATAACGTTATAAAATCAACTATTAAAAGCACTCGAACACTATGGCGTTCCGTGCTCGGTGTTGCCTTAGTTGGCCTTTCGTCAATAGCGCATGCCATTCCTATGTTGTATGACATTCGCTATAACCCTGTGCCAACAGGGGAAACCCAGCTACAACTGGTGTTTGACGAAAAACTCAATACAGAGCCAAAAGTTCGAGTTGTTGGCGAAAGTGCTAGTATTGAATTATTTTTCCAGCAGGCTGAGTTTGAAGAAAGCTTAAAAGCATTGAGCATTAACAAGGCTGGCATTCAAGGCATTACCAGTGAACTCAGAGATGGCGGTTTTGCCGTTTCCATCAACATGGATGAGTTGAAGCTATATAAAACCGAGGTTAAGAATAATCTTGTGATAGTGGAAGTATCTAACAAACCGATTGTCTCCGAACAAGATCAAAGTCAAAAAGTCACCGCATTTATTAACCAAATTCAAGCTATCGATTTTCGTCGCGGTGAGAAAGGTGAGGCGAAGGTACTAGCGTTTCTAGAGCACAATCAAGCGGCTATTGATGTACAAGAGCGCGGTGGCAAAATCATTGCGGACTTCCACCATATTGATATTGCGGAAGACCTGTTATATGAACTTGATGTGTTAGATTTTGGCACTGTGGTATCTCGTATCGAGACCTTTAAAGAAGACAATAAAAGCCGCATTGTGATTGAGCCAAATGCGGCATTCAAGTTTACCTATCAGCAGCTTGATAACATCTTTACGTTATCAGTTGAGAAAGACGAAGGTAATAAAACCTTTGGCGATAAAAAAGAGTATAAAGGTCAGCCAATCACGCTGAATTTTCAGGATATTCCAATTCGCTCTGTACTACAGATCATCGCAGATACAAACAACTTTAACCTAGTAACGAGTGACACTGTATCTGGCAATATAACCCTACGTTTAGACGGTGTACCTTGGGATCAGGCGCTTGATGTTGTGTTACGTGTGAAAGGGCTAGATAAGCGTATGGATGGTTCTATTTTGATGGTTGCACCATCAGAAGAACTCGCAGCGAGAGAAGCCAAAGAATTACAAGCGCGTCAGCAAGTGGAAGAGCTAGAGCCATTATATAGCGAGTATATTCAACTTAATTACGCGAAAGCGGAAGAGTTTGCTGACTTACTTAAAACAGATATCAACTCTATTATTAGCCATCGTGGTAGTGTGTCCGTTGACAAACGTACCAATACTTTATTAATTAAAGATACCTCGCGCAGTATTGAAAGTGTGCGCCGGATGGTGGAAACCTTAGATGTGCCAGTAAAACAGGTGCGTATTGAGTCGCGTATGGTTACTGTGGATGATACCGTACAAGAAGACTTAGGTGTCCGCTGGGGCTTTAGCGACCAGCAAGGTAGCGATGCTATATCTGGTACGCTGGAAGGCGCTGATGCTTTGTCCAATGGTAACATCCCGTCTTTGGAAAATCGCTTAAACGTTAATTTAGGCGTGAAAGGGGTTCCTGCTGGTAGTATTGGTATGCACATTGCTAAATTGGCGGATGGCACACTGATTGATCTCGAGTTGTCAGCTTTGGAACAAGAGAACAAAGGCGAGATAATTGCGACGCCAAGTATCACCACGGCGAATCAGAAAAAGGCGCGTATCGAGCAAGGTACAGAAATTCCTTACGTAGAGGCATCGTCAAGTGGTGCAACGACGGTGAGTTTCAAAAAAGCGGTTTTAAGCTTGGAGGTGACACCGCAAATTACACCTGATAATAAAATAATTCTCGACTTAGTGATTACACAAGACACTAAAGGTGATACCGTGCAAACGCCAAATGGCCCGGCGACGGCAATCAATACCCAACAGATCCAAACACAAGTACTGGTCGAAAATGGTCAAACTATCGTACTGGGTGGTATCTATCAGCAAGAAGTGAAAACAGCAGTAAGTAAGATCCCAATTTTGGGCGACATCCCATATTTAGGTCTATTGTTTAAGAACTCTCGTGATATTAATGAGAAGCGAGAATTGCTGATATTTGTGACACCTAAGATCATTCAAGACAGTTTATAGGCCCGTTGACAGTAAAAGTATTACGCTTTTTGCGTGGTTTGACTTGAAATTGTTCACGGATTACTGAGATAATCCCCTCCTTAATTTTGGGGCCAGGTCGTTAGGCGGGGTTTTATTTCAAATTTTAGAGTTCGTTTGTACTAAAAAGATATGGCTGAGAAACGTAATATATTTCTAGTAGGCCCGATGGGGGCTGGTAAAAGCACGATTGGTCGTCACATTGCAGATCAATTACACCTTGAATTTTTCGATTCGGATCAGGAAATTGAGCGCCGCACAGGTGCCGATATTTCTTGGGTGTTCGATATTGAAGGCGAAGAGGGGTTCCGCAAGCGTGAAGAAAGCGTCATCTCTGACCTAACAGAAATGCAAGGCATTGTGTTAGCGACAGGTGGTGGCTCTGTGATCAGCAAAGAAGTGCGCAACAAGTTGTCTGCGCGCGGTATTGTTGTTTACCTAGAAACGCCGATCGAAAAACAGGTAGCTCGTACTCAGCGTGATAAGCGTCGTCCATTACTACAAACCAGTGAAGACTCACGTGACGTACTAGAGCGCTTAGCCGATGAGCGTGAACCACTATATAGAGAAGTGGCAGATCACGTTGTTCGTACGGATGAGCAAAGCGCTAAAGTAGTTGCAAACCAAATTATTGAAAAATTAGATTTCTAATAACAACACCGTAGGAGGGAAGCCATGCTTGAATTAAAGGTTGATTTAAACGAGCGAAGCTATCCCATCTTCATCGGTGAACATCTCTTATCAGATGAAGGGCGACTTAAGCAGTATGTTGGGCAAAGTCGTCCTGTTATCATCACCAACACCACCATAGCACCTCTATATTTAGATAGTCTGTTAGCGATATTTGACGCTCAAAAACCGCTACATTTTGTCATTCCTGATGGTGAACAATATAAATCGCTAGAATGGTTTGAAAAAATCTCTGCTTTTTTGCTCGAGCATAATTGTGGTCGAGATACGTGTTTGATTGCCCTCGGTGGCGGTGTGGTTGGCGATTTGACTGGTTTTGTTGCGGCATGCTACCAGCGTGGTGTTCCGTTTATTCAGATCCCTACGACTTTGTTGTCACAAGTAGATTCGTCAGTTGGTGGTAAAACTGCGGTAAATCATCCGTTAGGTAAAAACATGATTGGTGCTTTCTATCAGCCAAAAGCGGTTTTTATCGACACTAAGACCTTAAGTACATTACCTGCAAGAGAGTTTGCTGCAGGTATGGCTGAGGTCATTAAATATGCGTTGATCTATGATGCATCTTTTCTTGATACATTAACGGATCAGCACCCTCAGCTCAGCGCACTAGGTGCTGAAAGCCTTCAACAAGTTATTTATAAGTGTTGTGCAATAAAAGCTGAGATCGTCGCCAAAGACGAAACCGAAGCAGGATTGCGTGCATTACTTAATTTGGGTCACACCTTTGGCCATGCGATTGAAGCGCAAATGGGCTATGGTAATTGGTTGCACGGTGAGGCTGTTGCTGCTGGAATGATGATAGCTGCAAACCTAGCTTGCCAGCGTGGCGCGCTTAGTACTGCTGATGTTGAAAAGATCCGTCGCGTTATTGCGCTTTATCAATTACCGACAGAAGCGCCAAGCGAGATGACCGCTGCGCAGTTTTTACAACATATGCGCAAAGACAAAAAGAACAAACAAGGCAAAATTCGCTTTATTCTGCCAACGCAACTAGGTCAATGTGCGCTAGTGGATGATGTTAGCGATGAAACCGTGGTAACTCTAATAGGTCGTTAAATGCAGTCGCAAATTTTACCAAGCAGAGCTGCATTGGTAGATAGAATTGCTATGCAATTCGACTATGGCCAAAACCTGATAACCTTAGTCGGCTCTTCGGGTCTTGGTAAAAGCTACCTTGCAGAATCGTTTCTTACCGATAAGTATCCAGACTTTAACAAAGCGTTTGTAAAGCTGACTGCAAATACTCAAGAGTTTGATGTAGTGCGGCAACTGCTTGAGCATAGCTTTCGCAGTCCTCTCATTGATCAGAAGTTATCTCTAAGTGAAAACTTCATGTTGCTCCACGATGAACAAGCTTGTGGACCATGCTTATGGGTTTTAGACAACGTTAGGCATTTAACCCAAGAGCTTGCGGAACAACTACAAAAGCTCGCAAAATCTTCTCGCGAAACAATTTACATACTCGCTACGGCGCAGCAGCCTCAGTTGATCCCTGAAAGTTTGGATATTCATATCGAGCCTTTATCCATGCTTGAAAGCAAGCGTTTGATGAGCATGTTTTACAAAGACTTACCGCCTGATGAAGATCCTATTTTTAATACGTTTGTTGCTGAAGCTCGAGGTAATCCGAGTGTTTTACTTTCTTGGCAGCCGCAGCAACAGAGTCTGAATTTACGTGAACAAAGTTCCAAAGTGGGTAGCAAATCACAATGGCAATGGTATGTCATTGCGCTTTGTTTGATACTGACCGCGTTAATGGTTGCTTTAGTGTATAAGCAAGAATTAAAACGATACTTGACGCCAACTGAAGATAATGAAGAAGCCGTCGCTACTGCTATTGATGCGCAAGCTGTATTTGAAGCGCCAACTACTACAGTTGAAAAAGTTGAAGTTGAAAACAACGCACAACCAGAGTTGCCAGCCGAAGCGCCAACGCAAATTGAAACAGCGCCTGTTGGTAGTATTTTATCTGCATTAACTGAAGCAAAAGAAACTACTACAAACAACAATAACGCACTAACAGAGCAAGCGACTGAAGCTGAAGAAGCCAATGTTGGTAGTACTCCGGCCACTTTATCGCCAGTAAAAGAGCCTCAGTACGCAGAGCCTGAACCATTGACGGGAAACCCTTGGTATCTCAGTCGTTCAGATGATGAATGGGTGATCCAGTTACTTGCGGTGACAGAAAGTGAGATTGCAGCTGGGTTTATGGCGGAGCATAACGAGGTAGTGACACAGCAGTTTACTGTCTTAAGAAACGGCAGAACTTGGTTTGTAGTTACTACTGATGCTTATGAGAGTTTGGCCTCAGCGAAGCAAGCAAAGGCGGTATTGCCTGAGGCGCTACGAAAAGGTCAGCCATTTTTTAAGAGAATGAGTAAAATTAAACAAGAAATTACTCAGTCTCTCGGTAATTAGCCACATTTAGTGTAAAATCGCGCAACCACTCACGACATAGAACGAGCATGCAACAAAAGACTAGAGCCTTCTTAAAATGGGCAGGCGGAAAATACAGCTTAGTAGAAGATATTTCTAAGCGCCTACAAGCAGCAAGTAATGAAGCCGACACGCTAGTAGAACCTTTTGTTGGAGCGGGATCTGTTTTCCTTAACACTCAGTTTAAGCATTATGTCTTAAATGACATTAACGCTGATCTTATCAACCTGTATAAAGAGTTGAAGCGTATTCCTGATGAATTTATCAGTGATGCTAAAAGGCTATTCGTCGAGTTGAATAACCACCCAGATGCTTATTACGCGTATCGACAACAGTTTAACGAAAGCATTGATGTGTATGAGCGTGCGATTCTATTTCTATATATGAATCGCCATGGCTACAATGGTTTATGTCGTTATAACTTAAAGGGGATCTTTAACGTCCCTTTTGGTAAGTACAAAAAGCCTTACTTTCCAGAGCGTGAGTTATATGTGTTTGCTGAAAAGGCTCAACAGGCTACTTTTACCTGTCAAGGTTACAGCCAAGTATTTGAAACTATGCCAAAAAATGCGGTAGTGTATTGCGATCCACCGTATGTGCCTTTGAGCAAAACAGCATCATTTACTAGCTATGCAAAAGGCGGCTTTAACTTAGACGACCAAGCGCAATTGGCGAATCTTGCGGAAACCGCGGCTTTTGAAAAACAAACGCCAGTGTTAATCTCCAATCACGACACGGTATGGACACGAAAGATTTATAATCAAGCGAAGCTAGATGTGATCAAGGTGAAACGTACAATTAGCCCTAAAGGTAATGGGCGGAATAAAGTTGACGAACTAATGGCGTTATATCACCGTCCGTAATTTGCTGCGGCATAAAGGACTAAGCCAAAACCACACCATTCACAAACCAAATTAAGCCAATGACAAAGGCGGCGACAAAAACGATGCCTGCAAAAGCAAACGGCCAAAAATGCTTTTTGTTAAAGTCATATGCTTGTTTTTGACCACTCTGCACACCAAACATTGCTGCACAGACACTTTGAACTAATGCGAATTTACTATTGGAAGAAGCCATAGTGTTTACCTCTTACCAGTTGATTGGCTCAACTGGTATTAGTAAGGAGATGAAACTTTACTACTGCTTTGATTGTCTTTAGAGCCAAGTAATAGCTCAAGCAAATCCAAATAATGGAATTGGCCACTCGAACTACCGCCAGTCAACCACGCAGCCCAACTTGTGTGCGCTTCTTGCTGACATTCCACTGCATTTATTCGACTACTTAAATTGCCAGTGCTACAAGTGCATGCGGAGTAATTTGCGGCAAGACTTTCATCATTGTCGAAAGAAAATACCCCTGCCGACACGGCTAATACCGTCCCAAGCAGAGCAATCCGTGCTTTATATCTAGAAACCATAACCCTATCCCCAGAAGTTAGATATCACATAATGATACACAATGTTCGTTTATTGCACAATCATAAAGCGCCTTAAATCGCAGACATTTTGGGCTATTTACGGTACAGTATCGCGGTCTTACGTTTAGGGGAAAAGTATGTCTGATTTTTTAATTGCACCATCCATTCTATCCGCAGATTTTGCGAGGTTAGGCGAAGATGTTGAAAAGGTACTGACAGCAGGTGCCGACGTGGTTCATTTCGATGTAATGGATAATCACTATGTGCCAAATTTAACTTTTGGTCCAATGATTTGTGACGCATTAAGAAATTACGGAATTACAGCTCCTATCGACGTACACTTGATGATAAAGCCTGTAGACAGTTTAATTCCCGAGTTTGCTAAAGCCGGAGCGAGCATTATTACATTTCACCCAGAGGCTAGCGAGCATATAGACAGAAGCCTTGCGCTGATTAAAGAATCAGGTTGTAAAGCTGGCTTGGTATTTAACCCAGGCACACCGCTGCATTATCTCGATCATGTGATGGATAAAATTGATCAAATCCTCTTGATGTCGGTAAACCCTGGTTTTGGCGGCCAAAGTTTTATCCCACATACACTTGAAAAATTAAAAGAAGCGAGAGCACGCATTGACGCGTCCGGTCGCGATATTCGTCTTGAAGTGGATGGGGGGATTAAGGTGGACAACATTGCTGAAGTTGCAGCAGCCGGTGCAGACATGTTTGTTGCGGGTTCCGCTATCTTTAATCAACCCGATTACAAAGCGGTAATAGACGCCATGCGTCAAGAATTAGCAAAGGTAAAATAATGCGTTTTGAGGGTATTTTATTTGACCTCGATGGCACGTTAGTTGATAGCGTCGAGGATATGTACATGGCGCTCAATTTAACGCTGTCTGAGCTTGCTCATCCAATTGTTAGTCATGCTCTGGTGCGTGAATGGGTAGGTAACGGCATCGATATGTTAGTAAAAAGAGGCCTAAGCGGTAGCCATGAAGTTAGCGAAGCGCTATCCGAAAGTTTAGCGCACACCGCCATTGAGCGTTTTAAAGTGCATTATGATGAATTAGTTGGTCAGTATGCAGGTTTATATCCGTATGTTGAGACGGGGTTATCTGCATTTGCCGCAGTGCCAAAAGCCATCGTGACCAATAAAAATCGTGCATTTACGCTAAAGCTGCTAGATAAATTAAATCTCACATCGCATTTTGATTGTATCGTCTGTGGTGATGATACTGACAAAAAGCCATCACCAGCTCCGCTATTGCTGGCTGCCGAGCGTCTTGGTATACCAGCGGATAAGCTTATTATGGTTGGAGATTCTAAAAGCGATATTTTGGCCGCTCAGGGCGCTAAGATACCTGTGATTGCGCTAAATTATGGGTATAATCAGGGATTCGATTTGAAAGAGTTCAATCCACAGTACCTTTGTGATGGATTCTTAGATATTATTCCCATTATCAATCAACGTTAATTCAATGAAGAAATAAAGGAACGACATGAGTAAACCTGTAGTATTAAGTGGTATTCAGCCAACCGGTGGTATGACAATAGGCAATTACGTAGGTGCCATTAACCAGTGGCTTAAACTACAAAATGATCATGATTGTTACTTTATGTTGGTTGACTTGCATGCCATTACGGTTCGCCAAGAGCCGCAGCAACTACGCGATCGCGTATTAGACGGCGTAGCACTATATACCGCTTGCGGCATCGACCCAGATAAATCGTCACTATTTGTACAATCACAGGTTCCTGAGCATGCACAGCTAGGTTGGGTGCTGAACTGTTATGCACAAATGGGTGAATTAAACCGCATGACGCAGTTTAAAGATAAATCAGCAAAGCACGCCAATAACGTAAACGTTGGCTTATTCGCCTATCCAGTATTGCAAGCTGCGGATATTTTATTGTATCAAGCGGATCAAGTACCGGTTGGTGAAGACCAAAAGCAGCACCTTGAGTTGACCCGCGATATCGCAACGCGCTTTAACAACCTGTATGGCGATGTCTTTAAGATCCCAGAACCTTATATTCCAGAGTTTGGCGCTCGTGTTATGAGCTTGCAAGATCCGAGCAAGAAGATGTCAAAATCAGACGAAAACCCAAATGGTTTTGTGATGCTGTTGGATGAACCTAAGAAGATAGAGAAAAAGCTGAAAAAAGCGGTAACGGATTCAGATGAGCAAGCACGCATTTACTTTGATCGTGTTGAAAAACCTGGTGTATCCAACTTACTGACTCTACTTAGTGTTGCAACTAAACGCTCAATTGAAGAGTTAGTGCCAGAGTACGAAGACAAAATGTACGGTCACTTGAAGAAAGACACTGCCGATGCGGTAGTGAATATGCTTGAGCCTATTCAAGCGCGCTTTAAAGAAATCCGTGAAGATCAAACTCTGCTGAACGAAATCATGAAAAAAGGCGCGGAAAAAGCAAGTATTCGTGCCGAGAAAACGCTTAAAGCTGTGTATGACGCCGTCGGTTTTATTCCTCGCGGTTAATAAAACACAAAGAAAGGACACCATTTATGGTGTCTTTTTGTATTACAAGGGGCGATAGCCCCTTGGCTTAAAGCAGATACTAGATATAAGAAAACCCTCCTGTTGAGTTCGTGATAAAATAGACTTATAACGAACATCTTTACCCCAGTGGCGAATAGGCTGCTTGGTTCTTTTAGTGGTACCTACATGCTGTTGATGATTGATAACTATGATTCCTTTACTTACAACCTAGTGCAGTATTTTCAGCGCTTAGACGTGGACGTGCTGGTAAAGCGGAATGATGAAATCAGCGCCTCACAAATCAAGCAGCTTAATCCCAAATATGTTGTGCTATCTCCTGGCCCTTGCAGTCCTGATGAAGCGGGGATCTCGCTTGAAGTAGTAAAACGTCTACAGGGACAAATTCCTATTCTTGGCATTTGCCTTGGTCATCAAACTATTGCACAAGCTTTAGGTGGCAAAGTCATTCGAGCAAAACAAGTGATGCATGGTAAGACGTCTCAAGTTCATCATAACAATATAGGCGTATTTCAAGGCCTGCCATCACCATACGAAGTATGCCGCTACCACTCTTTGGTTGTTGAACAAAGTAGCCTGCCAAATGCTCTAGCCGTAACGGCTTGGACACAGACACAAGAGGGTGAACGTGATGAAATTATGGGACTCTTGGCTGCCGATAGAGCGCTAGAAGGTGTGCAATTTCACCCAGAAGCTATCCTCACGGAACACGGCTTAGCATTACTTGATAACTTTATAAAACGCTTCTAAAGTTTAAACAAAACCAACAGGGTTTCGCCTAGGTGTAATATATCCATATTCGCTGCGCTTTCGTTGGTTAGACTGGCTTTTGATATATAACTTTTTGATTCTATTGTGCGCAATATCAAATCATAATATTGCTTTTACTGGTATAATACTAATCAGTAAGACGATTCTGTTGAGTGCTTAACTCAGTGTTTTTCTTTTAGATAAGTAGCATGCATGACGCAAGAAAATAAGCAAATTAGAATGGCACAAGCGCTATCCGAGCGTGCCCATGACCTCCTTATCAGCCTCAACTTTGCGCAGAAGCAAATAGGCTATATCCATACATTTGATATCAGCTATGGTGAGAATATCGCACAGCGCACTATGCTAGAGGTGGAAATTGCTGCGGCTGCAAAACGCCAAGAAAGCAGCACAAGTCATCACAAATATATTGCCAAAGCGAGTAAGCATCTACATTCCGTTATCGAAGAAGCTATCACAAAGCAACTGCATGACCTTGATAACATCTATCATGAAGTCATTGGCATTCAAGACTCCGTTCCTGCGATCTTAGATATTCTAGCCGTGCGCTCAGCTTCGGTTGGGCGTTTAGAACCTTTGGTCAATGACTTAAGTTGGTTGGGTCGTGAGCTGGTTTCGCTAGTCAACTTGCCACAGTATCGCAAAAAAAACAGTAAAGGCACGTCCATTAAGGTCGACACGCCGGCATTAGCATTAAGGTATTTAGGCCTTGAGAACTTGCAAATGGTGATCCCGACAATGGCGGTAAGACACTGGATGCCGCATGCTACAGAACCATTTGGCTTAATGAAGCGTAAATTACGCGAGCTGAGCATGAGCACAGCCATTGCGGCAAAAGAGCTGGCACCATTTTTTGGGGTAAAAGAACAGCATGCGTTTACTTTAGGCATGTTACTAGAGCTTGGGAAAGTGGCCTTGATCCGTCTTTATTTACGCACCTTCGAAAAAGTGTGGCAAGCCAAGGTACAAATAGCACGAGACAAAAAGCAAAAAGACCTACACACCGCATTAATGGAGTTATCTCCTGATCCATTATTTTTACGTAACTTGTTGATAGAACATTCGGCAGAGATATCACGTAAGCTAATTGAAAAAATGGAGTTACGTTATTTGCCCTTTAATGCCGTCATGGAAGAGTATGCGCAAACTTATCTACCAAATGCGCATAAAAACATTGCCGACCCATTACCTTTGACACAAGTGATGCAAAAAGCCTATGGCTACGCACAACTACTTGTTTTAAAAGATAGTCAGTTAATTGAAGATGACGAAGCCGAGATTTTGCTCAATCATTTAGAACTTACCGAGGAAATGCGTCAGCAATTGGCAAAATGTGCGTTCCATAACCTGCAGTTGACGATTTTGTAAAAAAAATTGAAATTTTTTTTGCGACTATTCATTCAAAACCTAATCTTAAATGATCTGTGCAAGGCTGCACGGGGCTTGCTTTGCCCTAAATATCTGCCCTAGATAGTTATTCACTTGAGTTGAGAATATATGTTAAACCCTTGAATACTAAGGGCTGAGAACGTGGTATAAGTGAGACAAATGGCGCTTTTTCTGGAATAATGAGCGTATGAATTTTGTGCCATCAAGGGGCGGGTCAAAATACATAGCACCGAATTGGTGTGAATAAATATCCTATCAAGTGGCGGCAACGCGCCGACCTCCAAAAGGAAATGACTCCTTGTTTGCACTTTCACTCACCAAATATGAGGAAATAAAATGACTATCAATCGTGAATTGTTTGACGACGTAATGGTACCTAACTACGCACCTTCAGCGGTAATTCCAGTGAAAGGTGAAGGTTCTCGAGTATGGGATCAGGAAGGTCGTGAGTACATCGACTTTGCTGGTGGTATCGCAGTTAACTGTCTAGGTCATTGTCACCCAGCTTTGGTGGGCGCGCTTAAAGAGCAAGGCGAGAAAATTTGGCATCTGTCTAACGTGATGACTAATGAGCCTGCACTACGTTTAGCGAAAAAGCTAACTGATGCGACGTTCGCAGAGAAAGTCTACTTTGCAAACTCTGGTGCAGAAGCGAACGAAGCGGCGCTTAAGTTAGCACGCCGTTGGGCACTAGATAAGTTTGGTGCTGAAAAGTCGCAAATCATCTCTTTCAACAAAGGTTTCCACGGCCGTACTTTCTTCACTGTAACTGTAGGTGGTCAAGCTGCATACTCTGATGGCTTTGGTCCAAAGCCGGGCGACATCGTTCACACAGACTATAACGATTTAGCGGCATTTGAAGCGCTTATTTCAGACAACACTTGTGCCGTGATGATGGAGCCGCTACAAGGCGAAGGTGGTATCATTTCACCAACTGCTGAGTTTGTAAAAGGTGTTCGCGAGCTGTGTGACAAGCACAATGCGCTACTTATTTTTGATGAAGTGCAAACTGGTGTTGGCCGTACTGGTGACTTGTATGCATACCAAGGTTTAAACGTAACCCCTGATATTTTAACAACGGCTAAAGCGCTTGGCGGTGGTTTCCCTATCGGCGCGATGATCACAACAACAGAGATTGCTGCGCACCTAAAAGTAGGTACTCATGGTTCTACATACGGCGGTAACCCGCTGGCGTGTGCGGTTGCAGAAGCGGCATTTGACACAGTAAACACAACAGCTGTACTTGATGGCGTAAAAGCAAAAGAGCAGCTGTTCCGTGAACTACTAAACGACATCAACGAAAAGTACAACGTATTCACCGAAGTACGTGGTAAAGGTCTATTGCTTGGTGGTGTAGTCACTGAAAAGTACGAAGGCAAAGCAAAAGAATTCTTGGTTGAAGGTATCAAGCAAGGCGTGATGTCACTTGTTGCAGGTGCAAACGTAGTACGTTTCACTCCATCTCTTGTTATTCCAGAAGCTGACATCCGCGAAGGGATGGCACGCTTCGAAAAAGCCGTTGCTGCGGTAGTTGCTAACAACGCTTAATACTGGTTGCAAGGTCACCTTTTGGTGGCCTTGTTGTTATCCACATTTTTGAGGAGTAAGCGGGCTCATGATGATCCTTCGCCCAATCCAAGAAAGCGATTATCCAGCGCTTTTAAACATTGCTCACGAATCAGGTCACGGTTTTACCTCTTTGCCTGTAAACGAAGAGCTATTACAGAAGAAGATTGCACGCTCAGTTGCTTCATTTGGCAAGCAAGCTGACAAGCCTTTTGATGAAGGTTATTTATTTGTATTAGAAGATACTGAAACAGGCGAGGTGGTTGGTACCAGCGGTATCGAAGCTGCGGTTGGTTTAGATGATGCGTTTTATCATTATCACCTAAGCAAAGTGATCCACTCTTCACGCACACTCGATGTTTATAAAGCAGTGGATATTTTAACGCTCTGTAATGACTACACTGGCGCGACGGAATTATGCACCCTGTTTTTGAAAGATGGCTATCGCAAAGGCGCAAACGGCAAATTGCTATCTCGCTCTCGCTTTATGTTTATCAACCAACATCGTGATCGTTTTGCTGAAACCGTTATCGCGGAAATGCGCGGTGTTTCTAATGAGCAAGGCGAAAGTCCGTTCTGGCAATGGCTTGAAGAGCATTTCTTCTCGATGGATTTCCCGACAGCGGATTATCTAACGGGGATTGGCCAAAAGGTCTTTATTGCTGAATTAATGCCTAAGTACCCAATCTACGTAAACCTGCTTAGTAAAGAAGCACAAGCGGTGATTGGTGAAGTTCACGACAATACGCGTCCTGCTATTGAGCTACTAAAAAGCGAAGGTTTCACATTTAATGGTTATGTTGATATCTTCGACGCGGGTCCAACGGTAGAAGCAAAAGTGGGGAATATCCGCACGGTTCGCAATAGTGAAACTCGTACTGTGAAAATAGGCGAAAGCAACGGTGGATTCCCTGTTATGGTCGCAAATGGTAAACTTGTTGATTATCGCGCGGCGGTAATCGAGTTAGCCCTGACTGATAGCAATGAAGTGACGCTTGCTCCACATGTTGCCGCGGCGCTAAAAGTTGAAGAAGGCGATCAAGTAAGCCTAGTAAAGATTTAAGATTGGGAACAGATTATGACAACACATGCAGCACAACTAATAAATGGTGAGTGGATTGCAGGACAAGGCGCAAGCTTTAGCTCTGTAAACCCAGCAAACAACGACGTTATTTGGAGCGCAAACGCAGCTACTGCTGGGCAAGTTGATGGCGCAGTAAAAGCGGCTCGTGAAGCTTTCTATTCATGGAGCGACATGAGCTTTGAAGCGCGTCTAGAAATTGTTAAGCGTTTCGCTGAAGTACTAAAAGAAAATAGCGAAGAGCTGGCTATCGCAATTGCTAAAGAAACGGGTAAGCCACTTTGGGAAACTCGTACAGAAGCGGGTGCTATGGTAGGTAAAATCGCGATTTCTGAGAAAGCCTATCAAGAGCGTACAGGTGTTGTTGAAAATCCAATGCCAGTTGGCCGTGCCGTGATCCGTCACAAGGCACATGGTGTAGTTGCTGTATTTGGCCCATATAACTTCCCAGGTCACTTACCTAATGGCCACATCGTACCTGCGCTACTTGCTGGTAACACGGTTATCTTTAAGCCATCTGAACTGACGCCTTATGTTGCTGAGCTAACGCTTAAATACTGGCAACAAGCGGGTCTTCCTGCTGGCGTGATTAACCTAGTTCAGGGTGAAGTTGAAACAGGTAAAGCACTTGCGTCACACGCGGGTATTGACGGCTTATTCTTTACAGGCTCTTCTCGTACGGGTCACTTGCTACATGAACAATATGCAGGTCAACCGGGTAAGATCCTAGCGCTTGAAATGGGTGGTAATAACCCACTTATCGTAAAAGACGTAGCGGATACCAAAGCGGCAGTACACGACATTATTCAATCTGCGTTTATCTCAAGTGGTCAACGTTGTACCTGTGCTCGTAAACTATTCCTTCCTGCAGGTGAACAAGGTGACACAATCCTTGAGCAACTGATCAAAGCAACTAAAGCGATTAAAGTGGGTAACTTTGACGATGCAGATCAACCGTTCATGGGTTCAATGATCTCAAATGCTGCCGCCGCTGGCATGGTAAAAGCACAGCAACAGCTTGTTGAGCTTGGTGGTGAGTCGCTTATCGAGCTGACACACACAGAAGGCACAGGCTTTGTGACGCCAGGGATCATCGAATGTACTAACATTGCAGACTTCCCTGATGAAGAACACTTTGGTCCGCTGTTAAAAATATTCCGCTACACAGACTTTGACGCGGCTATCGAAAAAGCGAACGAGACAAGCTTTGGCTTATCAGCAGGTCTGCTTGGCGACAACGAAGCTGACTACGATCGTTTCTTACGTCGTATTCGTGCAGGTATCGTAAACTGGAACCGCCCAATCACTGGCGCTTCAAGTGCAGCTCCGTTTGGTGGTATCGGTGCATCAGGTAACCACCGTGCAAGTGCATACTACGCGGCAGATTACTGTGCATACCCTGTGGCTTCTGTGGAACTAGAAAAGGTAACTTTACCTTCTAGCTTGAGCCCAGGTTTATCTTTGGATTAAAATGCCAATATTGAGGTTTACTCAATAAAAATTGATAAGAAAAGCAGCTTCGGCTGCTTTTTTGTGTCTAGTTGACTACAAAAGTAGCAATCGAAAAAACTTTCTGCTTAAATCAATAGGAGATGTCTTTGATAGGTTCGGGTGAGCAAAGTATGGTTTTAGATAAACAAGGGTACGATGATTTAGTCATGTATTTGACGCAAAACTTAGCCTTGTTTGAGAAGTCTGGGACGGTTGAACCAGGGGCTCCAACAGTCATGGAATTAATCGAAGATGTGATCGCTGAAAACGTTATCCGTATATGCGAGCAGCACACAGAGTTATCTACAGAGCAGCGCAGCATGATCGTGCGTGAGGTAGATGGCATTGTGTACGACTTACAAGAAGTGCTATCAAGTGTTGTTGATAGACGTGTCACCGTAGAACAAAAAGAATTTATCGAAGAATTCGCGGGTTTGGTCAAAAACCTGTTTGATTCTGCTGTATAGCTTGGCACAATCACTATCGACAGTGTAGAAAACACACTTAGAGGCAATTCTAGGTTTAAGATACACCGCCATTTGGCGGTGTTATGCTTTATAGAGGATAACTATGTTAGCTAGCGTAAAATGGGTTGAAGGAGATACCTTTATCGGTCGCTCTGCGTCGGGACATAATGTGGTATTTGATGCCGGTTCTGATAGTGCTGCGCCAAGTCCAATGGAGATGGTATTAATGTCAGCGGGATGTTGTTCGTCAGTCGATGTAGTCAGCATTCTACAAAAAGCGCGTCAGGATGTTACCGACGTGGAAGTAAAATTAACCGCAGAGCGCGCAGAAAGCGCACCTAGGGTTTTTACCAAGATCAATTTACACTTCGTGGTGAAAGGGCGTAATGTCTCTGAAAAACACCTAGAAAGAGCCGTAAGTTTATCCGCTGAAAAGTATTGCTCAGTGGCATTAATGCTTGAAAAAGCAGTAGAAATTACGCATAGCCATGAAGTGGTTGAAATTGACGAAAAATAACGCTTTTTCATAGCGCTATTTTCGTATAAAATCCGCGAACTTTTGTTTCTGCAGCGCAGATTTTTTGTATTAAGGTGGGTCTATCGTGAACAAGCCCTTTGATAAAATTAAACTCCATGGCTTTAACAACTTAACTAAGAGTTTAAGCTTTAGCATTTACGATATTTGCTACGCCAAGACCGAGCAGCAACGTAAAGAATATCTAGAATACATTGATGAGCAGTATAGTGCTGATCGTTTGACGGATATTCTAAAAGACGTAACGGATATCATCGGTGCAAACGTACTGAATATCGCACGTCAAGATTATGAACCACAAGGGGCGAGTGTGACGATATTAGTATCAGAAGAGCCTGTTGATCAACAGACTTTTGATAGTAATGAAGCACCAGGTCCACTTCCTGAGTCAGTGGTAGCACACTTAGATAAGAGTCACATTTGTGTTCATACTTATCCTGAAGCACACCCTGATGATGGCATTTGTACTTTTAGAGCGGATATCGAAGTTTCAACGTGTGGCATTATTTCGCCACTTAAAGCGCTTAACTTCTTAATTCACTCTTTAGAGTCAGATGTGGTGACGATTGACTATCGTGTTCGTGGATTCACTCGTGACGTTAATGGTGTTAAACACTATATCGACCACGCAATTCACTCGATCCAGAATTACATGACGGAAGATACGAAAGACGCATACCACATGGTAGACGTAAACGTGTATCAAGAGAACCTATTCCATACTAAGATGATGCTTAAGGAAACAGACCTAAATGCATATCTATTTGGAATTAGTACTGATGATTTAGATGCAGACGAAGAAGAAGAAATTCGTCTTAAGCTGAATCGTGAAATTCAGGAAGTGTTCTACGGTCGCAATTTACCAGAAACTGAATAATCAGCGGTAAATTGAGGTATTAAAAAAGGCGCGCAAGCGCCTTTTTTAATGTCTGAAATTTCTTGTTAAGTCATCATATAAGCGCATAGAGCACGACTGTGCCTGCTTATAAGGTGACAGTTATAAAGTCACTAAGATTCGCTTTCTGATTCCTCATCAGGCGTATCAGGGCGCTGCCGTTCGACAAAGATAGTAGCCAGTATGGTGGTGACTACGCAGGAAAGTAAAATCGACTTTAGGATTTCGTAGTTATAGTATATTAAGCCCCAGCTCCAGAATTGTTTGGCAAAGCTTTCATCTACACCGAAATGTTCTAAATTACGAATAATATTTTCACCGAAGGCCGCGAGGTCAACTAGAATAAACGCAAAGTAAATGCCATATAGGATAGGGTCTGCATGAGTCATATATATGGAACGCCAATTATTTGAACTAGTATGCTTGATATAGCGTAAAGACAAGCTAACTCGATATTTAAGAAATAACAGAGTCACGAAGTCTACAATAAAATGGCTCCCAAAAATAAAACCATTTCCTTGATACGCAGGTAACCCTGAGGCACTTAATTCCAAGATATACTTGATTAAAACATATTCAACGGCTGTAATTGCAAGGAGCACCGCTGATATATGTTGCAAATTCACTAACTGACGAGAGAGACATGTCAAAACAACCAAAAGTACCATTGTGTGAATTTGGTAGGCAAAATCAGTATAATAATGAATAGCTGCAAATGCAGCTGTCATTAAGATTACCAATAGAAAAAAGTACCAAGAGTTTTTCATTTATTTCCCTTTAGTAATGGACTAGTTGTAATTCCGCGAGATGAGGGCTTATCGAGCTTTGGATCATCTAATTTATCTCCATGACTTCCACCAGTCACTTGATTGATCGAATTTATATTCAGTGATAACTTTCTACTTGGCGCTGCTGAGTCACTTTCGACTTTTGGGTCTTTTACTTTTGGCCCAAGCGATCCACCAGATACCCTGTTAGCTTGTTTTTGGGAAAGTGCTGTTAAAGTTACGAGTCGGTTAGCTATATTTTTTATAAAAAAGCGCATAATGACGTCCTTTCTAAGTTAAGTTTTGCGGTGTTTAGTTTCCACTCCACTTTACTCCTTAACAATAAAGTTGAAAACATTGTGTTGCAAATGAACGTTATTCGTAACTTTATTGTTTGCCATTGTGGTGAGGGGCAATGAAAGTGCGCGTCTTTCATTAGCCGTTATCCTCGTTACTTGATTTGCTATTTCGCGGTGTTGGAGACTTGCGCCACAATTTGGCGTCGTCAATTTTGTCTCTTAGGGCAAGGATTTGTTCTCTAAGTGGATTGAGGTTGATGCCGCAGGCGTCGCACCATACTTCAAAATATTCGTAAGGAAATTTGCTTACGCCTTTTTCGTAGTTTTCGTAAGTGCCACGCTCCACGCCGACCAAATTAGCCATTTCTTGCGTGGTTTTGCCAGCGACTTTGCGCATGCGGCGCAGGTCGTCTCCTGTAAAGCGCTTATCAAATTTCCCCACCAACTCAATCCTTTTTGCCTGTCGCACTCGCGTCACAAACAGCATCAGTCCCTATGTAGCCGGATGTACGCTATTTGTTTGTCTCTATTATTCGCTTAACCAAGTTGCATTTTTGTATCTAAACCGTAAACGCGAGTCTATCGTAGAAAATTTCTTTTTCAAGAGTAGTCCGTCTAAAAATGAACATTTTGTTGCATTTAATGAGTCTTCGCTCGATTTTTTAGGCGAAGCCTGAGATGAGTAACTCATTATTTAACTGAGGTGTTGCGATGATGATTTTGGCGTTTTTAATTAATTTACAAATAAATTCAAAAAAATTTTCTTCGCGCAGATTTTTGCTCGAAGCTTTTGTTACTTTAGTGTGAAATAAAGTGACATGTTGGAGAGCAATATGGATTATCTACGCCAATATCATGACTTAACGATTTATTACGATGCCCTCAAGAAGGCGGCAAGGCAGGGTGACGAGGTGCCAGACACTACAACTAAATGGTTAGCACTGGTGGAAACAACTTTGTTTGAACTGCAAGAGCTTGCCCATATGGAAAAGGCTTACATGCAGAAGTCAAAAACGATGAATAATCTGGTTGAGTTGGTGTATTCCAGTGCCCCAAGCATGGAATAACTATAAAGGTAATTGCTTTTTGAGTTTTTGCGGTGAGGGGGAACGTTTTACTCTAATTTTACGTTCCCCCTTTTTTCTTTTTGTGCGTGTTTATCGCCTTATGTGTAGGCGATAAACGGGTCGTACTACAGTTCGTAAGTAAAACTTAAACCATAAACGCGTGGCTCGCCGTATTGTACATAGGTATTGTCTTGCCAACCGTCTAGTGGATTATTACCAAACCTAAAGCCACGTACCACAATGTCTTCGTCTGCAAGGTTTCTACCCCAAGCCGTTAATGACCAGTTGTCGCCATAGTAACTAAGGCTTGCGTTGATCAGGTTATGATTGCGCGCTTGCTCGTTGTGACTATCCGAGAGGTAATAGTTGTCTTTGCCTTCCACACCTAATTCAACCACTAGGTTATCCATTAACTCGTAATTGACGGCAAACGAGTATTGATAATTTGGCGCTTGTGCTTGGTTGCGACCATCAAGGTTGAGGCCACTGGCAGCCACAAAGTCTTCAATCTCGGTCTCTAAATAGCCTGCGCTGTAGCTAAAACCAAGACGGTCCGTGTATTGCAGGTTACCTTCAACTTCTAGGCCGTAGTTACTGCCTTTACTGGCGTTGTCGATGTAGCCTGCAAATTGCTGGTTAGAAACTTGCCATTGTTTTAACTGGATATCATCGCGTTGCATATAAAACGCGGTAACCCGCACAAGGTGACGCTTGTCTTCAGACTCACCTTTTACACCAAACTCAGCGTTCCAAACATACTCAGGGTCAAAGTAATGGTGTTCGGCCGGAATGTTTAAACCTTCATCTTTGGCTTTTGCCAGTGCTTCGCCGTTTACACCGCCGACTTTGTAACCGCGAGTAAGGCTGGTGTAGATCATAGTGCGCGGTACAACTTGATATTCAAGTGCGACTTTTCCGCCCCACATTACATCATCGGTTTCGATACTAAAGCCGTTACTATCTAAATAGTCAGCGTCATATTGCTCTGCGCGAAGACCACCGATTAGGCGAGTTTTGTCTGAAAGGTGATGCACGTATTGACCAAAAATCGCTTTGCTTTCTACGGTGTAGGCAGACGTAAATGGGCTATCAAGCCAAGTATAGTGACGGGTTAAATCAACATCGTTACGCTTTGCAAAAACGCCCACAACCCAATCATTTTGTTTGTCTTTGAGTAAAAACTCTATGTTGCCTTTTTCGTGGTTACGCTCATAGGCGTCGGTTGAGCTATATCCTTCAGGGTGTAATCCTGCTGCGCATAGCGCTGGCTGAGCTGCGTCATTACAGACCCAATCTTCGTCGTAGCTATATAAAGTATCAGCATCTAGCCCAGATACTTTAAATTCCACATTGAATAAGTCTGAGCGAGTATAAATTCCGCGTAGTGAAAACGCATCGGAGCTGAGGTTGTCTTGGCCTGGGGTATCAGCAACACTGTTACGTGAATTATCCAGGGTGAAACCGTCGTACCCGTTTTCAGTATCAATATGGTGATAAGCAAACTCTAGTGCGAGATTATCGCTCACTTGAGAGTTAAGTTTCACTCTTGCTACTTGCTCGTCTTGTTGCTGAGTGGGTTTGTTTAGGTAGAGGTTATCTACGTAACCGTCAGACTCTCGTTGATAAAGGCTGACGCGCACAGCGGTGTCGTCGCTTAATCCTGTGCCCGCCGCAAGGCCTGCTTCGTAGCTACCATAATTACCTGCGCCTAACTTCACTTTTAAAGATGGCGCTGTGGTAGCGGCTTGGGTATTTACTTCAACGATTCCTGCTAGAGCATCTGAACCGAATTTAGTGCCTTGAGGGCCGCGATACACCACCACTGACTCAGTATCAAAAAGCAGCGCACTTGCGCCTAATCCAGAATAATTAATACCGTCAATTAATAAGCCAACGCTGGGATAAATAGGATCAACAAACTGTGAACGTAAGCCGATACCACGGATTTGCATAAAGCGACCACGAGACGCACCTGCCGTAAAGTTAACGTTAGCGGTGGCACCTAGTATCTCATCTAAATATTGCGCACCACGCTTAGCGATAGTGAGTTCGTCAACCACCGAAGCGCTTGCACTTAATGTCTGGATAGTTTCATTCTGAAAATCGCCAGTGACGACAATGGTTTCTAGGTTATCGTCGGCAAGTACCTGATGAGAGAAAAATGGCAGCAGTGCCAAGGTGATCGTAGAGAGTTTTAACTTCATGCTTAATCTTTGTCCCATTTTTAATTGGGCACAGTTTAACAAAAGCCAGACCAGTTGACAGTGAAATTGTGTTATATGTTAGCCCGCAAATGTTAAACAAATAGGCCAGATATGAGTTTTAAAGTTGATTTTAAAGTCCGAGACTATGAGTGTGACTTACAGGGAATAGTTAATAACAGCGTGTATTTTAATTATTTAGAGCATGCAAGACATGAGTTTTTATTGGCGAATAACGTTGATTTTGCAGCGCTTGCAGAGCAAAAAGTGAACTTAGTCGTTATTCGTAGCGAAATGAATTACAAAGACTCGTTACGTCCAGGCGATGAGTTTTATGTTGAAGTCGCACTTGAGCGTGAAAGCAGAGTAAAGTTTGCATTTAAGCAAAAAGTGATAAGAGCGCATGACAATAAACTCATGCTTGATGCTGTGGTCACTGGAACTTCGGTGAATGAGCGCGGTAGACCGTTTTTACCAGACGCTATTACACACTTATTTAATTAGGGCCTGTTTATCTTTCAAGTCAGGCCCTAAATACTACGATATGTAAACATGGCGACGGTAAAATACTCAATTGAGTGATTTTTACAGAATTTTACTGCTATTTTTGTATCTTGAAACGTTATAATAAACTCAGGGCATAAAATAGATGGTTTACCATGAAATTCATCAGCATAATCGGCGCAATAATGGCGCTTAGTGGATGTATATCGACAGGGAAGGTAGACACGGAAGCGCTTAAGTATTCCGCTTGGCAGTTACAGAGTATTAATGGCCAACATATTACGCAATTACAATCAGACGCTGGACTTGGTGAAAAGCCTATTGATATTCGTTTTATCGATGCACTGCAAGTCAATGGTTTTGCGGGTTGTAATCGCTTTTTTGGCGAAGGCGAAATTGTCGAAGGGCAGTTAAAAGTTAAAAGCTTAGGCATGACGCGTAAGTACTGTGGTGAAGAAATCGCTCAGGTTGAATCGCAGCTTATTAACCAATTACAAATTGGTGTCTTGCTTGAAGTAAATGCTAATAAGTTGACCTTAAAAGGAAAACCTCAGTTTAGTTTTATTAAACAATAAGCTGAAAATAAGAATTCCAGTGTCAGTGCTTGCGAGCTTTCGTGTTAGCAAGTAGACTGGCGCTAATTCGTTACTTGTCGGAGTGCCTTGAATTTTTGCAGCAAATTTGTTGCAGATAGTCGGGCTGAGATCGCATTTTGCGGGATCCGTGGACCTGATCAGGTTAATGCCTGCGTAGGGAACAAGACAGCAAACGCGCTGCGTTTGTCTGTAGCAATAGTAGTTTATTGCTATCCACCTTACCCGAGGACTATCCTCGTCTCTCTCCTGTTGGAGATCTGACAAGACACCTTTGTATGAAAACAAGAGGGACGTCATGTCAAACAATAGTAGCAAGCTAAGTCGTCGTGAAGCGCGAGCAGCCGCGGCAGAATTTATCCATAACCTTAAAGGCCAACCTTTTCCAAACTCACATAAAGTTTATGTGGAGGGTGAACAAGCAGGCGTACGCGTTGGTATGCGTGAGATCACACTAAGTGATTCGTTTGTCGGTGGCACCGAAGAAAATCCGGTATTTGAATCAAACGATCCCATTCGTGTTTATGATACTTCAGGTCCATACACAGATCCTGAAGTGCCGGTTGACGTTCGTGCTGGTCTTCCTAAATTTAGAGAGGCGTGGATAGCTGAGCGTGATGATACCGAAATGCTAGAGTCGGTGACGTCACAGTTTTCTCAGCAGCGTATGGCGGATGAAGGACTTGATCATATCCGCTTTGAACATTTACCTAAAATTCGCCGTGCTAAGGCGGGTAAAAATGTCACGCAAATGCACTACGCCCGCCAAGGCATAGTGACGCCTGAAATGGAATATGTGGCGATCCGTGAAAATATGGGACGCGCTAAGTTGCGTGAAGAATTACTCGCGCAGCAACACAAAGGCCAATCGTTTGGAGCCAGTATTCCTGAGTTTATTACGCCTGAATTTGTGCGTGATGAAATTGCCCGTGGCCGTGCCGTACTACCAAACAATATCAATCACCCTGAGACTGAGCCGATGATCATCGGACGTAACTTCTTAGTCAAAGTTAACGCCAATATTGGTAACTCATCAGTGACCTCTTCTATCGAAGAAGAAGTGGAAAAAATGGTATGGTCGACTCGCTGGGGTGCAGATACCGTAATGGATCTGTCGACAGGGCGTTACATTCATGAAACCCGCGAGTGGGTGGTACGTAACTCTCCAGTGCCTATCGGTACGGTACCAATCTATCAGGCACTAGAAAAAGTGAATGGTGTTGCCGAAGATCTAACGTGGGAGATCTTCCGCGATACCTTGATTGAGCAAGCTGAGCAAGGCGTGGATTACTTTACCATCCATGCGGGAGTACTACTGCGTTACGTGCCAATGACGGCGAAACGCGTGACGGGTATTGTGTCTCGCGGTGGTTCAATTATGGCGAAGTGGTGTTTAGCGCATCACAAAGAAAACTTCCTCTACACGCACTTTGAAGACATCTGTGAAATCTTAAAGCAATACGATGTTTGTTTCTCGTTAGGTGATGGCTTGCGTCCGGGTTCTATTGCCGATGCCAATGACGAAGCACAATTTAGCGAACTGCGTACCCTTGGTGAGTTAACTAAGCTTGCGTGGAAACACGATGTTCAGGTCTTTATTGAAGGCCCAGGACACGTGCCGATGCATATGATCAAAGAGAATATGGAAGAGCAGCTAAAGCACTGCGATGAAGCACCGTTTTACACGCTTGGTCCACTCACAACCGATATCGCTCCGGGTTATGATCACTTCACTTCTGGGATCGGTGCGGCGCAAATTGCTTGGTATGGTTGTGCGATGCTGTGCTATGTGACACCAAAAGAACACTTAGGCTTACCGAATAAAGAAGATGTAAAAGAAGGTTTGATCACCTACAAGATCGCGGCGCATGCAGCGGATCTGGCGAAAGGCCATCCGGGCGCTCAAGTTCGTGACAATGCCTTGTCTAAAGCGCGTTTTGAGTTCCGCTGGCACGATCAGTTCAATCTCGGTCTAGATCCGCAGCGTGCTCGTGAATATCACGATGAGACCTTGCCACAAGAGTCGGGCAAAGTCGCTCATTTCTGCTCTATGTGTGGTCCTAAATTCTGCTCGATGAAGATCACTCAGGATGTGCGTGACTATGCAAAAGAGTTAGAAGCGCGAGGCATTGATCCTAATAATGTAGGCGAAGAGATCAGCATTAAAATGGTGGATGTTGAAGCCGAGATGAAAGCAAAATCAGAAGAGTTTAAGCAATCAGGCTCTGAGCTTTACCACAAAGCCTTATGATACCACTTTGTCTTAATACTTGCTCAATTTGAGGGAGTAAATCTGACGCTAACTGCGTTAAAAGTTTCTTATTTAGAACAACTAAATAGCAAAACTTTTGCCTTGTTATCGACAAGATTTTCTTGCCTCAAAATAGATCACTTAATAAAGCAAATTGGTATAACTCATCCCATCATAGCCACCTTGATGCCCGTCGGGTGGTTAATTTTAGGAGTGTAGCTATGTCTACTCAAGCACGTGTTGCTATCTTGGGTTTTGGCTTAACTGGGCGCATCGCTGCATTGATGCTCGCTGAGCGTTATCAAATCAGCGTATTTGAACAAGCAAAGCAAGGTACGGAGAGCTCAGCAGGTAGTGTGGCGGCGGCCATGTTAGCGCCGTTGGCTGAGTCTGTGATATGCGATGAAGCATTGGCGCTGCAAGGGCTGGAGTCCATGAAACTGTGGCCACAATTACTGGCGAAGCTGGAAAGCCCGGTATTTTTCCAGCAGCAAGGCTCTCTTATTGTGGCACATGGTCAAGACCGTGGTGATTTAGTGAGTTTTCAGCAGCGCTTAAAACCGTTAAGAGATCATAGCGCGGAAGTGGTAAATGGTACTCAGATCGCACAATTTGAACCAGAGCTTGGTGGTGTCTTCCATCAAGGCTTGTATTTACCTTGCGAAGGCCAGCTTGATAATCAGGCGTTTTATCAAAGTAGTGCGGCAACATTGACGAAGCAAGGGGTAGAGATTAACTACGGTGTCCATTGTGATGAAGGGCAAAAGGCGCAGCTTAGTCAAGCGTATGACTGGGTAATTGATTGTCGTGGTCTTGGTGCGAAAGCCTCGTGTAATGGGCTTCGTGGCGTACGCGGCGAAGTGGCGAGAATTTATGCCCCAGAAGTGACCTTGACTCGACCTGTGCGCTTGATGCACCCAAGATACCCCATTTACATTGCGCCAAAGCCAGACCATCAGTTTGTTATTGGTGCGACGGAAATTGAGTCGCAAGATAATGGTGAGATAACGGTACGTTCTACACTCGAATTACTCTCTGCTGCTTATTCGGTTCATCGTGGGTTTGCCGAAGCGCGAGTATTGTCTTTATTAGCAGGGCTTAGACCTGCCTTTAAAGATAATCACCCCAAAATTGAGCAACAAGGTAATGTGATCAGTATCAATGGCTTATATAGACACGGTTATCTGCTGGCACCGCTTATCGTGAAACAAGCACTATCTAAGGAGTTATTATGAAAGTCGAATTTAATGGCGAAACGATTAATATCAACCGCGAGCAAAATATTCAGGAATTTATTGAAGCCAGAGGTGCCAAGCCGCCTTTTGCCGTCGCGCTTAATGGTACTTTTGTTTCCCGCACGGAGCTGCCAAGCGTGACATTGAGCGACGGCGATAAGATTGAGCTTTTATCGCCAATTCAAGGGGGATAAATATGCAGTCTTTGACTGATACTAAGCTCACTATTTATGGTGAACAATTTACTAGCCGCATGTTAATTGGCTCAGCACTTTATCCTTCTCCAGAGGTAATGCAGGGGGCTATCGCCACCTCGGGTGCTGAAATTGTTACTGTGTCGCTGAGACGCCAGCAAACTAAGCAGGCGGGTGATGACTTTTGGACGCTTATCAAAGAGATGGGACTACGAGTCTTACCAAATACGGCAGGCTGTCACAGCGTAAAAGAAGCGGTGACCTTGGCGCAGATGTGCCGGGAAGTGTTTGCCACGGATTGGATTAAACTTGAACTCATTGGTGATGAATATAACTTACAGCCAGATCCAATCGCACTGCTCGAAGCCACCGAGGTTTTGCTAAAAGACGGGTTTAAGGTATTGCCTTATTGCACTGATGATTTGGTGCTGTGTCAGCGTTTAGATGCACTTGGTTGTGAAGTTTTAATGCCTTGGGGCGCACCAATTGGTACGGGAAAAGGGCTGTTAAATCCATATAACCTGCAAACCATTCGCACACGTTTGCCCCATCAAACCTTGATTGTTGATGCGGGACTCGGCTTGCCGTCTCATGCTTGCCAAGCTCTAGAGCTGGGTTATGATGCCGTACTATTGAATTCGGCAGTGGCAGGGGCGGGCTGTCCTATCACCATGGCAAAAGCGTTTGAAGCCAGCACGGTTGCAGGGCGTCTATCTTATTTGGCAAAAGCAATGCCACAAAAAGAGGTGGCATCACCTTCTACGCCAACCTTAGGCATGCCTTTTTGGCACGCAAACTAACTTGAATTGCGGATAACTACATAAGGAGTTCTCTTTGTCACACATCGTTTGGAGTATTGCGGGTTCTGATTCTGGCGGCGGCGCTGGTATTCAAGCGGATATCAAAGCAACGCAGAGCTTTAATGTTCATTGTTGTACCGTAGTAACTGCGTTGACGGCGCAAAATAGTTTAGGAGTGGAAGCGTTAAACCCGGTTTCGACCACGGTTATCGAATCTCAGCTGACGGCGCTTTCGCAAGATATGCCTGCAACGGTGATAAAGATTGGCATGCTCGCCAATGTTCAGCAGATCCAACTGATTGCTGAACACCTCGAGCATTATAAAGCAACATGGGAAAAGCCGCCGCTTGTGGTTTATGATCCAGTAGCCATCGCGACGAGCGGGGATTCATTAACCGAAGAAGACACGGTGGATGCGTTAAAAACCCATTTATTACCGCTGGTGGATATCATTACACCCAATACACATGAAACTCAGCTGCTGACAGGCGTGTATTTGATAGGTCCTGATGCTGTCAAAGAGGCTGCTGCCAAATTGCGTGAATTCGGTGCAAAGTCGGTGATCATTAAAGGCGGTCATTGGGATTACCCAAAAGGCTACTGCATTGATTATGGCTTAGCGGATGATACCGAGTATTGGCTTGGCAATGAGAAAATTCAAACACCGCATAGCCATGGTACTGGGTGTAGTTTATCGTCAGTGATCGCGGCATGTATGGCCAAGGAGTACCCATTTAAAGATGCTTTTATTCTCGCTAAGGCATACATCAATGCAGGGCTAAAAGCGGCGATACGTTATGGTGAAGGCGTGGGCCCTGTTGCGCATACGAGTTTTCCTGTTGATCTCAATGATTACCCGCAAGTGATAGAAGCGGGCTCTTGGCTTGCTGATGAACTAGAGTTTGCATTACCTGAGGAGTTTAATTTTGCCGCAGGCTTTGCCAGCGTTGACGACCCTATTGGCCTTTATGCCGTGGTGGACAGCGCTGATTGGGTGGAAAAATGTCTCGCATTAGGTGTCGATACGGTGCAGCTGAGAATTAAAGATCCAGAGCAAGCTAATCTTGAAGCTGAAATACAAACCGCCATTGCACTTGGACAAAAATACGATGCGAAGGTGTTTATTAACGACTACTGGCAGTTAGCGATTAAACACGGCGCTTATGGAATTCATTTAGGCCAAGAGGATATCGATAAAGCTAATCTTGTTGTCATCCAAGAGGCAGGGCTGCGCTTAGGTATTTCAACCCATGGTTTTTATGAAATGCTCCGGGCACATAACTATCGCCCAAGTTATTTGGCTTTTGGTGCTATCTACCCAACCACGACTAAAGACATGACCGGCCAAATCCAAGGGCTGGAAAAGCTGACACATTTTGTACCTTTGATGCAAAGTAGCTATCCAACCGTCGCTATTGGTGGCATTGATCTTAGTCGCGTGCCAGAAGTGGCTGCAACTGGCGTATCTAGTATTGCGGTTGTAAGAGCCATCACTGAAGCCCAAGATCCACAACAGGCTGTACTTGAATTAAAGCAAGCTATGGCGCAACATGACTGAACTCAATGACAAAGAGCGGTTGAGGTATAGTCGCCATTTGCTGTTAAAAGAGGTCGGTGAGCAAGGCCAACTCGCATTGAAACAGGCGCATGTGGCTGTGGTTGGCTGCGGTGGGCTGGGAAGCCCTGCGTTGTTTTACTTAGCGGCGAGTGGCATTGGTAAGCTTACTTTTGTTGATGACGACGACGTGGAATTGTCTAACTTACAAAGGCAAATTCTGTATAAGGTGAACCACCTTGGCCAGCAAAAAGCCAAAGCAGCTGGAAAGGTGCTGGCAAGTCTTAATAACGAGATCGCACTAGTACCAATAAATGCGAGACTGACTGATAAGAACGTCGCCGAGTTGCTCCGTGATGCCGATATTGTCTTGGATTGCAGCGATAACTTTACTACCCGTTATTTGCTCAATAGGTATTGTCATCAAGCGAGCAAGTTGTTGATAGCAGGCGCTGCTATCGCTACACAAGGCCAACTCATGTGCTTTGATTTTAGGGCTGAGTCACCTTGTTATGCTTGCGTTTTCCCTGAGGGTTCGCAAACACCAGTGGAGAGTTGTGACAACTTTGGCGTCATTAGTCCATTACTGGGAGTGATCGGCGCGCAGCAAGCTTTATTGACCATAAATGTGCTACTTGGACATCATCAAGGAAGTGTATTTTGTACGCTAGAGGGTATGAGTTTGCAGCAAAAGCTGTATGGGCTCAGTAAAAACCCCGAGTGTGAATGTTGTGGCTTGAGATAGTTTCAAGCCACTAATACCAATTAGTCTACTCTGCTATTTTTGCGAAAGGCGTACCCATGCGTGTGACGGTCTCTGGGTTTTGGCCATCTAAGAACTCAGCCTTATTTGCCCCCCACGCTAAGATCACGGTAGAGCCAAGTTTAAAGCGACCCATCTCTTCGCCTTTTTTCAGCGTTATCGCGTTGTCACCTTCTGCTGGATATGTCCAAGTAAAGACATCTCTTCCGGCTGGTGGTGTCACTGTACCGGCCCAAATCGTCTCAATACTCGCGACGATAGTTGCACCAACCAATACCATAGAAAGCGGACCAATCTCAGTGTCAAAAATAGCAACAACTCGCTCGTTACGAGCAAATAAATTAGGCACATTTTGCGCGGTAAGTGGATTTACTGAGAATAAGTCGCCCGGTACATAAATCATTTTACGAAGTGTACCATCAACCGGCATGTGGATACGGTGATAATCCTTCGGTGCTAGATAAATCGTTGCAAACTTACCACCAACATAAGGCGCAACGTCTTCTTCTTTACCGCCTAGCAGCGTCTGTAAGCTGTAGTTGTGACCCTTAGCTTGGATAATCTGACCATCGACGACATCACCAAGTTGGCTGATTGCACCATCAACTGGGTGGGCAAGGATATCGCTCTCTTCTGCCAAAGGGCGGATCCCCGGCTTCAGTGGACGGGTAAAAAACTCGTTAAAGGTTTTATAGTGAGCTGGATCTTCGTGCAATGCCTCGCTCATGTCGATTTTATATTGTTTGATAAACAGCTTAATTAGCTTTGTGGTTAAGGCGCCAGCTTCTGCTGCGGCAAGCTTACCAACCAAACGAGAAACCGCATGTTTAGGTAATGCATATTGCATGGCAATTTTTAGTTTATCCAAATTCACTTTTAACAGTTCCTAATTATTAGTCTTGTCACTTTCGCTTTTTTGTATTGCGAAGTGGCTATCGGGCTCAAGTCATTGAGCCAATTTAGCAAATATTATCAGACTCTAGGCGCGCGCGCACCTGCGCGGCCATCGGCCATAGATTCTAAAATACGATGGTAACTTTCAAAACGTAATTCGCTGATTTTACCTTCATCTACGGCTTCACGAAGTAAGCATCCCGGATCGTTCAGGTGTTTACAGTCTCTAAAGCGGCAGCCGCCAATAAACTCTCTAAATTCTTTAAAGCACCAAGTGACGCGTTCCACGTCTAAGTGCCATAGGCCGAACTCACGGATCCCAGGGCTGTCGATCAGGTTTCCACCGGACGGTAAGTGGTGTAAGCGCGATACTGTGGTTGTATGTTGCCCTAAGCCACTATTTTCGGAGACTTCTTTGGTGAGAATATCTGCATTGGGCAGTACGGTATTGACCAACGTTGATTTGCCAACCCCTGATTGACCAACAAAAATGTTATTTTTGTCCTCAAGCATGTGTTTTAGCTCGTCAATGCCTTCGCCTGATTTTGTACTGACTAACAGTACGCGATAACCAAGCTCACGATATATATCTAAGACTTCATCAATATATTCGAGGCTTTCTTGGTCAAGCAAATCAATTTTATTGAGTAATAAAATCGGCTCTATCCCCATATCCTCACACGCGACTAAATAGCGATCGATGATTTGAGGGGTAAATTCGGGCACAACGGCCGACACCATCAATATTTGGTCAATATTCGCAGCGACAACTTTAACACCGTCATAAAAATCCGGACGAGTGAGCTGTGTGCGCCTTTCATGTACAGCCTCAATTACGCCGGCTAAGTCACCATCACTGACCTTGGCACGACGAAAAATGACTTCATCACCGCAAACTAAGCTTGTTACGGTACGACGGATATTGCAACGCAAAACCTCTTGGTCTGTGGTTTCTATATCCGCATGTTGGCCGAAGCGGCTGATCACCACTGCGGCTTCTGTTGGCCCTAAGTTGTCGTTTTGCCATGAAACATCAGATACTTCTGTCTCTTTCGCTTTATCGATTCGCTTCTGATGATTGGCTCTAATCCGACGGGATTGGCCCTTACTGAGTTTCTTTTTCTTTGCCATGTTTATAATCTGTTTAAGCTTAGGCGTGCAGAGCGTTCAAATTTAGGCTATAAATCAATAAAACGCCGCGCATGGTAAAAAAAGCTTTAGGTCGAGTGTTTAAACTAATATGATATATCTAATTGCATTGGATCTAAAGGAAAGTACCGCTAAGGTAAAGTATGACTTTTCATGAATCAAACTTGATCTGGCTCGATCTAGAGATGACGGGGCTAGAACCGAAAACAGATAAAATCTTAGAAATCGCGACGGTGATCACAGACGGTGATCTCAATGTTTTAGCTGAAGGTCCAGTAGTGGCAATTCATCAAAGTGATGAGCTGTTGGACAATATGGATGAGTGGTGCACCAATCAACATGGTCGCTCAGGTCTGACTGCTCGCTGTAAAGCGAGTAAGTTCACGGAAGCAGATGCAGTTAAGCAAACACTAGATTTCCTTAAAGAGTGGGTGCCGCCAGGTGCTTCTCCAATGTGTGGTAACTCTATTGGTCAAGACCGTAGATTCCTCAACAAATACATGCCAGAGCTAGAAGCTTATTTCCACTATCGCAATTTGGACGTCAGTACGATAAAAGAACTTGCGAGACGCTGGAAGCCTGAGCTATTGGGTGAGATAAAGAAAAAAAGCTCTCACTTAGCACTGGATGATATCAAAGACTCCATCATGGAGCTGAAAGTTTACCAAGAAAAATTCTTCAAAGTTTAAAAAACACTTGCAAAGCAAATTTTATCTTGTAGAATCCTGCCCCGCTTGAGATGACAAGCCTTGCGGGGGGTCTTGAGCATTATTAAAGCAGTATAAGCTCAGCTGCTACAGGTAAAACGCGACCTAGCGTAGTTACCGAACAATACAGAGCTAAATATTGTGATGCGGCACTAGCTCAGCTGCTAAAACGTTAGACGCGACCTCAAGGTTGCGCCCAGCGGAAAACTAAGAGCTATATCGGAATGCGGCACTAGCTCAGCTGCAGTAGGTAATCAACGCGACCTTGCGTAATTACCGACGATATAATGAGCTAACTATGGAATGCGGCACTAGCTCAGCTGGTAGAGCGCGACCTTGCCAAGGTCGAGGTCACGAGTTCGAACCTCGTGTGCCGCTCCAAACACTTGCTTTAGGTGTATAAACTAAAAATGAAATGCGGCACTAGCTCAGCTGCTACAGGTAAAGACGCGGCCTAGCGTAGTTACCGACAAATCCAGAGCTAAATATGTGATGCGGCACTAGCTCAGCTGCAGTAGGTAATCAACGCGACCTTGCGTAATTACCGACAACATAATGGGCTAACTATGGAATGCGGCACTAGCTCAGCTGGTAGAGCGCGACCTTGCCAAGGTCGAGGTCACGAGTTCGAACCTCGTGTGCCGCTCCAAACACTTGCTTTAGGTGTATAAACTAAAAAATGTGATGCGGCACTAGCTCAGCTGGTAGAGCGCGACCTTGCCAAGGTCGAGGTCACGAGTTCGAACCTCGTGTGCCGCTCCAAACACTTACTTTAGGTGTATAAACTAAAAAATATGACGCAGCACTAGCTCAGCTGCTACAGGTAAGGACGCGACCTAGCGTAGTTACCGACAAATTCAGAGCTAAATATTGTGATGCGGCACTAGCTCAGCTGGTAGAGCGCGACCTTGCCAAGGTCGAGGTCACGAGTTCGAACCTCGTGTGCCGCTCCAACTCTCCTAAATATCCTTGTTTTTCAATCACTCTAAAAAAACCTTGCAGATATAGTCTTATTCCACCAATTTTTCATAACAAACTGATTGCTTAATTTTAATGCTACGCGTAAAATACGCGCTCTTTCGGCCTTACTATTATCGTTCCTTGCCTTACCCCGACTGGCCGAAACGGGACAAGGCTATACTAACCGTAAGGAATATCCATGCGTCATTACGAAATCGTATTCATGGTTCACCCAGACCAAAGTGAGCAAGTACCTGGTATGATCGAGCGTTATACTGGTGCTATCACTGAAGCTGGCGGTACTATTCACCGTCTAGAAGACTGGGGTCGTCGTCAACTGGCTTACCCAATCGAAAAGCTTCACAAAGCACACTATGTTCTATTGAACGTTGAAGCACCAACTGAAGTAATCAACGAGCTTGAAACTTCTTTCCGCTACAACGATGCAGTGCTTCGTAACCTAGTTATGCGTACTAAAAACGCGGTAACTGAAGCGTCTCCTCTTGCAAAAGAAGAGAAAAAAGAAGCAGCTTCTGCTTAATCGTTGTTGATTTCGGATTTGACTAACCTTTCGAGGTAATGGTGAGTAATCAGGTTGACCTGTATACCAATCAATATCTGCTTTCGGGCGTGATTTGTAAAACACCTAAATTTAGTCAAAGCCCAGCTGGGATCCCACATTGCATATTTGTACTTGAGCACAAATCAATGCAATTAGAGGCTGACCTTACTCGAAATGCCTACGTGCGTATTCAAGTGGTTGCCAGTGGAGAACAGTTCCGAAACCAAACTGAGCATTTATACGTTGGGCAAGCATTACAAGTTCGCGGTTTTATAAATCGCCACGAGAGCCGAAATGGCTTGAGTCAGCTGGTATTGCACGCACAACATATTGAAAGAATTAATTGAGGAAATTACTCATGGCACGTTATTTCAGACGTCGTAAGTTCTGCCGTTTTAAAGCGGAAGGCGTACAACAAATTGATTACAAAGATCTGGCTACTCTTAGAAACTACGTAACAGAAAGTGGCAAAATCGTACCTAGCCGTATCACAGGTACTAGCGCTAAATACCAGCGTCAGCTAGCAACTGCTATCAAGCGTGCTCGCTACCTAGCCCTTCTTCCATACACTGACTTACACAAGTAAGCAGCTGATTACTAGTTTTTAAAAGGTGTAGAGACATGCAAGTTATTCTACTAGACAAAATTGCAAACCTAGGTAGCCTAGGTGATCAGGTTAATGTTAAATCTGGCTTCGCACGTAACTTCTTATTCCCTAAGGGTAAAGCAGTTCCTGCAACTAAATCTAACATTGAAACTTTCGAAGCACGTCGCGCTGAGCTTGAAGCGAAAATCGCTGAAGAGCTAGTTGCTGCACAGGCACGCGCTGAAAAACTAGAAGCACTAGCTGAAGTAACTCTAGTTTCTAAAGCGGGTGACGAAGGTAAGCTATTCGGTTCTATCGGTACTCGCGATATTGCTGATGCTATCTCTGCAGTAGGTGTTGAGGTATCTAAGTCAGAAGTTCGTCTACCTCTTGGTACTATCCGTGAGACTGGCGAGTTCGATGTAGCTATCCAAGTACACTCTGACGTTACAGCTACGATCAAAGTAATCGTAATTGCTGAAGCTTAATTTTTAATTGAGCTTAAAAAAGCCGTGTATTTTTATGCACGGCTTTTTATTCACTTAATTTACCTAAATGCGCCCGTATACCGGATAGTAAAAGCTTAGCTAACAGATGTTCTTAATGCTGAATGTATTGAATTTAAAAATATTAGCTTTGTTGTTATCCCAATCTTAGGTTGAATTAAGTAACCCCTCGAAGAAAATCATAATAATAATCTTATTCATACCAATTTAAGGTGTGACATGGATGATCCTCTCGCTCAAAGTTTGCCTTATATCAAAAGGTAATACTGTTGTAATGTGGTGTAATAAGTTTCCTTTTTAGAAACTTTCGCTCCATGTTATGTTTACATATTATAGGTTAATCCTTTTCTTTGTCTTTTGTCTGTCATAAAGTGGAATAAAATGACAGCGCTATCAATTTAGTGGTGGAATAATTAAATGTCTGTAAATAAAGGTTTTACGCTTACGGAGCTATTAATTGCCGTTGCAATAGTGGCGATCACAGCCAGCGTGGCATATCCGTCATATGTGGAATACGTTCAGGACGGGCGTCGTTCGCAAGCACAGCAGCAAATGTTGGAAATGGCGGGGGTGATCGAACGCATATACAGCCGCAATAGTGGCTATCCTGATGCGAGTTTACTTACAGATCTGCCGGAATCTAAATTTTACACGTTTAAATATATTCCCATTGATAAACCAAATGGCGCAGTTGGGCAATACCGTAACTTGGGATACCAATTTACAGCCACGCCAATAGCAGGAAAAGCACAGGCGACTGATAAGTGTGGTGCACTAAGTATCAATCATCTTGGTGAACAGGGACCGAAGAACAATGATTGCTGGCAATAGAAATTTAGGATTTACCTTGCTTGAGCTGCTTATTGCCATGGCAATACTTGCAATATTGGCTTCTGTAGCAGCGCCCAGTTTTATAAAACAAATTCAGCAAGACCGACTCACGACGCATGCTAACCAACTGCAGGCGGTATACCGCTTGGCCCGCAGTGAAGCGGTTCGACGTGAGCAGCAGGTGTCACTGGTCGTTGAGGACAGCGACTGGGTTGTGAAAACCAATGAAAATGGCCAACTGACCGAAGTGGGGCGGTTTTCCATTAAACATAGCTCGATAGAAGTTGCTCTTGCTGACCAAGTTGTACGTGAAAGTGGCGAAGTGCTGGAGACAAACAATATATTGATCACCGACAACATTACCGATACCCAGGATTATCGTTTATGTGTGCTGGTTAGCGGTCAAAGTTGGTTAGCTGAGGCGGAACAAAATTGCAGTTAAGTAAGGGGTTTTCTCTCATTGAGGTCGTGGTGTCGATGTTGGTGGCTGGGTTAATGTTGCTTGGTTTGGCTGCGACGCAGCTTAAGTCATTACAGTTTGCCTCCAATAGCTTTCAATACACAATGGCGTTAATTCATGGTCAAAACGCAATTGAGAGAATATGGCCGTTGTTATGTGAATTGCAACATAACAACAATGATATGACGCTCGCCAATCCACTTATTCAACAGCTGCATCCTGCGGATAGTCGCTTTACGTTAGTGTTGCCTGCGACCTATAGCAATAACATGCAGCTTACGGTGAACTGGGAAGATAAGCGAGTAAAAAACCCTGCTGAAAACCAAATTTCTTTAACTACCAGTTACCCAGAGGTTGCGGATACTTGTTCTCCGCCGGCAGGAGGGGGCTCATGAAACAGATAAATGGGTATACCTTACTGGAACTCATGGTTGCTATGGTTGTGGGGTTGGTATTGGTTATGGGGATTGCAACGTCGTACACGTCGATAAAAGAAACGGTGACGACAAGCCAGCAGCTTGCAACATCGCAAGAGATTGTTCGCTATACCAATCGAGTGATGATGCGCAGCATCAAGCAAACTCAGGAAGTCCCTACTGTGACGGCGACCGATATTACGATCCGCCAATTGGCAGGGGTCCCCGCTTGTGATGGCAGTGTCCCCATGGTTGACTACACTGAGCGCTATTTTTTACAAGATGGGTATTTAGTGTGCGATCGCGGCACGGGTGATATCAATCTTTTGAAGGGGGTAACTGGACTCACATTTGCAACCGATGCCAGTGGTCAGTTAATTACAGTCACAATACAGGGTAGTAGTTTTCCGACACAATACGGTGCAGGCATACAGATGAATTTTTACGCTGGATTAGGTAGCTAATACAATGAAACAACAACAAGGTTTTACACTGGTTAAAGTGATGCTGCTCGGCGGCATGGCTAGCGTTGTGGTATTCGCTTCCCTCAAGGAAGGTGTTGTACAAGAAAGATTAAGTGGTAACTTCCAAAAAGACATTAATGCAAGATTAGTGGCTGAACAAGGGATCAGAGAGTATCGTCAAAAGCTGGATGCGGCGTTAAGTGGCAATCCGCAAGACGTCAATGTGCTGATAAATGGTATAAACAAAACGGGTAGCGGTGCAGTTCCTGATTCGCAATATCAGATCTCGGTTAATGCCAATGGCAATGAGTTTGAAATCGAAAGCTTAGGTCAACGTCATGGTGAGCACGCGAACCATCGGCTAGTTGCGCGCTTTGAGTTACAGCCAGCGGCGAAAGAGTCCATATTCCAAAATGCGGTGACTGGCTGTAAAGGGGTGAATCTATCTGGTAGTGGCTCTGTCGATAGCTACGACTCATCGAAAGGCACTTACGAAGAAACAAAAAGCCATGATGGTGATGTACACACTGTGGTAGGCGATGCAGATGTGGTGCTATCAGGCCACTCTCCGATTAAAGGCGATGTTGAAGCATCTGGTGTGATTTACTTAAAAGGTTCTTCACCGATTTTGGGTGACGTTAGGTCAAATACAGGGGTAGATATTTCGCCGTCATCAAGCGGTATTAGAGTGGAAGGTAATGTCTACAGCCGCGGCTTTTTTACGCATAGAGGCGGCAAGGTCCAAGGTTATGTGCGTGCCATGGGTGACGCGAAAATGGAGTGGGGCGCTGAGATCATAAACCAAAGTGGCGATGCGTTCGATATTCAATATACTGGCAGTGGTCAATTCAAAGATACTGGCTTGCAAGTTCAAGATGGTGTGCATTACTCCGATGCTAAATTTAGAGTCGCTGACTTAGTGGTTGAGCCGGTAAAAGTGTACGATCCAGATTCTCCCGACTATGACCCTGCAAAGCCTAATAAAGAGTGTGATCCTTTGGCGTTGCCTTTTAATATGGATAGCATTATCGATCCTCGTAATCGATTCACTCCTCTAAATGTAGGCGCGCAACAAATCTTACACTTTAAACCAAAACAGGCAGTGTATGAACGTAATGGCTCGAGTGTGTATGTTGCAAAAGAGCACACCATTTATTTGTTCCAAGGGGTAGATCAGAATCTCGGCACAGCGACAGAAAAAACGCAGCTCGCATTTCCATTTAAAGGGTTGAAGTTAGGATCGGATGGCAAAATCAAGATCTCAGGTGGCGATGTGATTTGGTTGATTGATGGTGACCTCACATTAACTGGCGATACCCATATCTGGATAGAAAAAGAAAGTTCTCTGACCGTGTTCACCACTGGCAAAGTTTCTATTGGCGCAAGTGCTAAGGTTATTGCTGAGCAAGAAGGCTTAACCAAGAAGAGCAAACTGCCGGTATTTAGTGTGTATTCTTCATTTGATGGTCCTAATGGTTTTGTATTTAGCGGCGCATCGTCACTATATGCTGCCATTTATTCACCGTTAACTTCTATTCTGTTGAATGGCAGTGGGCAATTGTACGGCACAGTTCGAGGGGCATCGATTACTGGTACCGGTGGTACAGGGATCCACTTTGATCAAGCATTAAAAAATGCAGGTATTGGCGTACAGCCTCCGGGACAAAAGCCGACATTGGTCTTTAAGGGCTGGCACTATAAACCCTACCAAATTGCCGATGAGAGTGAAGCTAAAAGCGCTGAGTAACTTTCCTTAGTGGAGCGTCAGGCTCCACTTTTTGCTGCTAAATAAAAAAGTAAAATTTTTTTCAACTCTTTTAAACCATTTCCGATTTCGCCTGCGTCTAAATAAGTACTTTATAAAAAGTAGAAATTGGCAATTGAGCGTTGGTGACTTTGTTTGTTTCATTCGATATGCGAAGATGAAGGAATCAACCCAAAGGAACAGACGCATGATAATTAATGCCAAAGAGGCATTTACACAAGAACAAACCGATGCGCTAGTGGCTAGGTGCCAGCAAGGGGACCAAGGTGCATTTCGCGAACTATTTGAGCAACATCACCGTCGCGTATATGCATTATGTCTTAGATTGCTCGCTGAGCCCGCCCATGCAGAAGATGCATGTCAGGAAGTTTTTGTGCAACTGTGGCAAAAGATAGACCAATTTAAAGGGCAATCACAATTTACGACTTGGCTTCATAGTGTGACCAGTAATATTGCTATTAGCTATCTTAGAAAGCAAAAAAACTGGTTACAAAAGGTCGTAAGCTTTGAACAATCCGGACTGGATGAGCAAGGAGCTGAGCAGCTAGGAGAGCTAAATGGCCTTGATAAACTCATTGTCAGATTGCCGGAACGTGCCAGGTTGGTCTTCGTATTACATGCTGTCGAAGGGTATCGCCACGAGGAAATTGCCAATATGTTAAACATGGCCGTAGGGTCGAGTAAATCGCAATATCACCGAGCACGTAACTTATTACAGGAGTGGTACAACAATGACTAAACCATCTTTTGATGAATTTATGCATACCGCACTGAATGACGAACAGTCGCAGCCAAAGCCACAACGTGACTTGTGGCAAGGCGTTGAGCGTGCAATCAATCAAGCACAACCGATGCAGCCGCCAAAGCAAAATAATTGGCAAAAGTTATCTGGTATTGCGGCGTGTACTATTGCGGGCTTACTTGCTTGGCAAGTCATTATGAATCAGCCTAAGCAAGATTCACTGGCTAATATTAGCGCTTTTTTTGAGCAGCAAAAGCAGTCTTTACTGGTTCAATATGAAACGCAGCCAGCGCTGACTTCTGATTGGCAGACACAATTGCAAGAGCTCGAGCAGGCGGAACAAGCGATTAAGTTGTCTTTAAAGCAAGATCCTGAGAATGCTGCGCTGTTAAAAATGTTAGCTCAGATTTATCAGCAGCAACTCGACTTAATCAATAAGGTTCACCAACCTCGTTGGCAACAAATTTAGGAGAATTAGGATGAAAGCATTAATTATTGGACTAGCGGCGCTACCTGCGATGGTGTTCGCTGGAGAATCTATCGATAAAGAACTGTCTGTTCCTGCAAATGGTAAAGTTGTCATCGAGAATCAGCGCGGTGACGTAACGATAAAAACATGGGATAAAGACGTTTTTAAAGTGACTGGCGAGTTAGACGATAAAGCCGAGGGCTATAAACTAGAAACCTCTGGTGAGGTAACCGAGTTTATCGTGAAGATGCCAAGACGCTATAAAAGTTGGGGCGGTGGTGATGGCTCTAAACTCACTATTTACATGCCTCGTAGCAGCGAATTAAATTTTGAAGGAGTGGTAGTTGACGTTGAAGCTGCTGATTTAACTGCGGGCGCCCGTATCAAAACGGTCAACGGCAATATTAAAGCGAGTAAAATCAGCGGTAAAATTGCACTAGAAACGGTAAATGGTGATATTGATAGTCGTGACTTAGATGGCAATATTCAGTTTGAAACCGTCAATGGGGACATTGAGGATATCGCTTCGAGCGGTAAGCTAAGATTTAACGCGGTTAATGGCGAAATTAAAACGCAAACCACTGCAACCGAGCTGCGCTTAGAAAACGTCAATGGCGAAGTCGAGTTGAAGATGGCAGAGTTAAAAGACTTACGCTTATCCACCGTTAACGGCGAAATAGCAGTATATGCAGCAAAGTTACTGGACAACGCCAATATAAATATGGACAGCGTTAGTGGCGATATTGAGCTTTATTTCCCTACGGATGTATCAGCAAGGTTTGAAATCAACGCGCATTCAGGCGGCCATATCACCAATGAGCTAAGTTCAGATCAAGTTAAAAAAGCCAAATATGGCCCAGCTCGTTCACTTGAGTTTGTGCTTAACGGTGGTAATGCAGATGTAGAAATCGATACCGTTAGCGGCAATATTGAGCTAAAGCGTAACTAATACGCGCTTTCATCAAATAACAAAAGGCCAGAGTTTCCCCCAAACTCTGGCCTTTTGTTATTTGCACTTATGGGTAGACCAGATACAATAGAGGGCCTTCAATTTCTCAATGTTGTGATATGGCTAAACCAGATATACAAGTCGATACCTTAAAAGTTCCACCGCACTCAATTGAAGCTGAGCAATCTGTGCTCGGTGGCTTGATGCTAGATAATGAAGCCTTCGACCGTGTTGCGGAATTGGTGGTGTCTCATGACTTTTATACCAGAACCCATAAGCTGATTTTTGAAGCAATGGAAAAGCTGGTAGAGCTTAGTCAACCTATCGACTTAATCACGATTTCTGAGAATCTAGAAAAGAACAACCAGTTAGAAATCATAGGCGGTTTCTCCTATCTTGCTGAGATTGCTAAAAACACGCCAAGTGCTGCAAATATTGATGCATACGCGAGTATCGTACGTGAGCGTGCGGTTGTTCGCGAAATGATTGGTGTGGCGAATGAAATAGCAGAGGCTGGCTTTAATCCTGAGGGACGAGATAGCCATGAGCTGTTAGATTTAGCTGAGAGCAAGGTATTTAAGATTGCTGAGCAGCGCACTAAAAGCACTGAAGGTCCGCAAAGTATTCACAGCATCCTAGAGAAAACCGTTGATAAAATTGAAGAACTTTACCAATCTCCACAAGATGGTGTTACTGGGGTAAGTACAGGCTACGGCGATTTAGACAAGATGACGGCAGGACTGCAGCCTTCTGATTTGATCATTGTTGCAGCGCGTCCGTCGATGGGTAAAACCACATTTGCGATGAACTTGGCTGAGCATGCCGCGATGACGCAAGATAAGCCAGTACTGATCTACTCGCTAGAGATGCCCTCAGAACAGATCATGATGAGGATGCTCGCCTCACTCGGCCGTATCAACCAAACCAAGGTACGTACCGGTCAATTAGATGATGACGATTGGGCACGTTTGTCATCCACCATGGGCTTACTGATGGAAAAGGGCAAGATGTACATAGATGATGCATCTGGTCTTACGCCAACGGATGTTCGTTCACGCGCGAGACGAATTGCACGCGATCATGGTGGGATCAGCATGATCATGGTGGACTACTTGCAGCTCATGCGCGTACCGAGCCTTTCGGACAACCGTACGCTTGAAATTGCTGAAATTTCTCGCTCATTAAAGGCGCTAGCCAAAGAGCTGCAGTGTCCAGTTATCGCGCTTTCTCAGCTTAACCGTACGCTAGAACAACGTGCAGATAAACGCCCAGTAAACTCCGACTTACGTGAATCAGGCTCTATCGAGCAGGATGCCGACTTAATCATGTTTATTTATCGTGATGAAGTTTACAACGACGATAGCCCAGACAAAGGCACGGCCGAAATCATCATAGGTAAGCAACGTAACGGTCCGATCGGTAAGGTTAGGTTAACCTTCCAAGGTCAATACTCTCGATTCGATAACTATGCGGGTCCAGCAATGGACGACGAATATTAACTGTCAATTGAGTAGTGAAATGCGACTAGCGAGTGCTGAAATCGATTTAACCGCGCTGAGAGAAAACCTACAGCTAACGCAAAAACTGGCGCCAAAAAGTAAGATTATGGCGGTACTTAAGGCCAATGCTTATGGTCATGGTTTGGTTAAAATAGCTCAGCATTTGCAAGATGCGGATGCATTCGCTGTGGCGAGAGTTGATGAAGCGCTCGCGCTTAGAACAGGTGGCATCACTAAACCAATTGTCTTGTTAGAAGGTTTTTTTCACCCTTCTGATTTACCTATTCTACTTGCCAATAATCTGCAAACTATAGTGCATGACATTTCTCAGCTTGAAGCGATTGAGCGTGCTAATTTAGATGCACCGCTTACTGTGTGGCTAAAAGTAGATACCGGTATGCATCGTCTCGGCGTTGAGCCTGAAGAGTTTGAAGCATTCTATGCCCGCCTTAAGCGCTCAAAAAATGTTGCTGATAAAATCCACTTAATGACACACTTTGCTTGTGCCGATGATATCAAAGACAATAAAACCGAAGTACAGCAAGTACTATTTAAGTCGTTAGTTGGCCAAAGTCACGCACCATTGTGTTTGGCAAACTCCGCGGGGATCATAGGTTGGCCAGAATCTCATGGCGACTGGATCCGTCCGGGCCTAATGCTTTATGGCGTTTCACCTATGCTTGCGCGTGTTGGCCAGCAACACGGTTTAAAGCCAGTCATGCGCTTGACCACTAAAGTTATTGCCATCAAGCGGGTGAGAGCGCATCAAGCGGTGGGATATGGCGGACGTTGGCAATGTGAACAGGATACCTATCTTGCCGTTATTGGTGTTGGCTATGGAGACGGTTATCCCAGACACGCCAAAATTGGCACTCCAGTGGTTATTGGTAACCAGCGTTATGGCATAGTCGGCACCGTGTCTATGGATATGATCAGTGTGAATATTGGTGATAATCCTAATGGCATTCAAGTTGGTGATGAAGTAGAAATGTGGGGACCAAACCTGCCCGTAGAAGAAATAGCGCAATGTGCAGATACTATTCCATATGAGCTGCTGTGTAACGTCACCCCAAGAGTAAGCTACGAATACATCGAAGGCTAAGCGCTTAGCCTTTTCTGTCACCTTGAAGCGTTGCGATAACGCGTCTGGCACCGCCATGGTCACGATGCTCACCGAGATAAATGCCTTGCCAAGTACCTAAATGTAAGCGGCCCTCAGAAATGGGAATGGTTACTTCACATCCTAAAGTGCTGGATTTGATATGTGCCGGCATATCGTCATCGCCCTCATAGTCATGTCGGTAGTAGCTTTGCCTCTGTGGTACAAAATGATTAAAGTGGCTTTCCATATCCATGCGTACCGTTGGGTCGGCATTTTCGTTAATTGTTAGGCTGGCGGAGGTGTGTTGTATAAACAGGTGCAGCAGCCCTAAACGATAGTCATGTAATTCTGGAAGCTGAGAGATAATCTCGTCGTCTACCAAGTGAAAGCCTCGTTTTCGAGGCTTCAAGGTAATTTGTTTTTGAGTCCAACTCATAAAGTAACGTGTGCTTTTAACTATTAGGCGAGTTTGTCGAAGCTGACTTCAATATTGGCATTACCGTCAGGAGAGGTGAACGGCATAATAAGTTTAGGGCCATCACATTTATGGGTGATGGTATGGCCAGGGCCTGAAACGACAACCGGTGTTGCCATATCAAACTCGTAGCCTTTTTCGCCGAGCAGGTTTTTAGCACCGCCAGTGACCATGTTGGTGATTTCACCAACCATATCAGTGACGTCTTCATTTATGGAATCTGGGCGTTCACCAAGCATACGCTCCATAATGGTTAGCGCTAAGTTCTCTTCAAAGGTGATCGAAAATGACCCTTTCGTCTGTGGACCAACCATGCCAATCAGACCCGATACATCACCTTGTGCGACTTCGTCTTTCTTCACTTTTGGCTTACCCGGCGTCAATTCTGTTTGCGCCATTGTAGCCAATACATTGATTAGAGATGATAAAAAGGGGTTGATGAACTCTACATTCATATGGACTTTCCCTTACGCATTTTTAATAAATTAGTGTCGCTCTTAGTGATAAGTGTAGTGGGCTTTTTTGCTCACTGCACTTAATCTTTACATTTTTCGCAACGGCCATGAGCCTCGATGGTTTGCTCTGTAACCACAAATCCAGTCTCAGCAGCTAGGTTGTTCAGTTCATGCGAAATCGTGTTTGAGTGTAACTCTTGAACGTTACCGCAACTATCACAGATCAGTAACTGCACTGGATGTGTGTGGTCGAAGTGGTGGCAAAGCATAAACGCATTTGTACTTTCAATTTTATGGATAAAACCCAACTCAGAAAGAAAGTCTAAGGCACGATATACGGTAGCGGGTTTTGCAGCCGCTTCCGTCAACTTGAGCTCTTCAAGTAAGTCGTATGCGCCAACGCCACCTTGTTTAGAGGCGAGTAGTCTAAATACTTTTTCTCTAATTGGAGTAAATCGTGCACCACGGTTGTCACATACTTGCTTGGCTTTGCTAACTAGTAACTCTATATTCATGATTCAAAATCCTTACACTGCCTTGCAATACTAACATATTATTTTTATTAGTCTTGTGTTTACCCTGATTTATTATCTCAAGTGTATATTCGGGCGCGATGTTGCTTTTACACTTTGTTTTTCTTGCTAAGAAGAGCGCTTAACTGGTTCGATCTTAGTATGGTAAAAGGATTCAAACTGTGCAGCAGAAAGCGGCTTGCTGATCAGATATCCTTGACCAAAATCACATTCCAGCTGCTGCAATAAACGCAATTGCTCCAGCGTCTCCACGCCTTCGGCGACTACCTTCATCGATAAATTATGCGCCATGGCAATAATGGTTTTAACTAACGCTTTAGACTCGTGAGTGGCGAGCATATCGCTGATAAAACTGCGGTCGATTTTGAGTAAATCGAAGGGGTAATGACGGAGGTAATTCAGTGACGAATAGCCCGTACCAAAATCATCCAAAGATAATTTAAACCCTAACTGATGTAATTGGGTTAAGGTCTGTTTTACCTGTGCCTGTCCTGAGATCAATACGCCTTCTGTGATCTCCAACTCGATAAAGCGATTGGCAATCGGGATGTCTTTTACTAATAGCTCTATCTGTTTCAATAGGTTAGGATCTTTAAACTGCCTAGGTGATAAATTGATTGCGATACGGATGTCGGAGTCTAAGTGTTGCTGCCATTGGTGTGCTTGGTTAATAGCAGTTGAGAGTACAAACAATCCGATGTCGATGATCAAACCGCTTTGTTCTGCGACGGGAATGAACTCCGCAGGAGAGACATTACCCAGTGTTTTACTGTGCCAGCGGAGTAAAGCTTCCGCGCCAAATACATCACTGTCTTCAATATAAAATTGAGGTTGGTAAAACACTTCTAACTCGTTTTCATTCAGTGCTACGCGCAGTGCTTCCTCAATTTCAATGCGTCGAGATAACTGTTGACTCATCTTTTGATTAAATAGACAGTAGTTGTTGCGACCATTACTTTTGGCATTGTACATCGCGGTATCAGCGCAGCTAAGTAATTCTTGGGGGGAGTTCGCGTCTAAAGGATAGATAGCAACGCCTATACTGACTGAAATATTAAAATCTTTATCGTCGACAATAATGGGATGGTGAAAAAGTTTGATGAGCATATCGGCAACAGAGGTAATGTCTGCAGTGTGCTTAAACCCTCCCATCAACACAATAAACTCATCACCACTAAGCCGTGACACGGTATCTTGCTCACGTAGCGATTGCTTGAGCCTTTCTCCTGAAGCGATGAGAATTTGATCCCCCGTTTCGTGACCGAGTGAATCATTGATCCTTTTAAAATCATCTAAATCAATAAAAAACACTACCGCAAGCTCATCGTTGCGTTCGGCATCAAACAGTTGCTGTGCTAGCCGCTCCATCGCTAAAAAGCGATTTGGTAAATCGGTCAATGAATCATAAAAAGCGTGATGTAAAATGACTTCTTCTTGACGTTTTTTCTCGGTGATATCGCGCACTGCGATTACTAGTTGATCTGTTCCTGGAATAGGAGATAACCGAGCTTCGAATAGCTTCGCTTGATCAGCAATTGTCAGTGGATATTCTATTTGGGTTAATTGGTGGCGCTGATTGGCAGACTTGATGGCTTGGCTAAATTGTTTAGCTGCGTGGGAGGGCAGTACCTCCGCCATTTTCTTGTTGATAAACTGCTCTGGCGACATATACAAGTCGTCTGATTTTCCGGTATGGCATTCTAAGATGGTACCGTCCGTATTGATTATAAAGAAAATATCCGGTAAAGCCTCAAAAACACTATTAATAAGAGCGTGACGGCGCTGTAATTCCTGAGTGCTTTGTAATTGTTGTTGCCAGTTTTTCTCTAACGTTTGTGCCATGACATTGAATTGCTTAGCAAGGACTCCAAGCTCGCCATGTCCCACGATGTCGGCTCTACTGCTCAAAGACTTTGTGGATAATGCATCGCCTACTTGGATCAGTCTTTTGATTGGTTTATGAATGAAGTAATGGGTAAAGCTTAGTAGCGCAATAATGATGAGTATCAAAAACACCGCTAAAATACTCGCCTTCGTTATCAATTGTTGCTTTAACGAAAGAAAAACGGTGCTTACGTCATAAATAGCAACCAGCCTAACTACATCAGCGGACTCAGCGACGGGCACTTTCGGTGAAATGGGAATGGCTGCGAGAAAGTGCTGCTGATTAGGGTCAAATGTTACAGTGAGATCAAGTGTGCGTAGTGTTGCTGTCGCTTGCGCCTGACTGATAACTTGATTAAATACTTGTAGTCCAATCGCCGAGTGTTGGGTCTCGTTGATGAGCGTTTCTCCTTGAATAAGGAAGAGTGCTTTATATTTACTGTCAGAATAATAATCCTCGAGAGTCAGGCTAACTTGATTATTGTTGCCTTCCACAAACTCAGTAAAAAGATGTTTACCTAAATGAGTTAAATTTTGTCTTAGTTTGGTCTCATAGCTTTCGAGCAGCATGTCTCGTTGGCTAACATATGAAATGGAGATGATAAGAGACGAGATCACCAAGCCACAGAGTACCGTGCCCCAAGTCAGCGTTTGTTTTAAATTTATAGAAATAACCCGATTACTCATAAATAACCAATTCAATTACCCCGATCCCGATTAGGGTTTTCATTTCAATGCCATTACCCAGGCTGTGGTTCTTGCTCTTACGCGTTTACTTTTTTCTGCAGAGTGATCCATCACTAGTGTAGTCCAGCTGCAAAAACCTGTATCAAATTTGGGCGAATATTCTCGTGGTAGAGCGAGTGCTATGGCAATGGATTGTTGAGTTTTCGCATTAGGTCCAATCTCGTTTTCTTTCGCTTTGACCGCAAATGAATTGCTGTAAGCAATTTGGCTTTTTATATTGGTTAAAAAGAAAACAACAAAAGAGAAAATAATGAATAAGGTAGTTAAATGCACGCTGGTTAGTATGCTTTGTGCATCAGTAAGCTCAGCGGCTCTCGCTTATGACAGGATCACCGGAAAAGCTTTTGCTAGCCGCTCTGAAGTGATTGCAACTCAGGGCATGGCGGCAACTTCTCAACCACTGGCAACCCAAGTCGCAATAGAGGTATTGAAGCAAGGCGGAAGCGCCATAGATGCTGCAATTGCAGCCAATGCCATGCTTGGCTTAGTGGAGCCTACAGGTTGCGGTATTGGTGGCGACTTATTTGCGATTGTGTGGGACGCGAAGCAACAAAAGTTATTTGGTCTCAATGCTTCTGGGCGCTCACCAAAAAGCCTTTCGCTAGCAAAATTACAGCAGCAAGGCGATACAATTCCAAGCTATGGGCCGCTTCCCGTTTCTGTACCTGGTGCGGTCGATGGTTGGTTTGAACTGCACAACAAATTTGGCAAACTGCCAATGAAACAGTTACTTCAGCCCAGTATCGACTACGCTAGAAGCGGCTTTCCAGTTTCTGAGTTGATTGCTTATTATATGCAGCGCTCGGTGTCGGCCCGTGAGCAATATTCCGGATTTAAAGAAGTGTTTATGCCAGAGGGGGAAATGCCTAAAAAAGGAGAGATATTTAAGAATCCGGCACTCGCTAATACCTATGAGTTACTTGCAGAAAAAGGCCGCGATGCCTTTTATAAAGGCGAAATTGCTAAAGAAATTGACCGTTACATGAAAGCCAATAGTGGATACTTAAGTTACCAAGACTTGGCTGAGCACCACAGTGAGTGGGTTGACCCCGTAAGTGCTGATTATCGCGGCTACACGTTATGGGAACTACCTCCTAATGGTCAGGGCATTGCCGCCCAGCAAATTCTCAATATTTTAGAGGGCTATGATATCAAGACAATGGGATTCGACAGCCCAGAGTATATTCACACCTTTGTTGAAGCAAAAAAACTTGCCTTTGCAGATAGGGCAAAATACTACGCCGATCCAGACTTTAATGAGATACCCGTCGCGACGCTTATTTCGCAAGCATACGCTGACGAAAGGCGTGCATTGATTGATCCAAATAAAGCAGCTAAACGCGATCATGCAGGGCCTGTAGAAGGGGATACCATTTATCTCACGACAGCCGATAAAGAAGGGAATATGGTGTCGCTGATCCAAAGTAATTTCCGTGGTATGGGCTCGGGTATGACGCCAGCTAAGCTTGGCTTTGTCTTGCAAAATAGAGGCGAGCTATTTGCGTTAGATAAAAATCATTACAACGGTTATGCGCCGGGAAAAAGACCTTTTCACACCATTATTCCAGCCTTTGTCACAAAAGATGGTAAACCATGGATGAGTTATGGCGTGATGGGAGGCGCGACTCAACCGCAAATGCATGCGCAGATCCTCATTAACATGATTGATTTTGGTATGAATCTACAAGAAGCGGGCGATGCGCCTCGAATTTTGCATAGTGGTTCATCGCAACCAACCGGTGAAATCATGACTGATGGAGGGTATGTTAGTCTCGAGTCTGGTTTTTCCATGGAAACCCGTAGAGAGCTGATAAAAAAGGGTCACAAATTACAAGAAGCAGTTGGTCCCTATGGCGGTTATCAAGCGATTATGCGAGATGGTAAAACTGGAGCGTACTATGGTGCATCTGAAACAAGGAAAGATGGCCAAGCAGCAGGTTACTAAAAGCCTGATTGAGTGGTGAAATCAACACGAATTGTAACAGTTAAAGCGCTTCGCTTTTTGTTATCTTGATGTAATATCATTGTTGTTAAACGGAAATTTAAGGAACAAGAACATGACAAAAATAATAACAAAGCGAAGTGCCTTGTCGACACTCGTTGCGGCGCTTTTAACTACCCAAAGTTGGGTGGTATTTGCTGACACCATTACCAATAATGTTTACTCAGAAAAGGGCTTAGCAGGCACACTAACCCAAGAAAAAATCGACGAGCAAAACTATAAAGCCAAAATTGAGTTTGGCTGGAACAATCGTCGGATCTTAATTGATGAAACCTTAAAGTTGAATGAAAAAGGACTACCCATCAATTTTAGTCTTAAAGGACGTTCTGCTTTTGGCTCCACAATTGACGAAACGTTTAGCTATAACAGAGGCATTGCGCAGTGGAAAAGTGTCAATGAATCAGGCATTAAGGCTGATGCGACACTCGATTTCTACGTACCGTCTAATAACCACCTTGCACTAGATAACGCGACGATGCGTTATGTTCTAAAAAATAATAAATACGAATTAGATGTTTACCCTCAAGGTAAAATGCTTATCGAAAAAATGAAAACGATGAAGTTAGGGGAGCAAACCGTTCATCTATTAGTAACGAGTGGCCTTAGTCTTACTCCTAATTTTGCATGGTATGACGACGATGGTAACTACTTCGCACAAAGTTGGGGGCCAATGTATGTCTTGCGCGACGGCTACACCAAAGCACAGTTCGAAGAACTTGAGGCTATCCAAAAACAAGCCGAACAGCAGCATTTAGAAAACCTCGCAAGCAAGCTGACACATGATGTCCCTGTATTACTGATTGAAAATGTTGCCGTCTTTGATGGTGAGCAGAAAAAACTGCTGAAAAACCATGATGTGTTGATTAAAAGTGGCAAGATTGTAGAAATCGCTAAACATATTAAAAAACAAAATGGCGTGGTTAGCCTTGATGGAAAAGGGAAAACCTTGATCCCAGGGCTTTGGGATATGCACGGTCATTTATCAAAAGAGAACGGTATTTTAAATATTGCGAACGGTGTTACCAGCGTTAGGGACATGGGTAACGAGCACGACAATATTATGGAAATTGAAGCGCTCTTTAACACCAATCAGGTGCTGGGCTCTCGAGTGTACCGTGCTGGCTTTATGGATAAATACAGCGAAAACTCAGCGGGCTTAAGTGTGAAGTCATTGGAAGAAGCACTCGAGACGGTCGATTTCTTTGCCGATAATGGCTATGTTCAAGTAAAGCTATATTCTTCTATCGATCCGAATTGGGTAAAGCCTATTTCTGAACGTGCGCACAGTCGTGGATTGAGACTTAGCGGTCACGTGCCTGCGTTTATGACGGCAGAGCAAGCCATTGCAAATGGCTATGATGAGATTCAGCACATTAATATGCTGTTCCTTAATTTCCTTGCTGGTGAAGAAGTGGATACCAGAACACAAAAACGGTTTTCACTGATGGGAGAGCAAGCTTCAGGCTTATCACTTGATAGTCCAGAGATGAATGCATTCATCAAGCTACTAAGTGATAAGCGCATTGTTGTGGATCCTACTGTATCTACCTTCAGAAGTTTATTGATGGCAGAAGATCAAAAGATCAATCCGGAATTTGCTGCTATTTCAGAGCATATGCCAATTGCATTCGCTCGTGGTTTAAAAGGGGCTGAGATGCATGTTGATGAACAGTTTAAGCTGAGCTACCAAGAGTCGGGTGAAGCAATGCAAAAAATGCTGAAAAAGCTCTATGATGCTGGTGTTCCAATGGTACCTGGAACGGATAATATTGCAGGCTTTACCTTGATCCGTGAGCTGGCGCTTTACGTTGATGCGGGCATTCCAGCGGCTGATGTGCTGAATATGGCAACGCTAGAAAGCGCCAAATTGATGGGCGTTGCACATCAAACCGGTTCAATTGCCAAGGGTAAAGTGGCAGATCTAGTATTGATAGACGGCGATCCACTTAAGGACATTACGGCACTGCAAAAAGCGACATTGGTGATCAAAGGTGAGCAAGCGTTTAAGCCTGCTGAAATTTACCAAGCGATTGGAGTGAAGCCGTTCACTACCTCGCCTTCGCTAAAGTAATATTAAGTACATTACAAAAGTAATAGTTTGATGCTGTAAGACCAGTGTAAATAAATATAAAACTTGCACTGGTTTTATTTTCGTTACCTCGATATCAGACTAAATTGTATTTCTGAGTTTTACCAAAAGTGTTTCTAAAACAGAGGTTTGTTCAATAAGTAAACAAATCGTTCTGACTTTCCTGTTACTACCTAATAAAAAATTCCTAAAAACGGTTCGGTGTAATCTTGTGTAATGGATAAATTTACTTTTTTGTTAATAAAGCGGTTTATTTATCAGTTTCTTGTGCTAGCCTTTTTCAGTACAGATCATGAGTCGTTGATGTAAAGCCACACAAGTTGTGTGTGATTTACCAGCTTCAGTATGGTCTTTTTTATAACTCTATTTGAGACTTTGATGTCGTCACCCTCGCGTACAAGGATGGTAAAAAAGTTGCCATATTCAAGCGTTAAAGTGACAGTGAGTGATTACAGCAATGTTGTATATATGCTGCAAGCAAATAGCAAAAGGTGCTGTTGATTAACTTGGCTCGCGGTTTTAGCGGTTAGTTAACCTTTATAGATATACCCTACAAACGTTTTCCTACTTAAGTGGGTACTGTGTTTGTTGCGGTTAAGTAATTGATTGGTTTTTTACAACGTTACTGATGGTTAACTGTCGCAAGCCAAATTGATACTGCTCGCGCTGTTGCCAAAGGAATCCCAACCAAGTTATGGGGATGGCATGAATACAAATATTGTTACTATACTCGCGGGTTTAGCGCGTACTCGATCTCAAGATATTGCCTATCAGTATTTTTACGATGAGGCATTACCAAGTAAAACCATTTCCTACCAAGAACTGCATGAGCGTGCAGCCTCTATTGCTGAGACATTGAGTGAATATTTTGAACCGGGTGACAGAGCATTATTACTGTACAACTCTGGATTTGAATTTATTGAAGCTTTTTTTGCTTGTTTATACGCAGGGATAATTGCGGTACCGGTTTATCCCCCTAAAAAGAATCAAAATGTTGATCGTCTGCGTGCCATCATCGAAGACGCAGGTGCCAAAGGTGCGCTTACCAGTGAAAAGATCAATGAAATCGCCAAGCCATTGCTTGATTCTGAGCCAAGTCTAGCGCAGTTAGCACTATTTACTACCGATAACATTGCACTTAAATCGACCACTCAACAGTGGCCTCGTGCACAACTCCTTGGTGAGCAACTGGCATTTTTGCAATATACCTCAGGCTCGACGGGCACACCTAAAGGCGTAATGGTAACCCACGACAATATTCTTGATAATCAGGCGCTAATGAAAGAAGCGTTTGGTCACGATAGCAACTCTTCGATTGTAAGTTGGTTGCCTCATTTCCATGATATGGGACTGATTTTTGGCATTATGCACCCAATCTACATCGGTGCGACAGCGGCACTGATGAATCCGGCTTATTTCCTGCAAAAACCACTACGTTGGCTAAAACTGCTTTCACAAACCAAAGCATTAACGTCAAGTGCGCCAAACTTTGCCTATGACTTGTGTGTGGACACCGTCAAAGATGAAGATCTTAAAGACTTAGATTTGTCTCATTGGCGCTCGGCATTAAATGGCGCAGAACCAGTGCGTGCCAGCACATTAGAGCGTTTTTATCAAAAGTTTAAAGTGTGTGGCTTACAAAGAGAGAGTATCGCACCTTGTTACGGCATGGCAGAAACCACCTTATTTGCATCTGGTGGACGTCTTCTAGAACAGCCAAGGATATTACGTATTGATGCGACCAAGCTACAGCAGGGTAAAGCCGAACGAGTCGCAGATGAAGATACAGTAGATACGTTTTATGCGTTAGATGTGGCTGATGAACAGCAGCCTTATTACGCCGTATCTTCTGGCGTGAGTTGGGGCGAGCATTGTATTGCGATTGTTAATCCTGAGTCTTTTGAAGCCTGCAATGATGGTGAAACCGGAGAAATTTGGGTAACTGGCCCAAGTGTAGCAAAGGGGTATTGGAATAACCAAGCGGCAACCGAGGCTACGTTTCATGCCAGAATTAAAGGTGTTGACGAGCGGGCTTATCTGCGTACCGGTGATTTAGGCTTTATCCAGCGTGGGGAATTGTTCGTTACAGGACGCGCCAAAGACGTGCTTATCTTCCGTGGTAAAAACTACTACCCGCAAGATATAGAACTTACGGTTACAGAAGCAAGCGATAGCTTAGAGCAAAATGGCGGTGCGGCGTTTTCGGTAGCTTCCAATGGCGATGAAGAGCGTTTGGTTATCGTGCAACAAGTAAAGCGTACTGCGCTAAGAAAGTTAAATGCTGAGCAGGTATTACAGCAGATCACCGCTGCGATCGTTGAGCACCACGGCATTACGCCTTATGACATCGTATTGATAAAACCCGGTCGCATTCATAAAACATCGAGCGGTAAAATTCAGCGCCAAGAGAATAAGCGCAGTTATTTAGCCGATAACTTTGAAGTCATTGCGCGCGCCCGTGAAGAAGCTACGCGACAACAAGCTGAGGCGCCATCGTCCTCGTCGTCACTACAGCAAATTCAGCGGTTATTACAAGATTTAGTCGCACAAGAAATAGATAAGCCCGCGCGTAGTTTGGATATCGACGCGCCATTCTTGGCATTAGGTGTGGATTCGATGAAAGCGGTACGGATCTCAGGGGAATTAATGGAAGTACACGAGCTAGATCTTGAGCCTACGGTACTTTACGAATATCCCTCAATTCGCGAACTAGCCCAGTATCTAAGTCAGTTTAGTACGCTTACTCAAGCTCTAGGGCAGACAGAGCTTAACGAGTCGAAAGGCGCCACTGAGCAAGCGAATAAGACGCAAGCCTCTCGCCGAACTGAAGATATTGCGGATACAGATATTGCCGTGATTGGCATGGCTTGTCGTTATCCTTCAGCAAATGGACTCGATGCATTTTGGCAGCTGTTATGCCAGCAGGGCGATGGGATCACTACGCCAGATCCTAAGCGTCAGCAGCTTTGCCTTAACCTTGAAGCTGACCGACTCGGTGGCTATTTAGAGAATGTCGATGAGTTTGACGCTGCATTATTCGGTATCTCGCCACTCGAAGCTAAGCATATCGACCCACAGCATAGATTATTGCTTCAAACGGCTTATCACGCCATACAGCACGCTGGCTACCAACCCGCCACGCTCGCTGGTAGCGATATTGGCGTGTATGTTGGTATATCGCAAAATGACTACTTTTTATTGTCGCAACAACAGCAAAAAAGTACCGCGTATTTAGGCACGGGCACTGCGCTGAGCATTGCTGCAAACCGCATTTCTTATAGTTTTAATTTTACCGGCCCAAGTGTGGCAATTGATACGGCGTGCTCGTCATCGCTGGTGGCGCTTCATCATGCAATTCAAGCTCTAAGAAATGGAGAAACAAACGCGGCATTGGTGGCGGGCGTTAATCTAATTCTGAGCGATGATGTGACTAAGGCCTGTGAAAACGCACAAATGTTGGCAGCTGACGGCCATTGTAAAACCTTTTCACAGGCAGCGGATGGCTATGTGCGAAGTGAAGGTGTTGGGGTGGTGATGTTAAAGCCGCTACAACAAGCCATGACAGACAACGACCCGATTGTTGGTGTACTCAAAGGCAGTGCAATTAATCAAGACGGCCGCAGCAATGGCATTACCGCGCCGAATAGTGCCGCGCAACAGGCTGTGATCAATGCAGCCCTTGGTAATGCCAAGATGCTGGCGGGAGATATTCACTATGTGGAAACCCATGGTACGGGTACGGAGCTTGGCGATCCTATCGAGATCACAGCATTAAACCGCACGTATGGAGAACACCATAGTCGTCATGATCCGGTTATTCTCGGTGCGGTAAAAGCGAATATTGGTCACCTTGAGTCCGGTGCGGGTATTGCTGGGCTTATCAAAACGCTACTGTGTTTACAGCATGGGCAAATTCCTGCGCAGCGTTATAGTGAGGTGTTAAATCCACATATTCCATGGCAAAAGCTCCCGTTTATGGTGCCGCAAAACATGCAGACATGGCCTGCAGAACATGGGGGAATAAGAGCCGCTGGATTAAGCTCCTTTGGTTTTGGTGGTACTAATGCGCATGTGATCTGCGCACAAGCGCCTGCGCCTAAACCCGACACGCAAGCTGAAGTAACACCGCCTTCGTTTTATCTATTGCCTCTCGCTGCTAAATCTAAAGCTGCATTGCAGCAACTTGCTGGTCACTATAGTGAACGATTGTCGAGTTTGACTCCTCAAGCATTTGATGACTTCTGCGCACAAAATGCCGAGCAAGTGCCGCTTAAAGGTGTGCATAAAACGTTTAGTGGTGTGAGTAGAGAAGCACTGATTTCGCAACTGATTAGTCCCATTATTGTTGAACAATCTTCGGCAAATGCTGCTCCAGAAGTTGCGTTTTTGTTCACCGGACAAGGTTCGCAATACCCCTTGATGGCTCACGCTTTATACCAACACCACGCAGTGTTTCGCAGTCACTTAGATGAAATTGACAGCCTGATTGGCGAGCGCTTTGGAGCACGCCTGTTGGATGTGTTATTCGATGAAAAGCATAGCGAACTACTGGCACAAACCCGTTGGACGCAAGTGAGCTTGTTTGCCGTTGAATACAGTGTGGCAAACTTATTGATGCATTATGGAGTAAAGCCATCTCAGCTGCTCAGTCATAGCGTTGGTGAGTATGCAGCGGCTTGTATTGCGGGTGTGTTCTCGCTTCGTGATGGCGTTGAGTTGATTGCAGCGCGTGGTCAACTAATGCATGAATTAGCGATAAAAGGCAGCATGATCGCCGCAAGATGTGATGAAATAACCGCACAGAGTTGCTTGAGCGAGTATCAAGGGCAAGTGGTTATCTCAGCCTTCCATGGTGAGGCTGGGGTGGTATTCTCCGGTGCTGATGAAGCAATCACTGCCCTCAGTGACGTACTTGCAGAACAGCAAATTAAAGTAAAAGCGCTGCATACTGCAAACGCTTTCCATTCTCCACTGATGAACCCCATGCTAGACGCCTTTAGGGAAGTCGCTGAACAGGTTAGATTTCAACAGCCTCGGCTGCCTTTTGTTTCGTCCATGACGGGACAAGTAGAGACCGCACGCATTGCAACAGCTGAGTATTGGGTTGAGCAAATTATGGCACCGGTTCGCTTTGTTGACTGTGTAACTGCGCTGGAGTCACTAGAGCATGGCTTAGCGATTGAGCTTGGTCCTAAACCAATTTTGAGTGGCTTACTACAAGAAAATAGCAATAACAAAGCGCTCAATTATGCCCATGTATTGCACCCCAAAGGCGAAGACAGCAAGAGGTTCACCGAGTGTTTAGGCACATACCTCGACTTAGGCGGGGCGCTCGAATGGCAACAGGTGTATGGCAGTCGCCCGAGCGCTAGAGTGAGCTTGCCGCAATATCCCTTTGATTGCAGCTCATACTGGATTTTTGGTACTGAACAATCACAGCCCGAAGCTCTGACTGTGGTGGATACAAGTGACCGTGATGCTCAGATCCGCAGCTTTGTGCTCAATACCCTAGCGGGACTCTTGTCGATGCCCGCTGATGCTATCCAAACCAACCTTCCGTTGTTAGAAATGGGGGTTGATTCGTTGATGATCATGCAGGCCGTTAGAGTATATGAGCGGGAATTCGGTTTAGAGTTTAGTGTTCGTCAATTTTATCAAGAGCTCAGCGATGTCGATAAGTTAGTGGCCTATATTCAAAGCCATAGTGAATATCTCAAAGTGCCGCAAAGTCCTCAACAAGCTGGCAGTTTGCCATCACCTGTATCGGTAACGACTGATACGCCAAAAGGTAGTGCAGTAGAGGCTGACAACCACACGCTTGTCGCTATCTATCAGGCGCAATTGCAGGCGGCAAGCACAGTGACTAACGCTGAAGCGAGAGCCGCGTTAGAAGCTGTGGTGGGACAGCAGTTACGCCATATACAGGGCGTGAAAGTTGAAAGCAGTGCTGTCACCTCGATAGCAACCTTGGTATCAAAACCCCAGCCAAGCAGCGCCCAATCTGTATTACCAGGCGCACAGAAAAAACAAGTGCAGCGTGCCAATAGCAGCCCAGCCATACGCCAACATCTTGCTGCATTGAGTGATGCTTACATTGCGAAAACGCACAGTTCAAAAGCGCTAGTGAGCGAATATCGCGGACGCCTTGCGGATTGCCGAGCATCGGCAGGTTTTAGACTGTCGAGCAAAGAGCTACTTTATCCGGTGTTCTCTAAGCGCTGTGAGGGCGCATATATCTGGGATATCGACGACAATCGCTATATTGATATCACTATGGACTTTGGTACTAACTTATTTGGTCATAATCCTGACTTTATCAAAGCAGCACTGGCGCAACAGCTTGAAGCCGGGATGCAACTTGGACTTGCAAGTCCTGATGCGCCTGAGGTTGCTGCACTTATCTGTGAGCTGACTGGGCTTGAGCGGGCATCGTTTTGTAACTCTGGTACAGAGGCGGTCATGACGGCGCTACGCTTGGCAAGAACGGTGACCAAACGCGATAAAATTGTTCAGTTCTCAGGCGCGTACCATGGTCACTATGATGGTACTTTGGCAACTGAGTCGCCAGAGCAAGGCGTAGAGGCAATGTGTGCTGGAGTGCGTTATGGCGCAATCGCCGATAATCTCGTTTTACCTTATGGTGATGATGAGGCCCTAGAGGTTATTACCCGAGAGGCACAACATATTGCCGCGGTGATTGTTGAGCCGGTACAAAGCCGTCACCCTGAAAATCAGCCTTGGGCGTTTTTACGAAAACTACGTACGCTCACTGAAGCACATGGTATTGCCCTTATTTTTGACGAAATGATCACTGGCTTTAGAGCACATCCCGGTGGTGTTCAAGGCTTGATAGGGGTTAAGGCCGATATGGCAACCTATGGCAAAATCGTCGGTGGTGGTATGCCTATCGGTGTGGTCGCAGGGGCCGCTACCTATCTTGATGCCATTGACGGAGGAAATTGGCAATACGGAGATGATTCCTACCCTTTGACCGATACTACCTTCTTTGCCGGGACTTTCTGCAAACATCCAATGACCATGGCGAGCGCCAAAGCGGTGTTGCAAGCTATTAAGTCGCAAGGTCCAGCGTTACAACAAGGGATCAACGACAAAACCGCGGCATTTAAAGCACATCTCAATGGGTTTTTTGAAACCCATGACGTCCCCATTCGAATAGAAGCGTTTGCCTCATTATTCCGTTTTCGCTTTTCGCAAAATCTTGATGTGTTCTTTTATGAAATGCTAGAGCGCGGTGTATTTATTTGGGAAGGACGAAACTGCTTTTTCAGCGCCGCCCATACAGATGAAGACATTGCAGCGGTGATAAACGCAGTTGAAGCTAGTGTACTTAGCTTAAAACGTGCGGGTTATTTTGGTGAAGTGAGCCCAAGTGATGACGATGCTGCATTTCCACTTAGTCATAGCCAGCAGCAGCTATTAGCGATGGCGTTGACCTCAAGCGAAGGGGCGAGTGCATATCAATTACAAGCGATATTAAAGCTCTCAGGTAAGCTCGATTTAGCGCGGCTGAAGCAAGCCGTTACTACGGTCTGCCGCGACTTCCCAATCTTGCGTTTTGGTGTCGATAGTGACCGCTTAATGCAATATTGCCGAGTGGAACAAGCCGAGCTGCATGTTGAATCATGGAGCGAAGAAGACCAAGCAGCATTACACGCGCGGCTATCCGCACTGCGTTATCAACCGTTTGATTTTGCAAAAGACCCACTTTGTAGAGTGACGTTATTGAGTGATGGCAAAGCGCAGCACTATCTAAGTGTTGTGGCCCATCATGTGATCTGCGATGGGCTTTCACTACAAATGGTGCTAGCAGCAATCGCTGAGCGCTACAATCAAGATGCAAAACAAAATGAAGTGGCAAGCCGAGCTGTTTCCTTTAGTCACTACATTGATAGTTTGCGGGCATATTCGCATTCACCGGAAGCTGCAAAAAACCAAGCTTTTTGGCACCAGTGCTTAGCGAGTTCAACACCACTTGAGCTGCCAAAATCAACGACGGTGAGCGTGGCTTCATACCAAGTTAATCAGCTCACATTACCCATTTCATCAAGTGCAATCCGAAATACTGAGACCCTTGCTCAATCTTTGCGTTGTGGGCAATTTGCGACAATGCTTGCACTGTATTGCTTGTGGCTACACAAGTTAAGCGGCCAGACTGTGATAAGTGTAGGAGTGCCGGTATCAGACAGGCAACGACTGGCATCGCAGTTTGAGCCTGAGTTACTCGACCAAACGTTACTGGGCTATTGCACCAATATCTTGCCCATTGTGGTTGATATAGCAGGCCTTAGCACTATCGGTGAGCTGGTACAGCGGGTGCAAAACACCTTACTTGATGCCTTTGATCACCAAACCCATCCGTATGCAAGCCTTGCCAATGATCAACTAATTCTACCTAGCACTTTGTTTAATCTAGATAAAGTAACGACTTTGCCGAGCTTTAATGGGCTAGAAGTTGAAGTGCAGCCAAGTGTAGCTAAATTTGGCCAATTTGAACTGACGACAAATATGACCTGTGTTGCGGGGCAGTGGTCACTGTTAGTGGAATATCACACGGCGAAATTTGATACTGAATTAATGACCCAGTATGTGGCTAAGTTTGTCCATTTGCTGTCGCAGGTTCAAGGCAACACACCGATAGGGGCTCAAAATGAGTTGATACAAAGTAGTGATGATGTGTATCGATTGGTTGAGTTACCGCTACAGCAAGAGAAATCGGTTAAGGTCGCGACGAGTTTTGTTGAAACTTGGCAGCACAATGTGTCGCGTTGCAGTGCACGTACGGCACTGGTAACGGATGATGTGAGTCTCAGTTATGAGGCGCTAGATGCGCGTGTTAACCAGCTCGCTCACTACTTGATGAAGCAGCAGGTAACGCCCAATAGTATCGTGGCGGTGGCATTACCACGCCGGGCGGAGCTGTTGGTAGCACTTATGGCGGTGATGAAAGCTGGTGCGGCATTTTTACCGCTTGATTTAACGTTCCCCGATGAGCGCATCGCGCACATTTTGCATGATGCCAAAGCGAGTGTTGTGCTGTGTGATGCCAGCAGTGCAGAGTCTGCGTTATTCAATCATGGTCGTTTCAAGCGAGTCTGTATGGATAGCGATGCCGAAGACATTGCCAAAAGTTCGACTCGCAGCCCAAGCTTGCTAATTCAAGCTCAGCAGCGTGCTTACGTGATTTATACATCTGGTTCCACGGGGTTACCCAAGGGCGTTGAAGTTAGTCACGGGGCATTTGCTAATCTGCTTGCGTCTATGTGTCGTGAGCCGGGGCTGGTGACAGATGACCGCTTATTGGCCATTACCACAGTGGCATTTGATATTGCCTTGCTAGAGTTGTTTGGGCCGTTACTCGTTGGTGCGTCGGTGGTGCTGGCAAGTGATGAAAGTATTAGCGATCCTGCTGTGCTTGGCGAGCTTATTGAACAGCAGCAGATCACGGTGATGCAGGCAACACCAACGCTATGGCAACTCGTGTTAAGTGCGGCGCCAGCATGCACTTCTGGCATAAAAGTATGGAGTGGCGGTGAGTCTTTACCTCAGGCACTGGCCGCGCAGTTACTTAGTCACAGCAAAGCGGTTTATAACTTATACGGGCCAACCGAAACCACGATTTGGTCGGCGGTGGCACATATCGACAATGCCGCAGAGGTAACCATTGGTAAAGCGATACAAAATACTAGCTTATTTGTGCTCCCAACCGAGTGCCATGGTGAAGGGCTGCCTTTACCCGACGGAGTATGGGGCGAGTTATACATTGGTGGCAGTGGTGTTGCTATGGGTTATTTACATCAAGCGGAGCTGACCGAGCAGCGTTTTATCAATCATCAATTTACAGCTTCCATTAGCTGCCGCTTATACAAGACGGGAGACAAAGCGAGGCGTTTAGCTGATGGCCGCTTTGAAGTAAAAGGACGCTTAGATAATCAAATTAAACTCCATGGTCATCGTATAGAGCTTGGCGATATTAGCCATCATTTGGGGCGGATACTCAATACTAGTGAAGTCGATGTTTGCGTGCAAACACTAGAAACTGGCCCATGTCTGTGTGGTTATATGATTGATGATGGTGAGCTATCAACCGAGTGGTCTTCGCCTCGGCTGCGCCAAGCGCTCGGTGAATGGTTACCAAGTTATATGGTGCCTGAGCATTTTGTTTGGTTAAGTCAATGGCCGATGACACCAAATGGTAAGCGCGACCGAAAAGCACTACCAATGCCTGCTGCCGAGCAAGTATCAGAAATATGCACGTTGGCTCCTCGCACTGAAACAGAAAAGCAGCTGCACCAGCACTATATCTCGCTACTCCCTGTTGAGCAGTTGGGCGTCACAGCACGTTTTGTGGATAGCGGCGGCAATTCGGTGATTGGTATGCAGTTGGTATCGAGACTCAACCGAGCTTTCAATATTAAATTGACCATTGGCGACATCTTTGAGCACGCCTGTATTGCAGAGCTTGCTGAGTGTATAGAAGCGCTAAAACAAGCTCATGATGCTATTTCGGTGGAGGTGCAAACTCCAAATGTAGAGAAAGTCAGTGATATTGTAAGCGATCGAGATTTGAGTGCTGCGCTAAGTGATAAATCTATGACGGAGATGGACTTGTAATGATGGAAAACTTTGCAATGAAACAGTGGTTAGATGAGCTTGACCGTCAACAGATTTATGTTTATTTACAGCAGGATAAATTAAAACTTAGAACACCGCTTGGGCAGGTGCCTGAGGGTATTCTGGATAAGATAAAGGCGCACAAAGCTGCGCTTATCACCTACCTTCAAGGACAGCAAAAGCAATCTGCTGCGCTATCTGCTGCGCAGCGAAGAATGTGGTTTATTGATAAGTATGAAGGGGGCACTGCGGCGTACAACATGGCTGGGCTAGTTAAGTTATCGCAGCCATTTTCAGTCACGGACATTGAACAAGCGTTGAGCCGCTTGATAGCTAAGTACGATATTTTGAGAGCACGATTTATCACGGTTGAAGGGAAGGTCGTGCAGCAAATTGAACCTGCTGAGGCGATGAAAATTGCCGTGATGACCGTGGATGAAGAAGCGCTACCCAATCAGCTACCAGAGTCGATTAAACAGGCTGTGCGGTATCAGTTTGATCTTGCCAGCGAGTCGCTGCTGCAAGTGACGGCTTTAGTGAGTAACTCTCACACTGATTGCCGCTGGTTACTCGTTAACATGCATCATATTATTAGTGACGGCTGGAGCGTGATTGTGTTTATCAACGCACTGCTGTATGAGCTATCGGAGGCGTGTGTTGAGCTTCCCGATTTACAGTTTGTTGACTATGTGCACTGGGAGCAGCAATTAAGGCAATCCCCAGACTATCAACAACAATTGGCTTATTGGACTGAGCAGTTGGAGGCATTTACACCGTTTGAATTGCCCACCAGCTATCCAAGAAAAAAAGAAAAGCAGTACCAAGGTGACACGGTTCGTTGTTCGTTTAACGCGGAACAAATACAACGATTAGATAAAGCTTGCCGCAGCGATGGCGTAACACATTTTACCGCCTTGCTGGGCGTGTTTTACATCTTGCTTTATCGCTACAGTGAGCAAGCCGATATTACCTTAGGGGTGCCGGTTGCAAATCGTCAGCAAAGCGAGTTTGAAGCTATGCTTGGCTGCTTTATTAATACCTTGCCACTGCGTATGCAGATAAACGGCCATCACTCCATGAGTGAGGCGATTAAGGCGCTGCAATACAAAGTATTGCAAGGGCTTAGTAATCAAAACACTGCCGTGGAAGACATCATTGAAGCGCTAGAGCTACCCAAATCCGCCGCGCATTCCGCCTTGTTTCAAGTGTTATTTAACTACAATGGTGTAGCAAGTAGTAAAGTGTCGGTAAATAACCAATTAGAAGCCGAGTTAATTGCCCTAGATAATGGCACTGCGAAATTTGACTTAACCCTATCTGTTGATGATACAGATGATACCCTTGTGTGTGACTTTGTTTATGCAGCAGGGCTTTATGACCATGCGCTTATTCAGCGATTTGCCGATGATTATTTGGCACTCGTCCAGTGCTACTGTGCTAAAGAGGCGGTGCCAATTGACGACTTGACGCTCAAATCAACGAACGAACCGACAAAGGCGGCTGATATCAATCACAATATCAGTCAACCGGCGCTTGTGCCGCAAGCAATCAAAGATATAGCGCAAACCCAAGGTGAGGCGATTGCAGTGGTGGTGCCAAGTACCAATGGCGAAGCATCGCGCACCCTGACATATCAGCAGTTGTATGCCCAAAGTTTGCAAATCGCCAACAACTTACACGCAGCCACGTCAATCATTGCGCTGATAACAACGGGCGATATGAGTGACATTGTCACTATGCTTGGCGTAATGCAAAGTGGCCGCGCGTATTTACCTATTGATGGCAATATGCCTGCGGCCAGAGCGCTACAAATGCTAGCGCAAGCTGAGTGTAATACGGTGGTAGTAAGTGTCGAAACGCCACTTTACCAAGCGCTACGAGAAGCTGACATCAGAGTGCTTACATATAGTGAGCTGAGCCAAAACAAAGGAGCGCTGCAGCAAACTTATTCACCAAGTTTTGATGATAGCGCGTATGTGTTGTTTACTTCTGGTTCTACTGGTGTGCCCAAAGGGGTTGAGATCAGCCATGGCGCGCTGAGCCACTATTGCAGCAGCATCGCGGCGAGATTGAGTTACAACCAAGATACGCGAGCGGGCGTGGTCACAGGACTTGCCACGGACTTATGCTTAACGGCTGTGTATCCGGTGCTTATTCATGGCGGCACTGTGGTACTCACCCTTGCAAACCAAGCGCCAGAACCTGCTGAAATCGCAGCCAAGTTAGTGGCTGAGCAAGTTAACTTGATAAAATTAACCCCTTCTTTTGCCGCGGTGCTGTTGCCTCAGTTTGCTGAGCAAAAGCCCGCTATTTCGCAGTGGGTGTTAGGTGGAGAAGCATTAGGTGAGCAGCTTGTTGATAGCATTCGCGCGCTGACGCCAGCGGCGCGTATTTTCAACCATTATGGTCCGACGGAGGCTTGTGTTGGAGTGGTTTGTCATGAAGTGACAGACAGCAGGCTAACCGGCCACAGTTATCCGATCGGTACGCCGTTGGCACATGTTACCACCTGCGTACTCAACAAACAGGGGAAGCCAACACCTGCAGGCATGCCCGGAGAGCTCTATATTGGCGGGCCGAGCCTCGCCAAAGGGTATATAAATACGCCTTCAGAGACCGCAGCTCAGTTTACAAGTAGCTTGCAACATAGTGCCCAATGCGTCCGTTTTTATCGCAGTGGTGATAGCGTTAGGCTGAATGCGAGTGGCGAGCTTGAATTTCTCGGTCGAATTGACAAACAAGCGAAAATTCGCGGTTACCGTGTTGACCTTAATGAAATAGAAGCTGCACTGTTAGCGCTTGATGAGGTAACGCAGGCTGCAGTCGTGGTGCGTAAGCTCGGCAAACAAGATGCTTTGGTTGCTTTTGTGGTAAGTGTTGATGGCAGCCAGTGCGCCGCAACCAATCTGCGCGAGGTGATCCGCCAAGGCTTGAAGCGTCGCTTGCCTGAGCCGATGATCCCAAGCTGGATAGAGCTTTGCCAGCATTTACCCACCCTGAGTAATGGCAAGATAGACCGCCAACAATTACAGTCTTTGGCATTAACTTCTCAAAGCCAAAGTAGTGAGGTGACAAGTAGGCTGCAGCGACAGTTAATCACACTTTATCAAACCTTAACGGGCGCACCAAAAGTGGGGCTGCACGATAGCTTTTTCAGCATCGGTGGTCACTCTTTATTGGCAATGCAATTACTCAATGAGCTAAGAGCCCAGCTCTCGGTGGAAGTGAGCTTAAAGCAGCTGTTTGCCAATCCTAGCGTATTTGAACTAAGCGAGATGCTGGCTAACGCTCAGTCTCAATCTTCATTACCAAGTCTACAACCTGCGCCATCACAGCCTAGTTATCCTTTGTCATTTGCACAGCGGCGCTTGTGGTTTGTTGACCAACTGCAAGGGCACAGCAACCAGTATAACCTACAGGGCATATTCCAATTGCAAGGCAAGCTGAATACTGAAGCCTTAGAGCAAGCCTTTATTGCTGTGATTAAGCAACATCCAGTCTTGGCGTTTAATTACCATCAAAATGAGCAAGGAGAACCGCTCCAAAGCATTAACCTTGATGCTCGATTTACCCTGATTAAGCACGACTGGACAGATAAATCCGCTGCGCAACAAGCACATGCGTTAGAGCAGGCTATTGCAGAAGATTACGCAACCAGCTTCGATTTAAGCCGTGATTTAATGCTGCGCGCCAGTCTTTATCAACAAGAGGCGATGCAGGCTACCCTTGTGATCACCTTACATCATATCGCTGCCGATGGTTGGTCTATTGCGTGTTTGAGTGAGGCTTTAGGGCTGGCTTACAAAGCTGCGCTCAGCGGCGAAACCTTAGCACTACAAGAGGTGCATTACGTTGATTATGTAATGTGGCAACAACAGCTAGAACAGGGGTCTCTATGGCAACAGGAGCTCGACTATTGGCGTATGCAATTACAAGGTCTGCCCAAGGTTCATGAATTACCGCTAGATTGTAGCAGAGAAGCAAAAACCTCTTTGCGTGGCGCCTTAGTGATTGAGCCCATACCTGCAGCGCTGGTTAGTGCGCTTCGAGCGTATCAAACTCGTTCAGGGCAAACCTTATTTGTGTTACTGCAAACGCTATTTTCATTGTGGTTAAGCCGCTTTTCTCAACAGCGCGATGTGGTTGTTGGTACGCCGGTATCAGGACGTCACCTTAAAGCATTTGAGAGTATGATTGGTAACTTTATCAATACCTTAGTGCTTAGGAGCGAATGGAGGGAAGACACCAGTTTCACGCAAGCGTTACAGCAAACCCAAGGCTTACTCAACGACGCATTGCAACATCAACATATTCCCTTTGATGTGTTAGTGGATGAGCTAGACATTGAACGCTCAAGCGCCCAACATCCGCTGCATCAAATCGTGTTTCGGGTAAATAATCAGGTAAATGAAAACCTTACGCTAGCGCAACTGGAAGTGACGCTGTGCCAAAGTAAAGTACGCGGTGCCAAACTAGATTTAGAAGTCGCAGTGATAGACGAGGGGGATGTACTCACCGTTGAATGGCTTTATGACCGCAATTTGTGGCAAGAAGCGAGTGTGGTTAGTTTCCATCAGCAGTTTTGTTATGTGCTATCGCAGTGTCTTGCAGAGCCAAATACCCCGTTGTCAGCATTGTCATTGTGGCCCGCTGAGCAGCAGTTAGCGCTATTAAAACAGCAGCAAAGTGTTGCGGTAGAAGTGACAGAGCAACAGCCATGGATAACTCAGTTTAGTCAGGTGGCTCTTCAGACCCCACTACAGACTGCGGTGCGCATGGGGGAGTTCACTTGTAGTTATCTCACCTTAGAAAAATGCGCGAATCAACTCGCTAATAGCTTATTAGAAATGGCATTTCCCGAGCAAAGTCGCATTGCTATTTTACTGCCGTCTTCAAGTTACATGGTGGCTGCGGTACTGGCAATATTAAAAGCGCGCCATACCTATGTGCCAATTCATCATGACACGCCAACCGATACCTTAGCCTATATCATGAATGATGCAGACATCGTATTGACGCTGGCGCTAAGTGAAGATGCCGAGCGCTTGATTGAAGCCGGGAGTGACTTTTTGTTGCTGGATGATTTGTTCGAAGCCGAAGGGAACTTTGCGTTTTACGATACTAGTTTGTTGCTAGATGAAGACGCAGCAGCATTTAACGAGGCCGAGCTTGCTTATGTTATTTATACCTCAGGTTCAACTGGGCAGCCAAAAGGGGTGCCCATTAGTCATGGCAACCTCAATAATTATCTGCGTTTTGCTTGTCAGCGTTACCTGCCACAATCAGGAGGCATAACCAAGGCAGTACTCAGTACACCGCTGGCGTTTGATGCAACGGTGACCGCCTTAGTGCCTATTTTAATGCGAGGCGGTGAGCTTGAGTTGCTCCCCACGGGCGCTGAATTGTTGCCTGCCTTACAAGTGCAGATTTTTGCAGCCAACGAAGCCAAGTTATTCAAGTTAACACCGGCTCACCTACGCGCGGTATTTGCATTAAGTGACGCACAAACTCGCAGTAATATCGCCCACCGATTTGTGGTTGGCGGTGAGGGGCTAAGTGCAGCCTTGGTTGATAAGCTGATGGATAAGCTCCCTAACGCCCAGTGGATAAACGAATACGGCCCCACTGAGGCAACAGTCGGCTGTAGTATCTATGCTGTAAGCCGTGAGTCGCGCCACTTGTTAGCGAGCCACGAAGAAGTGCCTATTGGTCATGCCATCGATAATATGACCCTTGCGGTGGTTGACGAGTTTGGCGAACTGGCTTTACCCAATATGCCCGGAGAGCTTTGGCTAGCGGGAGGTGGGGTGTGTGAAGGCTATATTAATCTCGCGAGTGTGACGCAAACACGCTTTGTTGAGCAAGCAGTGCCTGCGTCTGGTACTTCAAGCATGCGTTGGTATCGCAGTGGCGACAAGGCAAAGTGGCAGGCGAATGCGCGCGGTGAGGCAGACTATCTTTGTTATTTGGGGCGGTTAGATGAGCAAGTAAAACTGCGCGGCTACCGTATTTCTCTTGTGGCAATCGCCCATCAAATCGACGCGTTGGCGCAAGTAAAAAGCTGCGCTGTGAGTATTGATGAAGCACAAGAAAGCTTAGTGGCTCATGTGGTTTTAAATGGTGAGGCTAAGCTCACACTTGTGCAGTTGCGCCAAGCTTTATCGCAGTCGCTGCCCAGTTACATGTTACCTGCCGCGCTGGATATCGTTGCTGATCTTCCACTGACTGCAAACGGAAAAGTAGACAAGCAAGCATTACAGCTTGCCTATCAGGCACAGGCGAAAAGCCAAGAGGTCGCCGAGGTAATTGATGGATCTAAGCTCACAGACATACAGCGTTATTTACTTGAGTTATATCGTGAGCTACTACCGAGCTCAGTACAGAGTATTAACGATAGTTTCTTTGACTTAGGCGGGCATTCGCTGCTTGCCATAAAAGTGATCAGCCGAGTGCGCAGTGAGCAGCGGCGAGATATCACCTTGCCACAACTCTTTGATGCGCCAAGTGTTGCAGCGTTTGCTGAAGTGATAACCGCAAGTTCGATGATTGCGCACAGCAATACCATTGAGCCGGTATCAAGAGCCCAAGCGTTACCTCTGTCATTTGCTCAGCAGCGTTTGTGGTTAATTGACCAGTTACATGAGCAGAGTGTGCAATACCATATGCCAGCGAGCTATTGGTGTGAAGGTGCCTTAGATATTGACGCTTTAACACAAGCGTTAAGCGCGATTATTGCACGTCATGAAGTACTCCGTACGGTCATCGTTCCTGCAAGTGGTGATCACGGTGCTGGGCAGCAAGTTCGTGCCCAAGTAGCCTGTCCTGTGGAATTAGTAGATTTGTCTGGGCTGAATACCGCCGAGCAACAGCAGCGTTGGCAAACATTACAGCAACAATCACTTAGCAAGCGTTTTGATTTATGCCAAGACACTATGCTGCGCGTTATCTGTGTACAGTTTAGTCACAACCAATTTGGGCTCTTGTTTAACATGCATCACATTGCCAGTGATGGTTGGTCAATGGCGCTGCTTGCTAAAGAATTTGTGGCGTTTTATCGGCACTTTAGCGAAGCGTCAGCGTATCCGTTGCCAGAGCAATACGCTAAACCGCTAGCGGTGCAGTATGCAGACTTTGCCTACTGGCAGCAGCAACAGCAAGATAGCTATCAGGCAGATCTTTCTTATTGGCAAACTCAGTTGCAGCAGTGTCCTGTTGTTCATGAATTACCGCTGGACTTTGAGCGGCCACAAGTTCAGTCCCTTGATGGTGAATGCATTCGTCATACTCTTACATCGTCGCAAGTTGAGGCGATAAAAGCGCATTGCCAAGCACAAGGGGTGACCTTGTATATGTGGTTGCAAAGTGCCTTTTCGCTGTTGATGCTTCGTCTTAGTCAAACGCAGGATATTGTCATTGGCTCGCCCATTGCCGGACGTGAGGTGAAAGAATTAGAGGGGTTACTGGGCTGCTTTGTGAACACTTTAGCTATTCGAGCTCGCAAAGTGGGGTCGCCTTCATTTAACGACTGGCTAAATGAGCAAAAACAGGTGATCTTGGCGGCTTTTGCCCATCAGAATCTACCCTTTGAGCAGCTTGTTGATGCCATTAATCCACCGCGCAGCCTAGCGCATTCGCCCGTGTTACAAATACTCTTTGCACTACAAAATAACGAACAAAGTGACTTCAAGCTACCTCATCTAAAAATCGAGCAACAGCTTGACCTTAAGCCTGCAATGAAGTTCGACTTAGAAGTCAATGCACAAGAATCTGGCAGTGAGATAACTGTGCAGTGGAATTATGCCAAAGCCTTGTTTAAGCACACTAGCGTACAGGCGATGGTCGACGCTTTTGTGACGTTAATTGACGCGGCGCTGAAAAGCCCTGAGCAAAGCGTAAATACCTTACCATTAGTTGAGACTAAAGCACTTAGCGAGCTAGGGCTTACCACGCAAGCGCAGCCGCAATCTCCTTGGTTTATCAGCGATAAAATACGAGACTTTGCTCAGCATAGTGCACAGCAAAATGCTGTACGAGATATGGCTGGCAAGCAGTTAAGTTTTGGCGAATTGGAGCTACAAAGTAACAAGCTAGCGCGTTACTTGATTGAACAAGGCGTAACGGCAAGGTCGCAGGTTGCAATAAGCTTAGCGCCAAGCTGTGAGCAAGTTGTGGCACTGTTGGCAACCTTAAAAGTCGGGGCCGTGTATGTGCCGCTCGACCCCAATGCGCCGAGTCAGCGTCAGCACTATATATTGCGTGACAGCAAAGCGACTTGCCTTATCACCACCTCAGCGCTACTTCCAAACAGCGCAGAGCTTGGCTGCCGTTTGGTGCTAATGGACACCGCACCGCATTGGCAGAACAAGCCTGCAGAGGCGCTAGCGCCATTAAGTGATATTGATGCACCAGCTTATATAATTTATACCTCAGGCACCACAGGGCGACCCAAAGGCGTGGTGATCAGCCATCGTAATCTACACCTTTACCTTGAGCACGTTAGTCACAGTTATCTCCAAGGCGATATACAAGAGTGTGTTGTCAGCACGCCTTTAGCGTTTGATGCGACAGTAACGAGCTTATGGGGAGCGCTGGTTAATGGCCTTGGAGTTGTATTGTTGAATGATGGCGGGCAGTTAATCACAGAGCTTAGTGCGTGTTTAGCGCGTGATGAGGCGCTGCTGTTTAAGCTGACACCAGCCCACTTGCAAGGCGTGCTGGCGCGATTACAACCGAGCAATGCTGCGCACCACATTGTGGTGGGGGGAGAAGCCTTATCTAGCAGCGTGGTTGCTCAAGTTGGGGCACTGCTGCCACAGGCTCATTTTTATAACGAATATGGCCCAACAGAAGCAACGGTCGGTTGTTGTGTGTATCGCTGTAACGGCCAAGATGCAGTTTCGCTTGCACAGCAATCGCAGCGCTTTGTGCCAATCGGTAGCGCCATTCAGGGCACTCATTTGGTGGTATTAGATCAGCATCAACAGCCGGTGCCAATGGGCATGCCCGGTGAGCTATACATTGCAGGCGATAATGTGGCTCAGGCGTATTTTGGGTTGCCTGAGCTCAGCGCCAGTAAATTTGTGTCATTGTCTTTGATGAATGACTCACAGCGCTATTATCAGACGGGCGACCAAGTGCGCTGGCTGCTAGATGAACAGGGCTGCCCTAGTGTGCTGCAGTTTATTGGTCGTCGAGACAACCAAGTTAAACTGCGTGGCTATCGCATCGAACTTGAAGAAATTGCGGCTCAGCTTGAGCAACTAGATGCAGTGCAACAAGCACATGTGTTACTTAACGAAAGTACAGATAACTTACTGGGCTGTGTGGTGCTAACTACACCATCGCACAGAGATGCCATTTATGAGCTTGAACAGACGCTACACACTCAGATATTAGCCTCGTTAGCAGAGGTTCTACCAAGTTACATGTTGCCTTACAAGCTGTATGCACTGGCTGCTATGCCGCTCACCAATAACGGCAAAGTAGACGCAGGAGCGCTTGCACAACTGGTGCAATCGCAACAGGCGCAAGTGCTTACAACACCTTTAGCTCCTATGACTGAACTACAAACGCTACTGGCAGAAGTTTTTGCTCAAGTGCTCAATACTCAAGTTCGAGATATTAACAGTAACTTCTTTGAGTTAGGAGGGCACTCTTTATCAGCAAGCCAAGCGGTTGCCTTAATTGAGCAGGCGCTTGAGGTGCCCATCACCTTAAAAATATTGTTCGAGCGGCCAAGCGTAAGCGCACTTGCAACTTGGTGTGAGATCCATCGTGCAGCCAAAGCGGCAGACGAAAACGGTCAGTCTGAGGAGATGTTTTTGTGATGAATGAACAACAAAGACAGATAGAGGCTTTGATCGCAGAAGCATTAGCAGCTGGCGTGACCTTGTATGAAAAAAACGGTGGCTTGGCATTTAAGCAAACCGCTGGGTTTCCTCCACAGTTAAAACAGCAGGTGGTTGAATATAAATCAGAGATCATTGCCTATTTTCAGCAACAAAGCCGTGATGTGGCGAACTCATCGCCGAAAATAGTCGCGCAGCCAAGCGCGGGGAAAATCTTACCGCTGAGCTTTGCGCAGGAAGGACTGTGGTTTATTGAGCAACTGCAAGGCAGCAAGCAGTATTATATGCCCGCCGAGTTTTTGTTACGCGGCAAGCTTAATATTCAAGCAATGCGCAGCGCCGTACAAGATGTGCTGCAGCGCCACGAAATACTGCGCGCTAGGTTTGTAAAAAATGAACAAGATGGCCAACCCCAGCTGCAAATAACGGATGATATTAGTGCGCCGTTCGAGTGGCTTGATGCCAGTGTAGCAGCTGAGGAAACACGGCAAGCCTACATTGCTTCGCGCATCGCAGTACATCAGAACAAGCCTTTTGATTTGGCTCATGATTGTTTGCTTCGCGTGCTGGTGGTGAGTGATGGCGATGAACATCACCTTGCATTTAATATGCATCATATTGTCTCTGACGGGGCTTCAATGGCGCTACTTGCAAAAGAGGTAGAAGCTGGCTATTGCAAACACATAGGCGCATCTTATACACCGCTTGCAACTATGCAGGTGCAATATAGTGATTTTAGCCAGTGGCAGCGAGCACAGCTAACGCCAGAGCGCATCGAGGCACCACTGGCGCAACTAAAGCAGCAATTTAGCGAATTAGCGCCGTTGCAGTCATTGCCTTGTGATTTTGTCCGTCCTGCGGTGCAGTCGTTAACGGGGAAAGTATATCGCCAAGCGCTCGATGTGTCGTTATTTGCAGCGATCTCGACACAGGCTAAGTCGCTCCAGCTCACCCCCTTTATGTGGCTGCTCAATACCTTTATGTTGTTTATCGCAAGGCTTACGCAATCGCAGCAGGTGGTTGTAGGAACGCCAGAGCATGGCCGTCATCACCCCGAATTAACGCCATTAATCGGCTTGTTCGTTAATACCTTAGTGATGCAAGCAAAGCTCGAAAGTGATATGCCATTTAGCCAATGGTTGCAGCAACAAAAAGACCTCAACCTAGCGGCGTTTGAATACCGCGATATTCCTTTTGATAAAGTAGTTGAAGCGGTTGGCGCTCCACGAGATTTAAGTCACCACCCGCTAGTACAAATATTATTTACACTGGAAACCCGTGATGAGCGTGCTTTTACGCTTCCGGGATTATCGGTTCAAGAAGTGCAAAAACAACAGGCGGACAGCACTCCAGTAAAATGCGACTTAGAACTCAATGCCGTAGTTGATGAGCAGGCACTTTATTTACATTGGAAGTTTGATAGCCATCTTTACACAGAAGAAACCATCAAACATTGGGCGGATTGTTTCCATACGCTGCTTCAAGCTTGTGTTACAGCCCCTCATACCGCCGTTGGTGAACTTGCGTTACTGAGTCAAAAACAGCAACAAGCATTAATAACGGGCGCTCAATGCCAAGCGGCAACTTGGCCTAAGCAAGGCACCATCACCAGTTTATTCACGCGCTACGCCGAGCACTTTGCCACACGCACTGCCGTGCAAGATAGCACGACTATGCTGAATTATCGTGACCTTAACGATCGAGTCAATGCGCTGGCGGTAATGCTGTTACAGAAAGGCGTCACGCCACGAACCATGCTGGTGGTGAGTGTATCACGCAGCATAGAGATGATAGTGACCTTGCTAGCAGTGCTTAGAGTGGGTGCTGCCTACGTGCCAGTAGATCCCGACTACCCGCAAGAACGCATTGAGTATATTTTGGGAGATGTGCAAAGCCCATGGCTACTTTGTGACAACGCTACCCAGGCACTGTTTAGTCAACTTTCATATCAGCTAATTAATGTGTCACAGGCAGAACATCAGGTCAGCCGCGAAGCTCTCAAGCTGCTTGATGCTATTCAGATTGAGCCGCAAGACTTGGCTTATATGATCTATACCTCTGGCACCACAGGACGACCAAAAGGCGTACAAATTGAGCACCGTCATGTGGTGCGCTTACTTCATGTTGAGCCCAACTTATTCGATTTTAATGAGCAAGATGTTTGGACCTTGTTTCATTCCTTCTGCTTTGATTTCTCAGTGTGGGAAATGTATGGCACGTTACTCTTTGGTGGTCGTCTTGTGGTTGTGGATAAAGCTACTGCGCAAGACACTCAAGCTTTTGCTCAGTTGTTGGTTGATGCCCAGGTTACGGTCTTAAATCAAACGCCAAGTGCGTTTTACGCGCTACAAGCCACGCTACTCAATGACAGTCAGCTGGCGAGCCAATGTGCAGTGCGGTACGTCATTTTCGGTGGTGAAGCGTTGCAGCCAAGTAAGCTACAACCTTGGGCACAGCACTTACCAAATTGTCAGTTAATCAATATGTATGGCATTACCGAAACCACGGTACATGTTACGTTTAAGGCGCTGGAGCCTGCGGATCTGACGCTTGGCACCAGTAATATAGGTCGTGCTATTCCGACCACCAGCTGCTATGTGCTTGATGACAAGCAAAGGCTCTTGCCGCAAGGTGCCGTGGGCGAGTTGTACGTAGGGGGCGAGGGGGTTTGTCGGGGTTATTGGCAACGTGACGAGTTAAACGCCACTCGCTTTATTCAAAACCCGTTTAGTGAAGCGTCTGAGCAGCGATTATATCGATCGGGCGATCTTGTTCGGCTAATGGCCAGCGGAGAGCTGAGCTATGTTGGCCGAATTGACGACCAGGTAAAAGTTCGGGGTTATCGCATTGAATTAGGCGAAATTGAAAACCAGTTGCGCCATCACCCCGAAGTGGCTGAGGTCACTGTGCTGTTAAATCGGCAAAACCCAGAAAATGTCTGGATCTGCGCCTTTGTGGTGTTACACAAACAGGTCGAGTTCGACGACATCACTTTAGTCATGCAGCAGTTTTTAAAACAAAATTTACCCGACCATATGTTGCCGGCCAAAGTTCAAGCGGTGGCAGCCATGCCACTGACCAGCAATGGCAAAGTAGATAAAAAAGCACTATTGCAGCAACTTGATACAAGCGTTAACGAAAACACTTATGAAGCACCGGTTGGCGAGCTTGAAACCCAACTTGCAAGCTATTTTTCCGAGATATTGCAGCGCGAGTCAATTGGTCGCTATGACGACTTTTTTAGACTCGGCGGGCACTCGCTACTTGCTGCAAAACTGGCAAATCATATTCGCAAGACGCTGCACATTGAGTTACCGCTGCAAGCGATTTTTACGCACCCTACAGTACAAGGTTTAGCGGCTGCACTTGAAAAGCAAGACGCGCAGCTAAGTACTATTGCTGTGGTGGATAAAACCAATGGCGTAGCGTTGTCTTTTGCTCAGCAGCGTTTATGGACATTAGATCAAATGCAGCAGGGCAGCCAGCAATATCAAATTCAAGCGTTATTGGCGTTTTCAGGGGAGCTTGATCTGAGCGCATTCGAGCAAAGTTGGCAAAAAGTGCTGTCACGGCATCAGGTGTTGCATTCGGCTATCATCAATACTACCGATGAGCCCAAACAGTACCTTGTGGCTTTGCCTGAGCATTTTGTTACGCTCATTGACGTCTCCACACAATCACCGCTTTGGCAAACTGTGGTTTGGCAGCGCGCGGTACGAGACGACCAAGCGCAGGGTTTTGATCTTAGTAAAGATCTAATGATCCGTGCAACTCTGGTTCGATTCTCATCAGGCTATCATCGTCTTATCGTCAATATGCACCATATTGCTAGTGATGCTCAGTCTATTGAAGTATTAATGCGAGAGCTCACACAGTTTTATGCCCATTACACCCAAGGCTGTGAACTTGCCCATGACTTGATTGCGCCACCTGAGGTGCAATACGCGGATTATGCCCATTGGCATCGAGCACAGTGCCAAGGCGCGCAGCAAAGTGCAGACATGGCATTTTGGTCTGCGCATCTTGACGATGCGCCGCCACTGCATCAATTACCGCTCGATACGCCGCGTGGGCAAGTTGTGAATAATAGCGCGCAAGCATTTACTGAGCAGCTAAGCGCTGAAACATGGCAACGGCTGCAACAGTATTGTCAGCGTTTGGGAATAACCCCGTTTATTTGGTTGCATAGCGCATATGCGGTGATGCTCGCCAAGTTTAGCCAAGTGGATGATATTGTGGTTGGTGCGCCATTTTCAGGGCGGCATCACCCACAAGTGGAGCAGTTGATTGGCTTTTTCGTCAATGCCTTACCTATTCGCGTGAAGCTCGATTGGCAGCAGAGTTTCAGCCAACTACTCGATATACAAAAAGAGCAAATTGAACAAGTACATCAACACCAATCTTTGCCCTTTGAGCAGCTCATTGATCATCTTGGTGTTAGCCGAGAGTTGAGTCACCAAAGTGTGTTTCAATTGAGTTTTGCGTTTAATCCCGATCCACAGCACACACCAGAGTTTGTAGGCCTTAGCACGGAAGTTTTAACGTCGGAAAACGCGCGTGCCAAGTTTGATCTTGAGCTCAGTGCAACAGTAAGTGGGCAAGGGTTGAGACTGCACTGGCTATACAACAGTGGACTATTTGAAAGAGAAACTGTGGCTAGCATTGCAGAGTGTTTTAATGCCGTGATAGTGCAATTACTCGCAGAGCCTGAGTGCCCGCTTGCGGATATAAAACTTTGCAAGGAGCAGCCGCTAGAGAATCATGCGATTTCAGGCAAATCAGCGCCGGAACATTTCGAGCAGTCAGTGCTTGAGCAAATTGAGCGACATATGGCAGAGCCTGCACAAGCTGAGCGGCTCGCAGTAATTGACACAAACTCAAATCAAACCTTGAGTTATGGTGAGCTTAATGAAAGAGCTACGGCATTGGCGGCGCTGTTATTAAGCGAAGGGCTGCAACTAGAGCAGCCTGTGCTTGTTGCGATGACGGGTAGCGCAGATCTCATTGTGGCGATGTTGGCTGTGTTAAAAGCGGGTGGATGTTATGTGCCTGTTGACCCTCATTACCCTCAAGCGCGAGTCAATTACATCGCTAAAGACAGCAGCGCTGCGCTGGTTTTAACAAAGTGTGAGTTTGCCGCTCGCTTTGAGGTAGCAGAGTTAGATGATAACGACATTGAGGCAGAATATCGCTCCTCACATGTCATTTGTGTTGATGACGCCAACGTGCAAGCGCGCCTTGCGACAATATCACTACCTCAGCAGTTTCCAAAAGTTAAAGCGGAGCAGCTGGCCTATGTTATTTATACCTCAGGCACGACTGGTAATCCTAAAGGCGTGATGATAGCCCATCAAGGGTTGGCGAATTTATGTGGTTGGCATCGACGAGCTTTTGCGGTGGATAATCATAGCGTTGCAAGTCAAACCGCCAACCCCGCCTTTGACGCGGCAACATGGGAAATTTGGCCTTATTTATGTGCTAGCGCGAGCCTAGTGTGTGTGACAAAAGCGGTGCTACAGTCACCGGCGGAATTAACAGCCTGCTTCAATACACACCAAGTCACGCATAGTTTTATTGCAACGCCAATCGCTCAAACGCTGCTCACTGAGCCTTTGTTTAACCCGCAAAGCTTGCGCTATTTATTGGTTGGCGGCGATAAACTTGGTGCGCTTCAAGCAAAAGAGTACGGATTTACCCTAGTCAATAACTATGGACCCACCGAAGCCTCGGTGGTCGCGACTTCAGGTGTGGTTGAGTTTGACGGAAAGGTGCCAGATATCGGCTTGCCCGTGGACAACAGCCAGCTATTTATTTTGGACCCACAGCTGCAGGCTGTGCCACAGGGGATGATCGGTGAGTTATATGTGACAGGGGCGGGACTAGCTAGAGGGTATTTACATCAACCACAGCTTAGTGCTGAGCGTTTTATTGAGCTACAAGTCTCTCCCTCGCACATGGTGCGAGCCTATAAAACGGGAGATTTGGTTCGCCTGCTTAGCAGCGGCCGTATCGCCTATATGGGTCGTAACGATGGACAAGTAAAACTGCGAGGGTATCGTATTGAGTTGGCCGAAATTGAACAGCAAATTGGGCTGCTATCGAGCGTACAAGAATGTGCGGTTCAGATAACCACAAGCGCGTCAGGGCAGCCACAGTTGCAGGCATTTGTGGTGGCAAACACTGAGCCTCAAGTGCTTCAAGCCCAGCTAAAGGCAAGACTACCAAATTATATGGTACCAGAGCATTTTGTCATGCTCGCAAGGCTACCTTTGACACCGCATGGCAAGGTTGACCATCATGCTTTGGCAACGCTTGGTAAAACTCAACAGACTACCACAGTAACCGAGCAAAGCGCGGTCACACCACAGGCTAACAGCCTCGTAGCCCAGTTACTGGCGATTTATCGGCAGGTATTAAATACGCCATCGATGACCGCTGAAGATGACTATTTTGCTTTAGGCGGCGACTCTATTTTGAGTATTCAAATCGCAAGTAAAGCCAAAGCACTCAAGCTACCTGTTAGTGCTACCGACGTGTTTACCTACCCCAGTGTTTCGGCACTTGCTGCAAGACTTGCCCAGCAAGATATTCATGTGCCGATGGGTAAAGAAAGGGAGCCATTGGTTGGTCAACTCGATAAATTACCAATTCAGCATTGGTTTTTTGCCCAACAATTTGCCAAACCCAGTCATTGGGATCAAAGCGTGCTGGTGAGTGTAGATAAATCCGTCACACCAGCGCAGCTCAAGCAAGTGATAGGGTACTTGATAGCTCAGCACGATGCGCTACGTTTGGTGGTTGCGGATGAAAATACCCTATTTGTACGTGATGGCATTGATATTAAAAAGGTATTTACGGCGCATACGCTTGAGCGTGACGCATGGCAAGCTGAGCTGAGCGAGTTCAGTGAGCAAGTGCAGCAAGGTTTTGCGTTTACTGGCACGCCACTGTTTAAAGCAGTGTTATTTGTTACACCTGATAGTGCGGCCAATAATCGCTTGCTGTTTAGCGCACATCACTTGCTAGTGGATGGCGTCTCTTGGCGTGTGTTACTTGAAGATGTGAGCCAGCTACTACAGCAGCAAACAAACAATGTGCCGCTGGAGCTTCCTGCCGCAAGCGCGAATTTGGCTGAACTTGCCGATTTTTATCGTGAACTTGCAACCGATGAGCGTGGTTTGCGCAAATGGCAGAAGGTGGCTGCATTGGCTGAAAGCTCACACTTATTGAGTCTTAAAGATACAAAAGCGACCCAAGCCATAGCCAAAGTTCGCCACACATTGTCAACAGCGCACACCCGTGCGCTACTGGGATCCGCCAACACCAGTTATGGTACAACGGCGCAAGCATTGCTGCTCAGTGCGCTTGCCAGGTGTGCGCAAAAGCGTGGTGCAGGCAGTGAAGTGATCATGCTAGAAGGGCATGGTCGCGAGTTACTGACGGAGGCACTGGACAGCAGCCGAACCATTGGCTGGTTAACGGCGCTCTATCCAATGCAGTTATTTAGTAATGGTAGCCGCTTGCATGATGTGATTTGCAGTATCAAGGCAGAGCTTGAAAGGAGCGCTAAAGTCGCCAGTAGTTATGGTGCAGCGCGGTATTTACACCCAGAGCCAAACGTTCGCTCATCGCTTGAGATTGATACCCGAGGCTTACTGTTTTTCAACTATTTAGGTCAGCTAGATACAGTCATTGAGCAACAAGGTTTGCTGGGAGACGCTCGTGAGTCGACCGGTGCTTTGGTTGCAGAGTCAAACCTCAGTTACTTTGGAGCGCAGCTAACGGCGGCGGTCGTGGATGGTAAACTGGCGTTAACGTTAGAGTTTGACAGCCAGCGCTTGGCATCTGAAGCAGCGGAACGATTAAGTAAAGAGATACTCGAAAGTCTAATTCAGGTCATCGAGCATTGCCAATCCCAGCCTCAACGTCATTACACAGTCAGTGACTTTGCACTTCTCAGCGGCATTTCTGAACGGCAGTTACAGCGCATACTTGGGCAGGTTGAAGGGGAAGTTGAGGATATTTACCCTCTAACTGGTTTGCAACAAGGTATGTGGTTCCACAGTCAAACGGCACGTGAGACGCACACTCAAAGCACGCTACCTTACATCGAGCAAACCAGCTTATTGCTACAAGGTTGTGTGGATATTGAGGCCTTGAGTTACGCTTGGCAGCAATTGATTAAACAGCACAGCATATTACGCTCGGCCTTTATAGACGTTGCTGGCGAGCCGCTGCAAGTGGTCTGTAAACATGCTGATGTACCGCTGAATCTGGTGCAGAGTGTCGCTATTGCAGATGCGCAATCGCATGTGGTGAAATCACAGGCCGCGGTGGAGCTTGCCGAGCCGCTTAGGCTTTCACAAGCGCCTTGTATGCGATTGAGGTTAATTGCTTTTGAGGATGGCAATGTTGGGGTGGTTTGGACTTATCATCATCTCATCATGGATGGCTGGTCGCTGCCGGTGTTATTTGCTGAGTTATTGGCATTTTATCAAGCCCGTTGCCAAGGTGAGTTACGCCCCATTGTGGTAGATAATTTCCGCGATCATATCGAATATTTGCATACGCATGTTGACCGCGACGAAGCGTTTTGGCGGGAGTATTTGGGTGGAGTTACCACGCCCACATTACTCAGCGAAAAGGTACTACATACTGAAAATAAAGCGGCTGGTGTTAAAGAACTTAGTGTGACTTTACCGCAATCGCTGCAAGATGCCGTGACTCGCTTTACAAGCGAGCAAGGACTTACCGTCAATCAGTTTATCCAAGGGCTCTGGGCTTATTGGGTGGCAAATTGCTGCAACGAACCGTATGCCTTATTTGGTCAAACCATCGCGGGTAGACCTACAGCGCTTAGTAGAATGGCGCAGCGCGTTGGCTTGTATATCAATACGCAAGCGGTCCATGTAACGATAGATCAAAATGCGCGTGTGCAAGATTACCTGCAAGCGGTGAAATCGCAGCTTACGGCATTAGCGCAGCACCCGCATACACCACTGACACAAGTTCATCAGTGGTCGGGTATTGAAAACGACAGTCCATTGTTTGATTGCTTGTATGTTTTTGAAAATTATCCGCAAGATCCGTTACAAAATAGCGCTGCGCTGCCATTTATCGCAACAACCTTAAGTGAAGTTGACGAAACGCACTATCCATTGACCTTTGTGGTCGGCGTAGGGGCCGGTTTATCGCTCACGCTGAGCTATCAGCAGAAATGCTTTGATGAAGTGTTTATCGAGCAAAGCCTTGCGGCGATGCAGCAGCTGATGTTAGCTGCGACACAACAGCCAGAGCAAACACTCGGAAAATTGTCTTGGCAGCCTCAACACGCACCGTACAGCAAGGCATTGCCTCTGCCTACTTTTGCACTGACGCAAGCGGCGAAATATCAAACGCCAAATTTACCTATTCAGCAATTGTTTGCTCAAGTTGCTGCTGAATTTCCTGAGCATATTGCTATTCGTGAATATAGTACCGCCTCTGGGGAGGCACGCTGTTATCGCTATTCACAGCTGGATAAAGACGCCAATCAGCTCGCCTATTACCTTGCTTCACGACTAGAGCCGAGTACATCCCCCGTTATTATTGGTCTGTGTTTAGAGGCGAATTACCAGCTTATTGTGGCTATGCTTGCGGTGCTCAAATTGGGCGCAGCTTATCTACCAATTGCACCAACACTACCCGAGTCTCGACGTCGTTTGCTGTTGCAAAATGCCAATGCAGCCATGCTGGTTACCAAAACAGAATATTGGCAGGGTAGCTCGGAGCAGGTGGTGCCTCAAGTCGATTTAGATAGTATTCAGGGCGCTTTGGCTGAGCAGCCTAGTCGTTGCTTTACTGCGCCATGCCAGATTGACGACCTCTGTTATGTAATTTACACCTCGGGCACCACGGGCATGCCAAAAGGGGTGATGGTGGAGCATGCCAGTGTCGTTAATTATGTGCAGGCATTAGCCGCGCAATATGCGATTACGCCCAGCGACAATTACCTGCAATTTGCTAGCATGAGCTTTGATGTGTTTGCGGAAGAAGTCTTTTGTACTTTACTTCGTGGCGCAACCTTGGTGATGGCACCGACAGACGACATGTTGGATCCCAACAAGCTAGCGCAATTAAGCCAAGATGCCGAGTTAACGCTGATGAGTTTACCGACGGCGTATTGGCATCAACTTGCAGCGACTTCAGTCACCTTGCCAAGCTCGCTGAGGATCATCACCATAGGTGGCGAGCAGATGCAGATTGCCGCGCTCACCGATTGGCAGCAGCGCTATGGCGACCATATTCAAATTATTAATGCCTATGGCCCGACCGAAGCAACCATTTCTGCAACCCTTAATGATGTCACACACTTCAGCGGTGCACGCGTGCCAATTGGTCAGCCCGTCGCTGGTTTGTCTTTATATTTACTTGATGAGCAGCTTCGAGCGGTGGCTACCGGTGTGGAAGGGGATTTATACATTGCAGGCATTGGCCTTGCCAGAGGCTATCTCAACGACAAAGAAAAGACGCAGCAGGCGTTTATCATTGAGCCAAATAGCGGCCAGCGACTTTATAAAACTGGCGATCGCGCTTGCTGCTTAGCCTCAAATGAATTGCTGTATCTAGGTCGTGGTGATAACCAAGTTAAAGTGCGCGGTTACCGCATCGAATTGGGTGAGATTGAACGGCAACTTCAGCTGCTAGACGAAGTTGCAGCGTGTGCTGTGGTGGTGCGTGAAGATAGCAGTAACAACGCGCAATTAGTGGCATTTGTGCAGCCAACGCAGCATACGGAAGTGAATTATGCTGCTTTGCGGGCGCAATTACGCGCAGTACTACCCGCTTACATGGTCCCTGAGTTGTTTCAATCAATTAGCCAGCTTCCGCTGACAACGAACGGCAAAGTAGATCGCAAACAGCTCATTGCGCTGGCCAGCTCATACACTCCGCCTCAACCCTTGGGGCAAGAGGCTAAGCTGGAAAGGCTTACACCACTACAAACTCAATTAGCGCAGCAGTTTGCCTGTCGTTTGCAGTTGGATGGAGTGTGCCTTGACGATAACTTCTTTAATTTAGGTGGTCATTCGCTATTAGCGATGCGTTTAGTGGGTGATATTAATCAGCACCTACAACTCAATTTTCCACTGTCGGCACTTTTTGAGTATCCGACTGTGCGTGGGCTCAGCCAGTATATTCAAGCATTGAGAGATGGTCTTGGCGAACGCGATAGCAAACCTCAATCGCTTGAAACCTTAGTGTGTTTGCAAGAGGGCGAGCTTGGCTTTACACCTGTGGTGTTGATTGCGGGAGCGGGAGGTTGGCTAATGGCATTTCATGCGTTAGTGAATGGGCTTGATAGCCGTATACCCGTTTATGGCTTGCAGCCAGAGGCGCTTGCCGAGGAACCCGAGACGCTAACTTCTATTGGCCGCACCGCAGAGTATTACTTGAGTGTATTAGCAGGTGCTGAACTTGGTGAACAAGTGCATTTGGTCGGACATTCTTTTGGCAGCTTTATTGCCTATCAACTTGCCACTTTACTTGAGCAACAAGGTCGAATTGGCTGTTTGGTAACTGTGATTGATACGCCTGTACCGAGCAGCCCAACGCTTAACTTAGGGGAAGCGCAAATCGCACAAATGATGCTGGATAATCTGGTGGCGTTTTTCCGCCTTAGTGTCTCTGATGCAGAAATCAGTGCCTATAAGCAAGGTGATGCTTCAGCACGCATTGCCTATCTCAATCGCTGGATACATCAAGCTGGATTTAATTTTAGTGATGCGCATCTACGCCACTTTCAACAAGTTTTTAGTGCCCAACTGCGAGCAAATATTGAGATGCCGTCTATGCTTAGCGACACCCCAATCTGCGTTGTAAAAACGCAGCAAACGCAAGAATTTGAAGGCCGTCCTGTGAATAAAGACATGGGATGGAAACCATTTAGTCACTCTCTCTCTTGTTATGAAGTCAAAGGAGATCATTTGTCCTGCCTGCAAGCCGAGCAAGTAGGACAGTTGGTTAACATAATTGAGCGCAACTATGTGTTGCACTAGCAAAAGTACATACTTTTAAGGATGGGAAAACAATGGATCACGCACTTTCTTTGGAATTGGATCCGACAACGATTGCAGCAGACTCTCGGATACATGACTTATCTGAGGTTAAACAAAGCGGCATGGCATGGGTGAAAAACCACGTTCAAGAGGTGAATAACTGGGTTGAGCGAGATGGTTTTGCATTGCTTCGTGGCTTAAATATTGTGAGCACGAATCAGTTTAGCGCCATACTTGAGACCTTGTTTGGTGAGCGCTTAAGCCAGTATGTGTATCGCTCTTCGCCACGAACGGCACTGAACAACAATATTTACACCACCACGGAATATCATGCCGATCAAGTGATCCTGCAGCATAACGAAAATGCTTACTCCAATGTTTGGCCGATGCGAATGGGCTTTTTTTGTGTGATCCCAGCAACCACGGGTGGGTGCACACCACTTGCCGACAGCCGTGAAGTATATCGTCGTATTCCCAGTGAATTAAGAGACAAGTTTGAGCGTTTAGGTGTGCAGTACGTGCGCAATTACGGTGATATCGACCTACCTTGGCAAGAGGTTTTTCAGACCGAGAGTAAAGCCGAGGTTGAGCAATATTGTCGAAAAAATGAAATCGAATTTACTTGGCTTGATGATAAAAGGCTACAAACCAAGCAATGGCGTCCGGCGGTCATGCGTCATCCAAAAAGTGGTGAAAAGGTTTGGTTTAATCAAGCTCACTTGTTCCACTGCTCGAGTCTAGATAATCAACTCAGTGCACAAATGCGTGACAGTATCGGCAGCGAATTTTTACCTCGTAACGCCTTTTTTGGTGATGGTAGCGAAATAAGTGACCAAGACATCAAGCTTATCAATCAGGTTTATCAAGACCTCACTTTCGCTTACCCGTGGCAAAGAAACGATATTTTGCTGCTGGATAATATGCTGTTTACTCATGGCAGAGAGGCCTATACAGGCACTCGTAAAGTACTAGTTGGCATGGCAAATATCGCGTCAGCATAACTAGTTGGTACTCATTCCGATGAAAGTCGGGCAACAACATTTGTTAGTGGTTACGTGGTTGGCAATGTAAGGAATGAAAAAATGAAATGGCTAATACAACTACGGCTAAGAATGATGATGCTATTTTGCATCACCTTAGCACTGGCTTCTTGTTTGCAGAAAAAGAGCGTCGCAGATAATCACACTATTATGCCTAATCAATTAGAAATGATAGAGGCGGTGGTGAAGGAATATTGCGATGCCAACCTATTCTTTGGCACGGTTTATATCACCTCGGTTGATAAAGTGGTGTACCAGTCCAACTGCGGACCACAAAACATGCAATATGATGTTGATAACAGCGTTAAGTCCAAGTATCGCATCGGCTCCAATACCAAAGCGTTTTCGGCCGCTATTTTAATGAAGATGTTAGATGGCAAGGACTTACGGCAGGAAACCATTGGCGATCACTTGCCTTGGTACCCAGATAACCAATGTGCGGATGTTTCGCTACATCATTTGCTTACCATGTCGTCTGGGATCAATAACTACAGCGACAACGAAGCCGTATACGATAATTACGGTTGGCGGCCTTATTTATATAATTCGAGTCTAGACCTTAACGGTCCGGAAGATTTTAGTAATCGCTTTTGCACCTGTGGTGCCGAAGCGGGGCAAAGTGGCACACCGTCATTTACGCCCGGCAGTAAGTATGAATACAGCAACTGTAACTACTATCTTATTGGTAATATCATCGAGCAATTAGCGGCCGGAAAACAAGGCAATATCGGTCGTGAGTATTGGTTTGCCAATATCGTTCAAGAGCAAATTCTAAATCCGCTTAGCATGACGGACAGCGGCTCTTACAGTGCGATTGGTGTCTATTCAAATATGACCACAGGTTATATTTATAATCAAAACCAATACTTATCGCTTGCCAATGGCCGTCCACCAGCTACAGGTGGACCTGCACCTTACGAAGACATTTTAGTGAATCCATATAGCAACCCATTAGTGCTGTATTCAGCTGGAGATTTGTATTCCACAGTGGAAGACATGCATAAATGGGATCAAGGCTTGTATGGCACTCAAATCTTAAACGATACCCAGAAACTAGCGGCCTTTGCTCCATACTCTAACACTGGTAGCAGCGACGAGTGTGAATACTATGGCTATGGTTGGTTTGTGACTTATGTCGACCCAAACCAGTACGGCAAAGTGGCAAATTGCCCCGAAAACCCAGCCGATGCAAATCTCAGAATGTATGAAAAATTTTTACAGTACTCTGGTAGTTATCCCTATTCGTGGGTGACCAGTTTCACCCGTTTACTAGAACGAGATCAAAGCATCATGGTGTTTAGCAACTATGTGAAAGAGGGGATTGAGTCAGATTGTATCGCCAAGGAGATCCGCAACATTATCTTCTATAGTGATAAACACCGTACTGAGCAATGCCAGCAAGATTTGAATCAGGCATAACGCGGTAGGGAAAAATACCGAGCTTTCGCGCTCGGTTAAACAAATTAATAGAACGCCTGCAGTAGGTGGCAACGTTTCGCTCAGTTGTATTTGTGACACTGTGCAAATCCTTGGTTGTTCTTAGGTTTACTTCTTCATCATGGATGAAGGCGGTAAAACTCAGAGTTGAATAAGTGCAGCTTGTTTGATTTTGGGTACTAGGGCAAGTGCCAATATGGTGCTTGATGAGTTCGACAACTGTTTAAATAAATCATAGAGGATGAATTATGGCAGTGACAAAAACAGCGAAGGATGACAAGGCGAGCGACGCTCCAGAGCAACAGGAATCACAACTTGTTGCTGATGAAGACAGAGCAGCCGTTGCTCAGCTGATTGTCGACAAATACACAAAATGGTCGTTTGGCTCTGGGTTTATTCCCGTTCCTGCGGTTGATTTAGTGGCGTTGACAGGGATCCAAATGAAGATGATAGGCGAAGTAGCAAAAGTCTATGGTCAATCATATGGTGACAACAAGCTGCGTGGCACAGTAAGCGCATTGATCGGCGGCTCTTTTCCACAAACCTTAGGGGGCGCGGGACTAAGCAGCTTTTTGAAGGCGGTTCCTGTACTTGGCACGTTAAGCGCAATCGCATTTATGCCAGTTGTGTCTGCGGCATCAACACACGCAGTAGGCGCAACTTTTGTTCGACACTTTGAAAATGGCGGCACGCTGATAGACCTGAATCTAGCAAGTATGAAAGGGGATATCGCAGACATCGCAGCTAAGTATCGTGCAAATAAAGGGAATGCGGACGCAACAGCTACAGCGGAAAAAGCCACAGTATAACCGATACTGGCTGACATAAACCGGCAGGCAACTGCTGGTTTATTCTTCGCACCAAATTTATCAACAACTTGGAGAAAATTATGCTTATCGCTTTATATTTAGTGTTATGCATTTTAACTGGTTATTGGGGACGAAACACCTTTGCCGGACCTGTGGGCTTCTTTTTAATTTCGTTGATGTTTACGCCTATTGTTGGCTTGATCATTTTACTAGTTGGGCAAAAGCGCAAGCCCACAGAGGTGAATGACGAGGAATGAGATCTTACATTGCCGGTAAAACTGGGCGATTTATAAATATAACTTAATGTTTTAATGCAATATTTATTTAAATCCAACAGGCAGTTTTGATTTTTAGGGACTATGCTAAGTAGCATGCGCGGGCGGTAGCCCAATAACAATAAAAGATAATAACAATGGTATTGTACGAATTAATTCGCCGACATATTCAGATAAAGAAAAGGACCTTTATTGCACTGGGGTGCATTTCTGGTTTGGCCAACGCGTTGGTGCTTGCGCTTATCAACAACGTAGCTGCCAATATCTCTGATATTAATAAAGAAAATCATATTCTTTACTACTTGGTGCTATTTACACTGACGATTGCAATATATGGTTTCACTCAGCAAAGATTGATGACTAAAGCCGCGCAAATGGTGGAGCGTGCCATAGATAAATTGAGAGTCGATTTGTTTGAAAGCATTCGTCATACCGAGCTGTCAACGTTAGAGAAAATTGGCAAAGAGCGGATCTTTAATACCATCAGCAAAGAGTTACAGACCATATCTCAGTCGGCGCAGCTGTTTGTGATCATTGGTCAATCTATCAGTTTGGTGTTTTTTACATCTCTTTATATTGCCTGGCACTCTTTTGTGGCGTTTATGGTTATATCGACACTGATTTTGGTCGGCGCCAGTATTCACCGTTTACGCGCCAATGAAATCCAGCGCAACATGCGCATTTCTTTTGAAAGCGAAAATCAGCTTATTCAACGCTTATCTGATTTGCTCGATGGCTTTAAAGAAGTAAAGCTCAGTGAGCCAAGAGCGGAAGATTTAGAACATGAGTACCGCCGTGATTCGAATCGTGCAAGGCGTGCAAAAACCAAAACCCAAACCTTGTTTGCGACCGACTTTATTCTGTCGCAAATCACCTTTTTCGCAGCGACAGGCGCGATGGTGTTTATCGTCCCTATGCTCTCTGACGTGTATACCGATGTGGTCATTAAAGTTACCACCGCATCGCTATTTTTAATCGGCCCTATTACCAGTATTGTTGGTGGGATCCCCGTTTTCACCACCGCAACAGAGGCGGCGCAAAACGTCTTAGCATTGGAGCGCGATTTAAAAAATGTCCAAGATGAGCAAGAGGTTAAACGACCTGAACCGAGTGAAAGCCTAACCTCATTCAATGCCATCACCTTAGCGGGGGCGTTTTATCAACATCAGAAAAAATCGAGCGATCGTCCGTTTGCTGTGGGGCCGGTGGATATCACCTTTGAACAAGGAAAAACCACTTTTATTACCGGTGGTAATGGTAGCGGTAAAACAACGTTTATAAGGATGTTGACTGGCCTTTATGAATTACAGAGCGGACAAATCCTTTTGAATGGCAAAGCGGTTACGGAAGATAATCGCCTTGCTTATCGAAGCTTATTCACAGCCGTTTTTGCGGATTTTCATTTGTTCCAGCAGCTCTATGGTATCCGTGATTTGAGTACTGAAGAAATCGACGAATGGTTGGACTTTTTAGAGATGCGCGCCAAAGTGGGTATTCAAAATGGGGCGTTTAGCACCATAGATCTATCGTCAGGTCAGCGCAAGCGCTTAGCGCTTTTGAGTACCATTTTAGAAAATCGTCCCATTTACATCTTTGATGAGTGGGCGGCAGATCAAGATCCTATCTTTAGGCGAAAATTCTATGAACAAGTGCTACCTCGTTTAAAAGCGCGTGGTAATACCATTATTGCCATCACCCATGACGATGCCTATTTCCATTTGGCCGATGTGCACTTAAAAATGGAGGAAGGTCAGTTGTTAGCACACCACGACAGTGAAAGTAATGGAGTACCATCATGAACATTAATATTTCAGGGGATTTTGCCTTACTCGTCGCCGGCGGCTTAATACTGGCGCTGATCCTATCTAATTTGCTCATGCGGGTGTTAAAGCGTTACAAGCCCAAGTGGCATAAGCGTATTTTGTCTTGGCGTTTTCGCGCTGGTGTGACGTTACTTATTCTACTGTTTATTGCCGTTGCATTGGTCAAAATCATTTTTATCAAGGTAGACTCAGGTCAAGTTGGAGTACTGTGGAAGCGCATTGGCGGTGGTACGTTCGTAGAACATCCATTTTATGAGGGCACGGTGCTAGTTTATCCTTGGGATACATTGACGATTTATTCGAGCCGATTCCAAACCGCGACTACTCAGGTACATGCGATCACCTCTGAGGGCTTGCGGATCCAGCTAGATATCACCGTACGTTACCGTCCTGTAGTGGAGCATATTCCGTACCTACATAAATTAGTTGGAGAGGATTATTTAGATGAAATGGTGATCCCTGAGGTTGCCTCTGCGGTGCGCATGATTGTATCTGACTATACCGCGGAGCAAGTCTATGGTCATCAGCGTCTAGAAGTTCAGGCTCGGCTATTGAATACGGTGTTAAAGGAGCTACAGCTGCAAGAAAAAACAATTCTTGAGCAAGAGAAAAGCACGATGCAAGGGCATAACTTAGTGAACCTTGACGATATGCTTATTCGGCAGGTGGATGTGCCAGATAAAGTACATAACGCAATTATTTCCAAAGTGAATCAGATGTACTTAAATCAAGAGTATGAAATGCGTTTAGAAGTAGCCAAAAAAGAAGCAGAACGAAAAAAAACCGAAGCTCAGGGGATAGCCGACTTTCAAGAAACGGTGAGTGGTGGGATCTCTGAAACTTATCTAAGATGGCGCGGCATAGAAGCAACCATAGAATTGGCGAAATCTAATAACGCAAAAGTGGTGGTAATAGGCAGTGGTAAAGATGGCCTACCATTGATCTTAAATACGGAGGGCAGCACATCCGCTTTGCCTGCCTCGGTTAACCCAAATGCTACGGATCCACAAAGCCAAGAGCCACAAACGCCTAATGCGACTAAATCAAAGTAAGGAATAGTTACATTTTCAGTATCACGGACTACACTGTGGCGATAAAGGAAAAGAGAAGGACAACGAAAAATGCAAATTGATTTACATCATGGCATGACATGGGTGGTCGCACGCGCGGCGGGATTCACCGACCAAGAGGCTGAAATTATTGCTCACTCGGCACAATACGTAGATGATGCAACAAACTATGGTCACATTAAGTTTGATAACGGTGCAGCTTATGAGCGCATCGCAACTGCCCACAAGATGCTCGATTATAAAAACCTAGACAGCTTAAAGAATATGAAAGTGTGGGTACCTTTTCATTTCTTACCGGGTAATGGCGGTTTACCTGCTGGGCAAAATCCGTCGGGCACCTTTATTCAAAAGCTAGTGTGTAAGCCACATTCCCATGTAGCAAAAGATATGGTCGCTGAGTGTATTGCAGATAAGCATAGGCCTTATGGACTGCACCGCCTTGGTATCACCTCTCATGTCTTTATTGATACTTGGGGCCACCAGGGATTTGCTGGCATACAGCATGAAGTCAATGAAGTGACTGAAATAATGGACTTGAATGGTGAAGCAGAAGAGACTTGGCGCGAGCGAATAAGCGAATACTTTTCTGATGTTTTTCAAGATGATATTCCAAGTTTAGGACATGGGCAGGCGCTTTCTCACCCTGATCAGCCTCATCAGCAGTGGAGTTACTTCAACGGATTGGGCGAAAAAGTAGTGCGAGATAATCCAAGCGATTTTCTGGTCGCAGCCGATGAGCTTTGCAAGGTCTATCAAGACTATCGAGGCGAGGCCATCAGTGGCTTGAATGAGTCATTAAAGCAAGAAATAGCGCAGTGCTTTGCTGAATTTGATATGGATGATGGTGAAGAACGTCATCAACTGTGGCTTGATGCCATTGAAGCTAATCGATTTGGGCTTGGAAGTTATACCCTAACTTACATTGCCAAAGGTGAGGGGTCGTGGAAACACCAAGCGCTAGGAACAACCCGTGCTAAAGGTGACGACGATAGCTATTCATTTCGCAGTGAATTCTTAACTTCTAACTGGAAGTATTTTCACGATGCAGCTAAAAAGCATCGCCTCTGTGTCATTGATGATATTCTGCCCAAATACGGAATTTGTGTGAGCTAAACTTCAGTAAAGTAAGTGCAGCTAGGCTGCACTATTCTTGTGTTTAAAATAGCTCGGAAGAAAGCTCACGGGATTGTGAGTTTTGGTTTATATGCCAAGTTTCGACAAGGCGAGTCGTACCACCCGAGTTTTTACAAATTAATTCCGTCACCAGCACTTTATAAAAACCACTGTATTTAGCCTCACCGACAACATTCAAGACATCACTATAAAATCCACCTTGATGTCTTTCATTGAAAAATTCTGGGTTACCACTGACGTAGTTGGTTTTACGGCACTGGCCTTGGTGCGAGTTGTTATTAATATTAATCAAGCCGGTATATTGAACATCCGCAAAATACCCTGGGCCATTGCTCGGCGTTTGCCAATCAGCCACTGTGATTTCACTGTGCCATACAACGGCGGGAGCCTTGGGTATCTTGTGATAAACAATCGCCTCTTCACCTGAGGGTAAGGTGCAGCTGAGTTTAACCGACTTTTCTGTCAGCTTATGCTCCGCAGGCAGTGGGCCAGAAATAAAGGGCGCGTTGAATGTGAGAGGAGCAATCAAATCGCCGGTTTGTGTATTAACCACTTCAAATTGATGGCACTCATCCGCCGCTAAGCCGCCCGTGAGCGCATTAAAGAACTCAGTTGTGCCTGCACGAGCTGAGATAAAATCAACAGGTGCGCCCTGATACTGCGAATGATCTCCCGCACCATCCTGATCATAAAATACCTGTGTAGCCAAAACAGAAGTGGAACTACAAGCCAATGCCATAGCAAGTAGTCGAGTGTTGAATGTAACCATATATTTTTCCTTTACAGTTGTGTTTGTTTTTTATTCAGTCTCAATATAAGGTAAATGTAACTTCATGCAACTTTTTGATTTTTCTGGTTTTGGCAACTATCTAATTACTGCAACTGCTATTTGGAGTGGTGCGTGATGTGGATATAAATACTTAGAGTTTAGCCAGCGTTAGATGAATGGAGTTCAAGTGGGTGGAGATGCAGGTCATCTGAAGTTCTAGTTACTAGGTTTCAGTGTCTTATGATGTGGATTGACAGTTGTGTTTGTACCGTCTTTTTGGGTTGAAGCTGTGCAACTTTAAAATTTAGGGCTAAGGAGTTATGGGGCCAATATTTTTATAGTTTGCAATTCAAATAGGCTTTTGAATACTGATTTCAGTAGTGTGTTAAAAAAGAGTACAAAAGACGTAAGGTGTGAAAAATGGTGGCCCCACCTGGACTCGAACCAGGGACCTAAGATTATGAGGCCCCGCTGATAAGATTTGAAACTCACCTATATCGCAGCGATTTATGTGGTCATAGCTACTGGCTTACCAGTTTCATTACCAACTGATAAATGGCTGGTATATATTCTATAGGGCTATTACCAATAATCGTATTCTAAAAGCTTTAAAGGGAGAACCCATTAAGACATTGGTACCAGATATAGAATTAATTTTACTAATTCCGACTTAAAATCGCGGAACCACTTTACAATATGATTGAGTTTCACTTTTTGGCTCTGATTTAACCGAGTAATCACACTCGCTCTTATCAATTTTTACACATAACTTGCCATCACATGTATTTATATTTCCGTATAATTCTAATTTCTCAACTTCTTGTGATAAGTATGCTCTAGTTTCACGTAGCTCTCTTAACTCAGAAATAGTTGGTATTTCTTTGATGAAAAAGTACCAAATAAAGGTTGCGGAAAATATCGAAAATAAGAAGAACAAACCATACAGTTTAAATACGGAGATCCGAACAGCCTTTTTGTATGCGTCAGCTGCTTCATTGGCGGCTTTGTTTGCTTCATTAAGGTTTTTTAAAACCCCATTTACAACTTGTTCGGTAATGGAGTCAGCCGAACTCTGTACTTCTCGTTTTAGGTTTCTATGTACGTTCGATGCTGAACTTTTAAGAGCTGCTGAAGTATCAGACATCTCTATCAACACCTTCTTGAATTCGTCCTCATTTTTTTCACTTATATCTAGGAGTGTATTTACACCATCGAAAAGTAAGTCAAATTTTTCTTCTGTTTTCATCTGCTTAATCCTGGTCGCTCAATGGTTCGCTCTAACTCATGCTTTTTTTCTTGTTCTTGGTATAGCTTCATTAAAGATTGTTCTTGAGTTTTCACCTTTTCTGAAAATTGTTTGGCGGTAAGTCGCAAGTCTAGAATGTCTGTATATTGAAGATACGTTACTTCAGTGCCATTAAGTGCTACAAGTAAGCCTCCCGTAGTCTCAGAACTTCCTGACTTTTTCCCTCCTTGATGACTCGCTATTAACTTTAGATAAGCTTGGCATTCGTCGAGAGAAACTTTCGGGTGTTCTAAGAAAGCTTCATTAGATATTTCGTCCACCATAGATTCTAGAGTGTGTACACTTGCTACTTCGTCAAATGCATCCAAATAGGGGACAATCTTGTTGACGCACTTCTTTTTATAGGGGTTGGTTTCTATGTACCAATGTATTTCTCTTGATACATGAGTAAATTCAGCATTATTAGTCAAAATTTTTACTAGCCGGGCATGTTTGTCTTTTTCTTTTTTTAAACTGCCAGCTCTATTCTTAAATTCAATTAATTTTACAGTGCCTTGAAACTGTAGTAGTGCGTCAGCAAGCCTTTTGTCTTCCGGTGTTTGTTGTAGAAGGTTAACAACTGATAAGGTCTGATTGCCCTGAGATTTACTTCCAATACTAAACCCAAGAGTATAAAGAAAGTTTCCAATTACAACGTTTTCGTAAAGCTTCAAATAATTCTCCTCTAACAAGAAAATTTTGTGACTAAGTTGAGCATGCGATTGCTTTTCATTTTAAGCTTAGTGCTCATATACATGGCCTTCTGGTAGCCAGCCAATTAGGCCTGAGTCTTTCCCACTAATTACCTTAATTTTATGCCACACCAAAGGTATGTTAGCTTTAGTCATGACTGATTTTTGCTCCAATAAATCTATTTTTGTATCATCTAGCAAAACTTTTATTTGGTTGGGGCGTCTGTTAAATATATCTAAGTGAGATTCGAAATCTGGAACCTTCATTAGCATCATCCGTCGGCGATTGCTTTTGATTGCATATCTGCTTATTGAGTTACCAGCCTGTATAAGAGCCCGTCTCTCTTCCAGCAACATAAAAGCCACTTCTTTACGGCATTGTCTAGCACTAGACATTTGACTTGGAAGTTCATCATAAGGTAGGCCTTTGTATTCAGTATCGTTTATGGTGATGCTTCCGTTAGCGCCTATTTTACCCCCGAGTATTTTTGCAAGTGCTTTGGGGTTAATTTGTCCTTCAATGGCTGCCTGCACTTGAATCGAGCTTATACTCCCTGACGTTTCTACTTTGCCACATATATTGTGGGCAAAAGCATTTATATCATCGAGAGAAGTCGCCATGGCCGAAGAAGATATAAAAACTCCCGAAATAATTATTCTTAGACTCATTGATCTATTCCTTTCTAAAAAGCCAAATTTGTAAAACGATGCATCATAATTAAATACATTAAAGTGACCAAGCCAGCTAATAAAATCCCTAACAGTGATTTGGTTGGTGCGGCTAACCATTTGGATTTGCAGGGATTTCCAAGTGAGACATACTTATACTTTATAACCATACACATATTAATAGCTACATTTCGTGAGAGTTCGGTTGCTAAAGTTCAACTGAATTCAAGTAAGTGGGTAACCTCTCTATACTTGAAAAAATAATTTCATCAGCTTTTTCATTTACGAAATGCATGGGGACCAAAGAAGAGAAGACGACCATACCTATGAGCTGTATTGCATCATAATTTTTATCTACATACTTACCAAGGCTTAACATATCATTTTTTATTTCCTCTACTCTAAGAAAATGTTTATGTAACCTGTCACTTTTTCCTTTATGATTTACATTGCCTTTAAATTCATACAGTTGTCTGGCGATCTCACTTTGGCTCTTGGCCATTTCTAGGTCTTTACACTCAATAGCTAAAACAATATTTTTAGTTTTGTGCCACGCTAATACATCTACATCACCAAAGTCCTTAAGCTTCTTATTGAGTATTTTTGTTAGCTTAACTTCCTCTTCTACTTCCCACAGAGCTTTATCAAAACAGTTAGCTACTTCGGTATTAAATTGTAATCCGGTTTTTGCACGTTTAGAACCATTCCATGAGATCATCTTTTTGCTATGAAAGTGACTTTCATCAATTGTGGCATTATGTGCATTACTTAATAAGTAGAAAAATGATCGCTTAATATGCTCAGGAGAGATTAAGTATGTGTCGTTATTTTTTAGGTAAATAATTGGCTTACATGCCAACGAATATAACCGCTTAAATTTCCATGGTTGCCAATCTGTCGGCTTAAAAGGCTTTGGTATATCAGTCCAGTTACTTCTACTTTCTATAGATAGGGCAGTGATTATTTTATCTACTGTTCCTCTCTCTAAATCAGTCGGCAAAGACGCTAATTCGTTTCTACCTATAGTGAAAACTAGTTGTTCTTTGGTATATCCGTATTCCTGAATATCTCTAATGAAATTTATGGCTTGATTTGGGGTAAAACCAAACTCTGATACCCACGCATCCCAAAAAGTTCTATCGAAAGCGTTTTCGACGTCATTTTCACTTACTTCTGATGATTTTTCTGAGAAAGCAAGCTCGTAGTTGTTCGCTGAATTTTCAAGCCTTCCCCGGTGCAGTCCATGTTGATATTTGCTAACTATTAGATCCTCAAAGTCGTGTTCAAAAAGTACATCTCCAAAATGCGAAATAATAATTTTGGGGTTTATAGCGTCATAGTTTATGGCATCAGATACGCCACCTAATAGATGTAAACTTAGGGCATAACTTTGAAGTTCTTGAACATCCATTTTTCCAGGGGATTTGCCTCCGCTTCCAGGACATTCGCAAATAGCCATTTCTATAATTAACCTAGATGCTAAAGATGCTCCATTTAATAATCCAATTTCTTTGATTGCTACTTGGTATAGGTCATCATGATTCTTTTGAAGATCTTGGTTTGCTTTAAAGCTTTTAGTCCATCTAGTTTTATGAAGCTGACACAGCTCAATATTTTGTAGTAACAATGTAATCAGAGCTTTTTTGTTTAAAGTTTTTAACTTGCTTTGTGTTCTCTCCCAGATTCTACTTACGACCTTACCTAAAAATGCTTTGCAGTCGCTTTTTCCAGTTATATTGTTTGATTCTGGTTTGAGATCATTTATCCAACCTAAACCAAACTTGTGATTATTATCTGCTGCAATTTCAAGAGTAATTGGTTTTTCCGCTTCAAAGTTTTCAACAATATTTTCACTATATGTTTTGCATTCAAAAAAATGTACATGCCTAGCATATACTGAGCTGAAAACATGGCTAATGACTTGTTTCGTTTTGATTTCGTCGTCTTTGCAGCATTTGGTTATGAAAGGCTTTAGTAGTGCGACCTCTGCAATATTAGTCGGTAAGCTAAAACCATAGAACAAGTCTCTATCGAAATGGCATTCCAATACTTCGTTATCCAGTGAGTATGAACATGAATTTAAAACTTGTTCTTCACTTACATTGGGCGGTAAGTTTCTAGTATTTTCTTTAGGGATGTCTATACTAATTCGAATCAGGTTGATAGCCTGCTGAAGCTCTCCAACAAAATCTAGGTGTTCAATAACTTTGGGTAGCCAATGTATATAGGCGTTAAAAAATTGTGCTTGTAGAGCAATATCAATATCTGATTCGGTTGGCATCTCGAGCCAAATACTTGTGTTGTTCTTGTGATATGCTGCTTGTAATAATGTTAAATTCAAATCAACTGGACAATATATTTGCCGTACGTCATTTTGCTCAAAAAGACTGTTAGGGTAACCTCTTTGAGCAATAACCAATCCTAGTTCTGGGTGTGAAATTGTACAAAGATCAGTATCTTGAAGAACTCTTTCCCTTGTATCTTTTTGAAAGTTTGTACCAACAGATATGAAGACACTGTCAGAGTCAACATCGACAAAATCTGAGTGGTTAAAAATACTGAAGTTGTTTTGTTTAACGTATCCCCATAAATTAAGAAAGCCGTTTAAGTTGCTTATATGAGCTTTGTATTTTCTTGCTAGGTATTGAGCTTCCACTAATCGCCATATTCGATAAGGGTTGCAATCCGAGTCTTGGCTAAGTGTTGCTAAATCATTGACGTTTATTACTTCAATTAATTCATTTTTATTATTAGGTGAAAAATCAACAGAAAAGCCTCGACCAAACCCACACGGAACAATAATCGTACAGCTTTTGTTTTCGTTTCCTTTTTCTTTAAGATATTTGTTAAAATTTTTTATTTCTGAACTAATAAATTCAGTTAAATTGTCATCCGAGCCTATAAAACCTTGAAACCACCCTTTATCGAAGTCAATTAATGCGTCCATAGCAAAAATAAAGTGAAAGTAGTAGCCAACATCGAATTGTAGTGACAGTCTAGCTACTAACCAATTATCTAAGTTATTCCTTTTTTCAAAGCGTAATGGTGCGTTTTTGAATTCGCCAAATATGCGTAATTGACTTACCTTTCTAGATATACTGTTCGCCAATCCTTTGGTTAATGTTTCAAGAAGGCCTCGCTCCAAGCAAAACGAGTAAATTAGCCTCCTTATTGACGTGGTAATGGCTGTAGGTAACGCCAAAAAACAATTTCCTTCATACTGAATAAAGGGATTTGCTTCAAGCTCAGATTCGCCCAATATTGCAGTTGTTAATGCTTGGTAACTGCTACTAGACAAAAAGGGAAGAAGTTCTTGGTTGGGGGTGTTAGATACATTCAACTTTTTTGCTATAGAAGGTAAGTCTTTGATGCTATTTGAGCGAATTTCTTTTTTAGGGTATTCACAGCCAATTATATTAATTGGAGTATTGAATTTAGTAAGAACTTGATCACTAGCTACAAGTATAGCTTCAACTTGGCTTTGTAAAACTTGATAGTCGCCATCGTTCGGCATTGATTCCAGTACATCGATAAACATTTGGGTTTGGTGAATGCAACCTTCCCACAAACCTAATAGTACCTTGTACTCTTTTCCATTAAGCCATAGTTTTGAAGCCATTACGTCTTCGGCTGGATCTTCCATACTTGAAAAGCCATTAGCTGAAATAGCATTGAATACTTTTTTTATATAGCTCTTCGTTGCTTTGTTAGCTCCACGGGAAACTCCTAAGCTCATGTGGATCGCTTTCTCTAAAGTAGCTGTCGTTGATTGATATTCGGGATCTAATAGTAAAGAGCTAAAACATAAAGCTGATTCGATCGGGCTATAGTTATAAAGCAACTGGTTAAGTGACTCAGAATGTCTTGAGTACATTCCTGCTTGCCCTGCCTGCATGGAATTAATTAGTTTTAGCATATCTAGGGACATTCCGACTCCTTTCTCATATCAAACCGCACTACTGGGACAATTTAATAGAATTGGGACTTTTACGCAGTTTTGCAAGGTAACTTTACAGAGTAATAAATTTATTCGGTTGAATAGACTTGCATATTAAAGCAAAGAAAGTGACCTCTTGTTGCCTATGCATGCATTAGAATAGAAGGTTATCCTAAGTTAGTTTTTAGGGTTGAATATGTCAGTTTACAAGCGCAAGAACTCAAAATTTTATTACTGTGAGATCACTATCAACAGCAAGACGGTAATTCGCAGTACTAAAACTACTAAAAAGTCACTAGCACTGCGCTTTGAGAGTCAACTACGAGAAACGCTGTATAGACAGCACGTGTTAGGGGATAGACCGACTATCACTTTAGCTGAAGCAATACAGGAATATGCTACTAGTAAGAGTGGCTCGGTCAATCAACAAAACCTTGATACACAAATTAGAACACTGAATGCTCAGCTATCTCGTGTGTATTTACTCCAAGCGGATTTACATGGCTTAAATGGTGGTCACTTAACGAGGTCAGTATCGCTTAGGCGCAAAGATGGAGTTACAGAAGGCACTATCAGGTTAATGCTTACCACTTTAAAAGGGGTTGTTAATTGGTCAAAATCAGCCGGTTACTTGCAGCCAGAAAATCTTGTAATACCTAAACTACGTGTTAATAATCAACGAACTAGAACCTTGTCTAATCAGGAAGAAGTCCAACTACTCGAGCGATTGAAACTGAACAAAAATCCAGATGATTATGATCTGGTAGTTTTATTGCTGGATACTGCGGCTAGATTAAATGAAATCCAACAATTACATTGGGAATCTGTCGATTTAGAAACAGCTGAACTTCACTTGTGGCGAACTAAGACAAATACGGCATCAGTCCTGAAACTTACAGAGCGTTCATTAAATATTTTAAAACGTCGATATGAATCAAGCTCCCAAAAAGAACTCGTATTCCCATCAAAAGCAGGGGGCTTACGCAGAACTACACCTAAATCTATTCAAAAGGTATATGTAGTGGCATAGTTAATTTGGCCACCCATTAAGAAAGAAATGTTATGCTATTTGCATACAAATTTGGGTGAAAAAATGACGAAATTAAAACGCGCAACGTATTCTGCTGCAATCAAATTAGAAACAGCTCAGCTTGTAGTTGATCAGGGCTACACGCAAGAAGATGCAGCCAAAGCTATGGGGGGTGGTAAATCAACTGTAAGTAAATGGGTAACTCAATTAAAGCAAGAACGGAATGGCCAGTCCCCATTAGCTTCACCAATGACACCCGAACAAATTGAAATCCGCGAACTTAAAAAGCAAATACAACGTATTGAATTAGAAAAGAATATATTAAAAAAGGCTACAGCTCTCTTGATGTCCGACTCCCTGAACAATTCTCGTTAATTGAGAAATTAAATCAACGAGAGCGTTACCCAATTAGCGTATTCAATGTGCATCGCAGCAGCTATAAATATTGGGCCATACGGGATACAACGCCTACACCAGAGCAAATAAGGCTAGAAGCTGAAGTTAAAGCCATACATGCAATGAGCGGCGGTTCAGCTGGGGCACGGACAATCGCAGCAATCGCAACGAATAACGATTTTGAATTAAGCCGTTATCGCGCCGCTAAGCTAATGGTTAAACTAAAACTAGAGAGCTGTCAAGTACCACAACATCAATATAAAAGGGGTGGTAATGAGCATCTTGAAATCCCAAATTTGCTAGATAGGCAGTTTGATGTTGTTGAGCCGAATAGGGTGTGGTGCGGTGATGTGACGTATATTTGGACAGGCAATCGCTGGGCCTATTTAGCGGTCGTTGTTGATTTATTTGCACGTAAAGTCGTTGGTTGGGCAATGTCGTTGTCGCCAGATACTAACTTAACGCTAAAAGCGCTTGAACTCGCGTATGAAAGCAGAGGTAAACCAAGTGGATTGATGTTTCACTCAGACCAAGGAAGCCATTATACAAGCTTGAAGTACCGCCAACGTTTATGGCGCTATAAAATTACACAAAGTATGAGCAGGCGCGGAAATTGTTGGGATAATGCGCCAATGGAGCGATTTTTTAGAAGCTTTAAAACGGAGTGGATGCCAAAGGTTGGATACGAAAACTTTAAAGATGCTAAATATGGTGTGAGTGATTATATCAACGGATATTATAACAACGTTAGGCCTCATCATTATAATGCTGGTTTAGCGCCAAATGAATCTGAGGTTAGATACCAAGATTCTAAAACTGTGGCCAAAATTAGTTGACCACTACAGTATGGCGATCTTAAGAAGAAATAAACATTCTTAGTGTCCATTAGTTAAATACCTATGCCAGCAATATGCTGGCATTTTTTATATTTCCCGTTGCTAATGTTTGGAAAATGACTGGATGGTTATAGGGTCTTAAATAACCAACAGGTGAAGTAATGAGTCAATCAACACTAGCAAAACTGAAATGTACCGCCCGTCCTACTATTCCAGCTATCGAGCCTATTCAAGTTAAACGCGAAAAACTGATTGCCCGATTAAACGAACAACGTGCTATGGCTGCTTGCTTATTGGAAAATGAGGTGTATACCGCTTATAAAGAGGTTTGGATAACCGATGGTATTACCGGAGAGAAGAAACGAGTAAAGCAACCTAAGAAGCTAAGACAATGGTTCTATCAAGTGAATGATATTTGGTTCTTTGAAATAAAGTATGGCAACAAGTCATTGGAATTACAGAAAGGCAAAGTTGCGATTGAGGTGGGTAAGCAAGAAAATTTACTGACAACAATCGACACCTTAATTCAGGCTGTTGAAAAAGGAGAGTTAGATGTTCAGCTAAAAGCCGTTACTGGACCAAGAAAAGCAAAGGTCTAAACGTGGCTATATTACGTGAAATAAGCTGTGTCTATACCTTTAGGGAAGTAGATGATGACATTTTGAATGTAACACTTGATAGTCCAGAGAAGGTCTATCAAGTGTTTAAGCATTTGAAACATGAAACCAAAGAGCGTTTTATCGTGGTGAACTTGAACAGCCAGCATCAAATTATCAATTATGAGGTTATAGCGATTGGCACGGTAAATCAGATATCACTTCGTCCGGCTGAAGTATTGAGAACAGCCATTTTGATTAACGCTCCAGCTATTATTCTAATTCATAACCACCCATCCGGTGATCCAAAACCAAGCCCGCAGGATTTTCATTTTACCGAGCAAATTAAACAAGCCGCAAAGATGTTCAGTATCGATGTGCTTGACCATGTTGTTATTGGATATGAGAGTTTTGATAGAGCTGTCAGAGATTAAGCCCTGTTAAAATCAGGGTTTCAACCAAATTCATAGTTACCAAAAAATTACACGAATTTCGTTACTAGGGGCGATCCCCAATCAAACGTGGCTACTATTTAAAATGAAATTTAGGGAAAATCTAGGTGGTCCTAGTTGACCTTGGTCGGGATTGGCGACTTATCTGGTAAAACAGAAAATAGTGAGAAGTTATTTACCATCTAACCCACGTATTTAGTGGAGATGGTGGCCCCACCCTGACTTGAACAGGGGACCTGCCGATTATGAGTCGGATGCTCTAACCAACTGAGCTATGGGGCCACATTTTTAAAGCTTGGACTTGCTTTTCTACTCTTATCACTTAAGCCCGCTCATTATGAGTCGTGCGCTCTAACCAACTGAGCTATAGGGCCATTTTGTATTTTTGCGCGTTATATTCGTCCATGAAGCTTGGTTCCGGTCTCGGATTCAACACTCAGGGTCGCTGCGCTAATATCCCTTCGCTTCCTCGACGTAAACTTTCTTTGAAAGTTTACCCAACTGAGCTATAGGGCTATTTGCTGTAGTGATTTAAAGGTAAATCACTGAAAGCGCAGGCAGTATAAAAATTTTTAACAGGCTTGTCACTATTAAAACGTGAAAAAGTCGGGGCGAATGGATTGATCGCTCAATATTAAGCCAATGTTGTAGCGGTGAGGGTGTTGCGCTGTGCGGATCATTAAAATGGTGAGGTAAGTACTGGTCTGGTTTTGCAGTGTAAAAAATAGAGTCTCTTAGAATTCGGGTTGGATCTTTGCTACAAACACAGAATGAGCGAGCAGTAACGTTCGTTGGAAGTAGGGCTGAGATAAAAGAAGCCGGCATTTGGCCGGCCTCTTTTAGGAGAACGAATTAGGTTATTGGTGCATGCCTAGTTTTTTCTCTAGGTAGTGGATATTCGTGCCACCGTTTTGGAAGTTCTCGTCTGACAAGATCTTTTTGTGAAGTGGGGTATTGGTTTTAATCCCGTCAATCACTAGTTCATTCAGTGCGTTTTTAGCACGAGCGATCGCAACATCACGGTTTTCACCATAAGTGATTAACTTACCGATCATTGAGTCGTAATGTGGCGGCACTGTGTAATCAGCGTAAATATGGCTGTCCCAACGGATCCCAAGGCCACCTGCAGGGTGGAAACGCGTAATTTTACCCGGTGAAGGGATAAAGTTCTCTGGATCTTCTGCGTTAATACGGCACTCGATTGCGTGACCACGGATCACCACGTCTTCTTGTGTGATAGAAAGCGGTTGGCCAGCTGCAATCTTAAGTTGCTCTTTGATTAAGTCTACGCCAGTGACCATTTCTGTTACTGGGTGCTCAACCTGAATACGGGTGTTCATTTCAATGAAGTAGAACTCGCCGTTTTCGTATAAGAATTCAAACGTACCTGCACCGCGATAACCAATCTCGATACATGCACGAGTACAGCGATCACCAATGTATTTACGCATTTCTGCTGTGATCCCTGGTGCAGGTGCTTCTTCCACTACTTTTTGGTGACGACGCTGCATTGAACAGTCGCGCTCACCTAGGTGGATTGCATTGCCTTGACCGTCAGCGAGTACTTGTACCTCGATGTGGCGTGGGTTTTCTAGGAATTTTTCCATGTAAACCATACCATTACCGAAGAACTGCTTCGCTTCTTGTTGTGTTAAGGCGATAGAGTTTGCAAGTTCTTTTTCGTTGCGAACGACACGCATACCACGACCACCGCCGCCGCCAGCCGCTTTGATGATAACTGGGTAGCCGATACGCTTAGCGATCTGCGTGTTGCGGTCGTTGTCATCAGTCAATGGACCATCAGAACCAGGCACGCAAGGTACGCCTGCTTTTCTCATCGCTTCAATTGCTGATACTTTATCACCCATTAGGCGAATAGTGTCGCCCTTTGGACCGATAAAGATAAAGCCACTTTGCTCAACTTGGTCAGCAAAGTCGGCATTTTCAGAAAGGAAACCGTAACCTGGGTGAATAGCAACCGCGTCTGTGACTTCTGCCGCCGCGATAATACGAGGAATATCAAGGTAGCTTTCGCTTGCCGCAGGTTTTCCGATACAAATGGTTTCATCTGCAAGAAGAACGTGTTTTAGGTCGCGGTCAGCTGTTGAGTGCACAGCAACCGTCTTTATACCTAGCTCCTTGCAGGCACGCAATACGCGAAGTGCAATTTCACCTCGGTTTGCAATGACTACTTTATCTAACATAACGTTGACCTTCTGCGTAATTATTCGATGATGAATAGCGGTTGGTCGAATTCTACTGGCTCACCGTTTTCAACTAGGATTGCTTTCACTACACCAGCTTTGTCTGATTCGATCTGGTTCATCATCTTCATGGCTTCAACGATACAAAGTGTGTCGCCAACATTTACTTTTGAACCTACTTCAACATATGCCGCTGCTGTTGGAGAAGAAGCTGTGTAGAAAGTACCAACCATAGGAGACTTAACTTGGTGACCTGCAGGTGCGCTGCTTTCTGCTGGTGCAGCTTCTACTGCAGGAGCTGCCGTTGGTGCTGCTGGTGCAGGTGCCGCTGGAGCTGCCATGTATTGTTGAGGTTGTGCATAAACTGGTGCACTGCTGTGGCGATTGATACGTACTGACTCTTCACCTTCAGTGATTTCTAGCTCTGCAATACCTGATTCTTCTACTAGCTCGATAAGTTTTTTGATCTTGCGAATATCCATACAATGACCCGCCTGTTAGTTAATTTGAGTTATTTTGTTTTCGCAATTGCGCTAACGCTGCATCAAATGCAGCACGATAGCCCAACGCGCCTAATCCACATATCACGCCTTCCGCCACATCAGAAAAATAAGACTTGTGACGAAATGGCTCTCTGGCGTACACATTGGTGATGTGTACTTCATAAAAAGGGATGTCCACACTGAGTAAAGCGTCTCGAAGGGCAATGCTCGTATGGGTAAATGCGGCAGGATTAATGATAATCGCATCGCATTGTTCATATTGAGCGTGAATAGCCTCGATTAGCTGCGCTTCACTATTACTTTGAATGTGTGACAAGCTGACTTGCTGTGCTTCTGCATATTCAGTTAATGCGTCAACAATTTCGTTGAGAGTCTGCGTGCCGTACTTGTGCGGCTCACGGCGACCTAGCATATTTAAATTAGGGCCGTTTACTAATAAAATCTTTAATTTTGCAGACATATTACGCGAACTTCCTTTAACTAAAGCATTAGCCAAAAATTTAGACTGTATGGCTTGTTAACTTAAGCCGAATTCCAGCAAATAGCAAATATTTCTCCATTTCGTGGAGTATTATAGAGAGTTCGAGGTAAATAGCAGCAAAATACTGGTCTAATCAGAAGGGAAGAGGGGCAAGTGTACTTGCCCCTAAAATGGTTACTTTGCGTCCTGCTTGGCCTTTTCTAGGTGGGCAGCAAAGTCTTTTGCGTCTAAGAAGCCTGTGATGCGGTGTGTTAGCATCTCATTACCTTGACTATCAAAGATTAAAATAGTCGGTAAACCAAACACCGTAAATGCTTCCATGATCTCTTGGGTGTTGTCATTGGCTTTGGTCAAGTCGAGCTTTAATAGCTCATAATCTTTGAACTGTGCTTGTACTTCAGGTTTCGGGAAAGTGTATTTTTCAAACTCTTTACACGCAACACACCACTCTGCGTATAAATCAACGATAGGCACTTTGCCTTTAGCATTAGCCTTGATCACTTCCTCTCGCAGTGCAGCTAAATCAGGGATCAATCTAAACTTTTGCAGTCCACTTACTCTTGGTTGCTTTATGGCTGGTAACTCAGTCGCCTTTGGTTGGTCTTTTGCGGATAGCCCAGCCGTCTTTTCTGCTAACTGTTGTTTTACTGCGGTCAACTCAGCAGCCAACTCAGCGGCTAATTCGTCCACGTGTAATTGAGTTTGTATTAGACTGGCTTCTAAACTTGGCTCTTGTTTAGGCATAATTGCGTCTTTAACACCAAATAAACCCGGTATCAGTAACATAAGTGCCATTGTCCATAGTAAAGTCTTTCCTTTACTTGCTTGAAGCTGGCTTTGCCAGAAGTGTAAATATAGAGCTGTTGCAATAGCCAAAATACTTGCCATTAGTACTATGATGTCAAAGTCTACAATACGCTCTAAAAGGATAAGCGGTACGAAGAGCATCACAAAACCAAATAGCGTTTTGACCTGATCCATCCAACCACCTGCTTTTGGCAGTAATTTTCCACCTGAGGTACCTAGCAGTAATAGCGGTAGGCCCATGCCCAAGCTAAGTGCGTATAGCGTTACCGCGCCCACTACATAATCACCGCTTTGCGCGACAAATAATAGCGCGCCAGAAAGTGGAGCCGTGGTGCAGGGCGATGCAATAAGTCCAGAAAGCACACCCATAATGAATACGCCCCAGTAATTGCCGCCTTTTTGCTTGTTACTGAGCTGAGTGAGTTTATCCATCATGCCGCTAGGTAAACGAATTTCGTAAACCCCAAACATAGATAGCGCGAGTGCGACGAACAATATACTAAAGCTGATAAGTACCGCTGGATGCTGCAAGTAGCCTTGAATTTGGCCACCGAAATACGCAACGACTAACCCAAGTGCAGCGTAAGTGACCGCCATACCTTGCACATAAACAAAAGACAAACTGAAGGCTTTTTTAGTCGAAAGGCCTTGTTGACCGGCGATGAGGCTCGACAAAATTGGGAACATCGGGAATACACAAGGGGTAAACGCAAGGCCAATACCAAGGCCAAAGAACGTCAAAATATTCGCAAGTAAGCTGCGCTGCATTAACTGCTCAGTGAAAGACAAATTATCGTCATCCACAGGCGCGCTTTCGCTTTGAGCTTCTGCTTTTGTCTCAGGTGCTTTTGTTTCAGGAGCTTTGGTTGGCGTGGTCTTTGGCTTTTCTCCTGCAATCGTGCTTAACGGCACTTCTACAATTTCTGGCGGGTAGCAAAGTCCAGCTTCGGCGCAGCCCTGATAGCGTATTTTTACGATTGCACCTTGCTCGATATTACTGAGCTTAGAGATAACAGATAAGTTATTAAAGTAGACTTCAGTGCGACCAAAAAACTCATCTTCAATCATCTCCCCTTTTTCAAGCTGTGGCACTTGGATGTCGGCTTGTTTGGCGATAATTTGAAGATTCTTCTTATATAAGTAATAGCCGTCGGCGATGTCCCAACCTACAAACAAGGTGTTGCCTTGCTGGTCAAAATCGAACTTGAATGCTTCTTTTACTGGTAAAAAAGTCTCTTGCTTAGGAGCCAGTAAGCTGTCTAGCACCGCATTGTTTGCTTGCGCGGGAAACCACATCAGCAATGAGAAAAGAACTACTAAGAGTCGCATTACAATAATACCTCGTCCATCCATTTGAAATAAGCTAAGTTGCCGCTGGTGACGTCCACGACTTGAATTTCTGGGACATCATAACTGTGTAAGTCACGAATAGCGGCCATCACTTGCTCTAGTTTTTCGGATTTTGTCTTGATTAACAGCTTGGTTTCTTGTGCATGTTCAACCTGACCTTCCCAAACATAAATAGATTCCACTGCTGGGATTAGGTTCACACAAGCAGCAAGTTTTTGCGTTACAAGTTGCGTTGCAATCTTACGCGCTTCTGCAACCGAATCGCATGTAGATAAGACGAGTTTATATCTTACGCCCATTGCCATTTCCATTTTAGGGTTAGTAATGGCATCTTAGCGGATAGCTCCTCTTTTCTAAAGCGTCTTACTTGTATCGCTTGAATTAAGACCTTTGCACCCATATTTATCTTTCGTAGATTTGGAGAAAGTATGTTTAGATTCTTATTTATTTTATTTATCGCTATTCCGATTATTGAAATTGCTTTGCTGATCCAAGTCAGCGAGGTGATAGGCGGTTTTGCTACCATTGCGCTTGTAATTGGTACCGCCATTTTAGGGGCAAGACTGGTTAAACAGCAGGGTCTTGGCGCTTATGTCAACGTACAGCAACAGATGTCTCGTGGGCAATTGCCTGCACAAGATTTATTTACCGGTTTGTGTGTGATCATTGCCGGTGTGCTATTGATGACGCCTGGGATCATGACCGATGTATTAGGTTTTTTACTGTTAACCCCAGCCGTTAGAAAAAGGCTGGCGCAGTCGCTTTTAGCTCATGCCACCGTAAGAGTGCAAACAGGCATGCACTCAGGTCAGTCACCGTTTGCTAATCAATCACGCGACGGGCGTGCGGAGCAGCAGGAAGAAATTAGAGATCCATTTAAAAATCAATCGGGTAGAAATTCTTCAACAACGATTGAAGGTGAATACGAAAGAAAAGACTAAACTTTTTTTGGTTTTTTCTCTTGGGTTTTAATTTGCCCATCCCCATAAATGAAAGCAATTAAAATTGCGTGTGTTAACCACAACCTGTGGATGTAACAGCGCCTTAAAAAAGCATTATTTCTGTCATTGTTCAGAAACTGTTAGGAGAACTATATAAATGAACATTCGTCCTTTACATGATCGCGTCATTGTTAAGCGTCTTGAAGAAGAAACAAAGTCAGCTGGCGGCATTGTGTTAACTGGTTCTGCAGCTGAAAAGTCTTCACGTGGTGAAGTAGTTGCAGTAGGCAACGGCCGCGTGTTGGACAATGGTGAAACTAAAGCACTACAAGTAAAAGCAGGCGACACAGTGTTGTTCGGCTCTTACATCGAAAAAACTGAAAAGATCGAAGGTCAAGAGTACCTGATCATGCGCGAAGATAACATCTTAGGCATCGTAGAATAATTAATACTTTTTAGTTTAATCGACAACAGAATTTAAGAGGAATTTATAACATGGCAGCTAAAGAAGTTCGTTTTGCAGGTGACGCTCGTACAAAAATGCTAAAAGGCGTAAACGTACTAGCAGACGCAGTAAAAGTAACGCTAGGTCCTAAAGGCCGTAACGTTGTTTTAGAAAAGTCATTCGGCGCACCAACTATCACTAAAGACGGTGTATCTGTTGCGAAAGAGATCGAGCTTGAAGATAAGTTCGAGAACATGGGCGCACAAATGGTTAAAGAAGTTGCGTCTAAAGCTAATGACGCAGCGGGTGACGGTACTACAACTGCAACTGTTCTTGCGCAAGCTATCGTGAACGAAGGTCTTAAGTCAGTTGCTGCGGGTATGAACCCAATGGACCTTAAGCGTGGTATCGACAAAGCAGTTATCGCTGCTGTTGAAGAGTTAAAAACGCTTTCAGTGCCTTGTTCAGACGCAAAAGCGATTGCACAAGTTGGTACGATTTCAGCTAACTCTGATAAAGAGATTGGTGACATCATTGCAGAAGCAATGGAAAAAGTAGGTCGCGAGTCTGGTGTTATCACTGTAGAAGAAGGCCAATCACTACAGAACGAACTAGATGTAGTTGAAGGTATGCAGTTTGACCGTGGTTACCTATCACCTTACTTCATCAACAACGCTGAAAAAGGCCAAGTTGAGCTAGATAACCCACATATCCTTCTAGTAGACAAGAAGATCTCTAACATTCGTGAACTTCTACCTACACTTGAAGCCGTTGCTAAAACAAGCAAGCCGCTATTAATCATTGCTGAAGACCTTGAAGGTGAAGCGCTGGCAACTCTGGTTGTAAACAACATGCGTGGTATCGTGAAAGTTGCTGCGGTTAAAGCACCTGGCTTTGGTGACCGTCGTAAAGCAATGCTACAAGATATCGCGACACTAACTGGTGGTACGGTTATCTCTGAAGAAATTGGCCTTGAGCTTGAGAAAGCTACGGTTGAAGACTTAGGTACAGCTAAGCGCGTGGTTATAACTAAAGATGATACAACTATCATTGACGGTGCTGGCGAGCAAGAAGCAATCGATGGTCGCGTATCTCAGATCAAAGCACAAATCGAAGAAGCAACTTCTGACTACGACAAAGAGAAACTACAAGAGCGCATGGCAAAACTTGCAGGCGGTGTTGCAGTAATCAAAGTTGGCGCAGCAACTGAAGTTGAAATGAAAGAGAAAAAAGACCGCGTAGAAGATGCACTACACGCAACTCGCGCAGCGGTTGAAGAAGGTGTAGTACCTGGTGGTGGTGTTGCGCTAGTTCGCGTAGCGAGCAAGCTTGAATCGCTAACTGGTGACAACGAAGACCAAAACCACGGTATTAAAGTGGCACTTCGTGCGATGGAAGCACCACTTCGTCAAATCGTTTCAAACGCAGGTGACGAAGCATCAGTTGTGGTTAACGCAGTTAAAGCTGGCGAAGGTAACTACGGTTACAACGCTGCAACTGGCGAATACAGCGACATGATCGAAATGGGTATCCTAGACCCAACTAAAGTAACGCGTTCTGCACTTCAGTTCGCAGCATCGGTTGCTGGTCTAATGATCACCACTGAAGCGATGGTTGCTGAAATTCCGAAAGAAGAAGCTGCTGGTCCAGATATGGGCGGCATGGGCGGAATGGGTGGCATGGGCGGCATGATGTGATAAACATCATCTCCTAAGCACTACACGCTTTAGAAAAAACCCTAGCATCTTGATGTTAGGGTTTTTTTGTGTCTGAAATTTGCTCAAGCGTCATTATTTTAGGGGTATAAAGTGGGGTATCGATTTAAGTCCCATGTGTTGTAAAAAAAATGTGCTTTGTGCTGTTTCACACAAATGGACTAGTAGCAGGAACATGCTTAGTTGGGCTAACTAACCAATGTATAACAACCATAAAATCCAACACAATATGCTAAAGTAAAATAGGAATACTGCCGATACTAAGGCAATACGAAAAGGAGCTTTTATGACTATTCATTTTAATATCCATTCGGTGTCAACAACGAATGCGCCAACATCAACACCTACACAACCGTTTGCTACGCCCGTAAAAAAGGAGCCAGAACCAAATCAGGTTAAAGATACCAAAGAGAAACAAGTATCTGACGAGTCTGTGTCTATTGCTGCATTTACAGGTGATGCGCCGAGCAGTTCACCATACAGCGCTCTACTTAATCCTGAGGGCTTTGATTTTGAGAATATGTCTATCAATGAATTTAAAGGTATTGTTGACGCAATTCGAACGTTGGAGTCTGATATGGCACGCTCGAGTGGGTATACGGGGAGCTTACGTGACACATTTTGGGATGATGTAATGGGGGTGAAAGGTTCTTTAGATGGTGTCAATTTTGAGGAAAAAGGTTTCAAGCCTGACGAAAAAATAAATATTATCGACTTCTTTGTAGATCATGTAGAAGGCGCGGCGCAAATGGAAAAAGAGAACTACCGCTCATTTCATGGTGTGTTGGGTAATGCTCAAAAGAAACAGCAAACAGTTGCTAAAATCACTTCAGAATCTTTTCTCCAAGAGTATCAAGAGAAGGTGATCAATTTCCTAAAAAGCCAAGAAACTAAACTTGTTGATACGCAGGCTTAATTAGCCTGCGTAATATAAATTAATTCTCGCGGTATTCGTAACGTACACCGCCACGTATACTTGTACCGCCACCGTTGTTTTTCAGAGTTAATCTATAGCTGCCACGAGGAAGGTATCTTCCGATATGAGTACCTCGATCAATTTCTCTATCATCACGGTATAAAATTAATTCCATATCATGGCCATCATAGTTTCTTTCTATTGTGAAAAAGTAAGAATTACAAGTACCGCCAAAGCTTGAAAAATTGGTAAGAGTAATTTCTTGATCTACTTTAGCACTTGCATACTTTGTATATTTATAGGTCTCGCAGCGTCCCCATTCAGCATTTAATTCAGCGGCTCTTTGATTTACGTCTAGTTCGCCACTTTCAGAACGGTCTAGCAGCTCAGCCATAGTAATACCTTCAGCTTTAGCGACCGCTTCAGCTCTTTGAACTAATCCACCTTCGGCTTGAGCATAAGATATAGCAGAAGTGCTAACCAATGTCGCTAACATAAGTGATTTTAATAAACCGATAACTTTCATAATATTCCTTTGTCCTTGAAGTTATTTTGTATGATGAGAAAAAGAGAGTGATTTTGTAACTTGACTCTTGAAAGCCTTTTCTCAGAATCAAACTCGGAGAAAATTTTAATTTATCTATGTTCCTATTACAATACAAGGTAGTTCGAAATTTACTTCTAATTAACCTGAGGTTTGGATAAGAAATGGCTAATTCATTATTTTTAGTCAAAAAGGCTTTTCTTCTTGTCTAGCCAGCAAGATTTAGGGAAAACAAGGCGTATTTACGCACCAATAGCGAGCTATTGGAAGTGAATTCAACGCAGTTAGCGCTAAAACTGGCTGCTAGAAAGGCATTAATTATCCGCAGTTCAGGTTAATTATATGATTGCCAGTATCATAACAATTTGTTATTAAATAATTTATATTGAATTGCTTCAGAGCCTTAGAGTTGTTGTTAGCGCGCTATTGATATAGGTAACTGGTTGAAATATAAATAAATTTATACTTTATTTCATCCGAGGGGTATAAAGTGGGGTATCGCCACTTTTTCCCATGCTAATAGTCCAATATAAACAAAAGCTTAAGCTCTGTATGGGCGGCATGATGTAAGTGCGACGAGAGTCGCGCTTGTTTTTGTAACCTATTGATTGGTAGGGTAATTTTGTAGGTTTCGCTCCCTTGGTTGAGCGTTGACGAAACGCTCAATACCCCTTACCCAGAGTTATCTGGGACTCTTAGAACACCAAAGGTCAACATATTAAATGGGTGCTCGAGTTGAACGATTACATGATGTAATTGAACCAACTGACCTTGCTTCAAAATTAAGCCAACTTCTTGAAGGAGTTGGCTTATTTCAAAATGTAAGTTTCACAGCATCTTATTGTTGCTGTTACTACTTCAATAACAGCGCAGTGATATAAGCTGCTTTGGTGATTGTCTGGCGTATTTCGTCCGCGGCCAGACCTGTTATTCAGCTAACAGTAGCCTAGGGATAGTGCGATGCTGGTAACGGCATGGTGCAAAGCTTCCTGACAATGTACCTCTGTAATAGGCATCTTTTTCTGTGAACAAAAGGTGGTTTTGGTGAATGACAAACCGAAACAGGGCTAGGCCGATAGCAATGGTTAGCGTACGTAAACTACTGCAAACACAGTCAACTGCAATCATCAAAATCTCATTGTTACGCTTAAAGCAAAAGGTATGTGGCGGGTTACTCCTTTTACATCTGGGAATATGATGACAAGAACCATTGGTGGATAAGTAGAACCTAACCCTATCGTTGTCATCAAAGTGGAACTTGGGAAGCCCAATTATTCGCTTAACTTTTGTTATCAAAGTTATAGGTAGGCGACCCGCAAGGGTCGTTGTTGGATAAGTGGGTAAAGGATGTCTGACCAAGCGAAGGCCGAATTGTAATGATGAACTGGTTTAATTGAGCCGGACACTTTAATAATGGACAATGATCTAATATTGAGGTGTTAAATGACAAAACGTAAAAATAAGTCTTATAGAACTGAATTTAAGCAAGAAGCAGTTGCTTTAGTGATAGAGCAAGGCTATTCAGTTTCAGAGGCGGCTGCTTCTTTAGAGATCACCACCAAACTGATTTATAGCTGGAAATTCATTAAATGAAGATGAGTAAAACGGCTGAGATAAGAAGCAAAGTATCGGTTCCTCAGAGAGAATAGCCAAGCTTTTAGAGTTATCAAATTATGTTCAGCTATGAAAGTGAGTTGCTCAAACTATTACGCACGGCTAGCGAGTCCAGTAAAGCTTATAACGGCTGAAAAGTTACATCTTTATCGAAAGGCAAAGCACTGTTGAAATGCAGCAGAGAAAGCTTAGGCTACCGTGAGTTATGTAAGAGCTTAAGCAAAGAAGGTTTTAAAATAACGCGCTATAAAACCAGAGAGTTAATGGCGAAGCTCAATTTAGTTGTTAAACAACGTGTGGCTTATAAGGTAATAACTCAGCGGAAGTACTCTGATACCGTTGCTGATAATTTGCTTAACCAGAGCTTTAATCCGGTAGCACCGAATCAAATTTGGGCTGGCGACGTGACGTACCTAAAAAATGACGAAGGCTGGATGTATCTTGCTGTTGTAATGGAACTATATTCACGTTGAATTGTTGGCTGGCATAATGATAGGTGTATGACCACTGATCTAGTGAGTAAAGCGTCTGTATCCAACACTTTGATTATATTAGCAATACAATAGCGTTTTGGAATGCTCTTTTCAAAGGGATGGTGATGCCGTAGCCAATCCAGTTGCAGCTCACCAAACTCTAGAATTGGCATCCATCCGTCAGCGCCACTAAGCACGGCACTCAGAGTCAAAAACAAGATGCCGACAAGATTATGTTTGATATTAACATCGCTTATAGGAGCTTCAATCCATTCTAAATGCATGATGCTCATTGTAACGACATAAAAATTGCGGTGCTTAACCAGATCATAAAACTCCAATACTTGTCAATTTAAAGCTCGATCCCACCCTAGCCCGAAGATGTTTGTTAATATTTTTTATATTGTTAGTGTTTTTGCTCTTTTTATTTATCCTTAATTTTATTAATAAGTTGAAGGGTTGGTATTTTATATCGTTTTTTTAGGAGTTACAGATCTATTTTATTTTGTATTTATCAATAAATTATTGCTTTTTTCTTTAGGTGAATTGTATTTTTTCTAATAGTTTTTTATCGCTATAATTTTCTTATTTTCAGTTTGTGGCTATGTGTGATAGTGCCTACGTTAATCACAATGGATATGTCAAAGGGAGTGTCTAAAAATAAAAAAGATAAATTCTTTTCTTAAGTGTGCAACTTATCAATTCTTATTCTTGATGTGAGTGGTGCTTGGTTTTAGTCATGTCGATCATTTTTAGTGGTGAATAAAAAATATACAGTGAGTTGGATGTGTTTAGTTTTTATTATTCAACTTTACAATGCATTGATGAAAACGGGAAAATAAGGTTGTCTCTTTATTGAACTAAAGATAAAGGTAGCTAGTACTGCTGTATCTTCAGCAATTTTTTATCGAATAAGCACCAGTAATAGCTTTAAATTTCAAGTGTTTTTTATAACTATTTGTTTTTTAAGTGAAGGTTGTGTCTTTGACTGTGGGGTATTAAATTTATCTATAAGTCTCGTAGCTAAAAGGCTACAAGGTATGAATCTCAGGTCATGCACATAACTCTATTTTGACACTTATGTGAATATTTTAAGTCTATGCTCCGGAAGTGATTTCTTTATACTTTATAAATCATGGGTTTAAGTGAATTTCCATCCAAAATTAACTGTTTTTACTATCAAATATTAAATTTTAGTGAATCCCTGTATTACATAAAAATTTAATTTTAAAACCCCTCAGCTGTTTAATAGAATGAAATTTCAAAAAAGTTTTGTGTTTAATTTGTTGCAATAATGTGCGCTATGGGTGTGGTTGTTGATTTAATGGTTGGATTTAAATATGATGTTTAAATATTGTTTATTTGCTTTGAGAAGGAAGGTCTGGCGTGACTTTCTTTTTTCTTTGGTAGTCTGATTTGAAGTGTTGAAGATAAGTATATGGATGTTATTAAAAATAAATTTGGTCGATCGGAACTATTTGCCGCACTTCCTCGAAAAGTTGATTATGAACAATGGTTTGATCCCGATAGCTCAGAAAAATCAAAGGCGCACTTTAAGTCATTGTTAGATACTTTCTACGAGAGTATGTTGGAATATGTGGATGGTAGAGACTTCTCGGCACTAGAATATCAAGTTAATAATGATAATACATTCAATGCGCCATATATTATCGAGGGCGCGGGAATGGCCTTCGGTATACTTTTTCACACTCGTTTTATTACAGTAAATGTACTTGAAAATTCTTATTTTAATATAGCAAGCATTAACAGGTTATTCTCCTTCGGGGTAGGGATGAGCATTGGCTTCCTGGGGCAACCATTTGAAAAATGCTTAGGCTTTAGGGAACGTTTGAGTTTTAGAGCAATAAAGGATGGATATGGCTTCTACTCCGGCATAAGGTTTAGGCATCGGCTGCAAAGGCATGGGCATGCTCTCATAAATGATGGTCCTTCTGACTTTGGGCTTTGGAGCGGATACGGACGTTCGTTATGGTTTGCAAGTTCATCGCAGCCAGAAAAGCTTTTTAACATCCTGCAAACCCTACCTCTGCGTAGCAGAGGTGCGGTGTGGCGTGGCGTTGGGCTGGCGGCAACATTTACTGGCGGAGCGGAACTTGACGTAATCACCGAGCTGTCTGATTTCTGCACGGAGCACCGTCATCACCTTTCACATGGTGCACAATACGGGTTGTATTTGCGCGGTAAAGCGCACGAAAATTTTCCATCGATCCAGAAAACCAAGACGATTCTCTGTAAACCATTAGATTATAACAACTCCTTTCATAAAAACATTACAACTGCATCTAGTTACTTGAGGTGAAACGATGGAACAGCGTATGGATTTAGTGGTTCTCGGTGGTGGAATGGCCGGGATGGGACTTGCACTTCAGGTGAGACGCCAACTACCTACAATTCGAATTCTTGTACTTGAACGGAACACTTTTCCTGTTGAGGAAAGTGCCTATAAAATTGGCGAGTCTACGGTAGAGGTTTCGTCTCACTACTTTGCCAATATACTTGGTTTTGGGCAGCACCTAAAAGATGAGCATTTGCCAAAACTTGGCCAGCGATTTTTCTGGGATAATGGCTCAAACACAGATATATCATCTCGCCTGGAGCTCGGGTGTCGTGATTTCCCTGCCGCTGATACTTACCAAATTGCCAGAGGACGCTTTGAAAACTTCATTATAGATAAGTGTAACCGCGATAATATTGACGTTCAGGAAGGAACTAAAGTTATTGATGTGCAGATAGGCTCAGAGGAGTCAGATCATACCGTGTTTTACGAACGTGCGGGGAGTCAAAGCCAAGTCAGTTGCAGATGGCTTGTGGACGCAACTGGCGGAGGGGCCGTACTAAAGCAGAAACTGAAACTAGATCGTGAGGCAGATCATAAGGTTAGTTCTGCATGGTTTAGGGTTGCACGTGAGGTCAAAGTAGATGAATGGAGCGAATCATTACAATGGCAAGAGCGACATGGCAGTGGCCCTGAACGACGCCTTAGTGTCAACCACCTTATGGGACGAGGCTATTGGATATGGTTAATACCGCTAGCAAGTGGCTCCACAAGTATTGGTCTCGTTGCTGATGAACATCTTCATCCAAGCTGTGAATTCGACACATTCGAAAAGCTTGTTAAGTGGATGGAAAAGCACGAGCCACAATGTGCTTCTCTGGTACAAGAAGCAGTTTCTGATTTCCAAGACTTTGGAATCTTAAAAGAATTTTCACGTCACACTACAAAAGCTTACTCACCTGATCGCTGGTTTCTAACAGGGATTGCTGGAGTATTCGTTGATCCGTTCTACTCCCCTGGAAGTGATTTTATTGCATTTAGTAATACTTTTATTACGGATCTAATTTGCAGTGACCATGCTGGGGATAAAGGTGTAGATCGTCGAATTGAAGCGGCTAATTCTTTCTTCCTAAGTCTTACAGATGCCTACTTCAAGATATTTCGTGGTCAATATGAAATCTTTGGAAACCAGCAAGTTATGCCATTAAAGATTTGTTGGGACTGGTCAATATATTGGACCCAAAATGCTTTCATTTTCTGTCAAGGAGACTATGCAGAGCTACCAAAGAAACCCGAAGTTTGGCCTTTGCTCCATTCATTTACAGCTCTCAATGAAAACATGCAACGGTTTTTCTTAACTTGGAGCCGCCTTGATACCAAAAATGAACCGACACAAGAGTACATTGATTGGACGGAGTGTGAGTTCCTTAGGTCACTAAATGAGCGTTTAGTCTGTGCGACCAAGAATACGCAGACTCTTAAGGAGTTGGAGGGTGCATTCGAAAGACTGTCTCAAGCAGCTGGGGAAATGGTACAAGCCGGTGTTAATCGTGTACCTGAACTAGAGGAGTTCTTACAGTATGTATCGGTAACTGGCCGCCGTGAACACTACAGTTATATTTTAGATAAAGTAGGTGTTTGACAATGAGCATAATAAATTACGAGGGAAGTATGAAACGAATCAATATAAGCAAGGAGCAGACTGGTGAGCGATCACTTTTAGATCATGTTTTGAATCGTTCGGAGGTTGTATGGAAAATATAACTATAAGAGCGGTCCCATTTCGTATGGAAGAAAAGGTGATAAATGAGAGTGGTTTTAACTATGCTTGGAGCCTTGAAAGAGCAACTTCCTTACTAGGGCTCGGCTACTCATTTTATGTGGAGTTTATCGAACTCTTCTATACAGGAGTTCGTTCAGCGGCGCTTAAACTGCTTACAGATCCAGCCGTGATGCGTGCCGAAAAAGATTACTACACTCAGGAAATGCACCATGCTAACCAGCATAGGAAATTGAATAAAGTGCTTCACAAGGGAGTAGTGTTTAAGGAGCGCTATCATCCAAGGGTGTATGACTTTTTGTATCCTATTTATAAAGATAAATATGAGCCAATGTTGGAAGGCGCTCGCAATGATTTGGGATTCTCAGGAAAAGATAATGTATTCCTTAAACAGGCGCTTCTTGATGTGGCTGTTTTCGAAAGTAAAACTTGTGTATCTAGCTTCGTTTTTTTCGAACAATTATTCGATAACGGGATCCTTAATTACACCATTCGAAACTCTCAAAACCTGGGGATACTTTATTTACTCGGGTACCATTTTATTGAAGAAATTGAGCATTGCAGTATTGCTGTCGATTTATACCAATCGATCTACGATGAAATAGTGTGGAGCCCTGAAGAATTGGCTAATACACGTGATCTAGACGACGTAGAAGCGATTATATCAACGTACTCAATAGCAAAGCAGATTGGTGAAGACATTTCCCGGGCGGATATTGAAGCATCTGCCTTCTATAGCGGCATAATGGCTAATCGAAGAGAACTCATTCAAGAAGGGTTTCATCCCAACGATGCTGACGTGAAGAAACGGAGAGCTTATTTGATCGAGAAGTGGGATAAGGAGTGGGAGCCGCAATTGCTTAGGGCAATTAATCAACAGTCGGCTAATTAAGTGCTGCGAGCATACGCGAATCAGTGATTGGATAGAAAGATATGAATAAAACGAAATGGGTGCTAGTTACTGGTGGAACTAGAGGTATCGGTGAAGCGATCGTACGTGAGTTAGCTGTTGCTGGGTATCGTGTTGTCTTTACATACAAAAGTAGTCAATTAAAAGCAGAGAGTATAAGTGCTAGCCTGACCGAGGAAGGGTATTTGTGCGAAGCACATCAGTGCGACATGACACAATTTAGTGAAGTAGGCGAGCTGGCTAAAAAGCTTGAGAAGGCATATGGAGCGCCGTATGCATTGGTCAACAATGCGGGAATTACCAAAGATGCGATACTTTTGAATATGGAGCTTGAGCACTGGGAAGAAGTGATGGATACCAACCTGAACTCACAGTTTTATGTCTTAAAAAGTTTGGTTAAATCGATGCTGATGCAAGGCGGCTGTATCGTCAATGTTAGTTCTGTCACTGCATTTAAGGCAAATCCGGGCCAAATCAATTATGCCGCAACAAAGGCGGCCACTATAGCAATGACAAAAACTTTGGCCAGAGAGTTGGGACGTTTCAATATCCGGGTGAACTCTCTAGCTCCAGGCCTGATTGAAACAGAAATGACATCGAAAATAGACGAGAGAAGTATGAATAGCATGTTCAAGAGTATTCCATTGGGGAGAATAGGCCAAGTGCATGATGTTGCACCAGCTGTACTTTTCTTACTCGGAGCAGGTGGAAATTATATCACAGGTCAAACACTCGTGATTGACGGTGGATTCACTGCTTAGTGTTTCCCTGCCTTTGTTTGGTTCTTTGAAGGCGTAGAGAATGGAGTGAATGTCAGTAGTTAGCGCACGTATGTTACTAAAAGCAAAGGAAAATGGTGGATGCTACTTAAGGTAGCCCTGTTCAATATAGCGATATTGGAGGAATAAGATGACTGGGATCAACACGATCGTAAAATATGGTTGTATGTCTGACGAACAAAGATGGGATGCAAATAGGTACAAATGGGAATGGCTTCGAGAACTTGAACCGGATGATAAGGAGATCGCGAAGTTACTTGACTGTCTTGCCGATGGGGAATACTCAGGTCAAGCATCTGTGGCACAGACCTACGAACTGATGATGAAAGCAAAAGAGGAAGGATATCCTAAGGAGTTGCTGGATGATTGGGGTGAATTCCTATCGTACAGCAATATTATAGCTTATGAAGAAACGCGACATGGTTTATCTGTTGGGTTGATAAACCACTACGCCTGCCATGGAAATCTCGACTACTTCGAACACTTAACTGTGAGGGACTACAGTCGGAAATACATATGGTGTTATGAAGATAGGAGATACTGGAATTTATATAGCTATGCACTAGCTCATTTGTTTGCAGAAGTGGTCAATACTGAGCTGTACAAGGATATGAGGCCGCAAATAAAGCATCCAAAGTTCAAAGAAGTCATCACGAATATTATGAAAGATGAAGCTAGACATATCCGCGCTTGGCTGAGCGTCATAAAAAATATAGTCGATGCAGACGAATACCATAAAAAGTGTTTTCTGGATGAACTCGATTGCGGTCTGAATTATCACAACGCTATGGTACATGAAACCTATTTTGAAGGGCAAAACAAGATGATGCGCTTCTTCGTTAGCTCAAAGAATGGAGAACCAGGAACCATCGAAAGGATCATCAATACTAAATATACACTTCTCAATACACTGTTTGGAGAAGATAACCCTTATAGCTTCGCACAAGTGAAAGAAAATCATTATGCGTTTCTTGCCAGAACGCGCGGAAAGAAGCGGGCCGTATTCTCGGAAGAGGTAGAAGGGAATATTTGTTTTATTGATTAATGAGAAGTTTGTCTGGGCATCTAGGATGAGTGATCCTAGCTGATTGAGAGAGCTTCTAGGTTATCGTGCGGACATAGTGATGTCTTGTCGCACTGGTGTGCATACCCATTGTAGGTATGTCGTATTTTATATAAAGGAGTAAATTTAAAATGAGTGATAAAAATAATTCAATTGCAACTTTGTTGAAGGACACGATTGGAGAGCTAGTTGATTATGACGCAAGCGACATCAACAGTAACACTAATATGGAAGAGTTGCATCTGGTTAGTCTTGACTATGTAACCATAATGGTAACTTTTAAGAAAGAGCTTGGGATTGCAGTGGACCTCGACGCTATGGCTGAAGCTGAGTTACAAACGTTTGATGACCTAGTAAATTTTGTGGCTTCAAGCCCGTTGGAAGAAGAAACACCAGCGTAGGCAAATGAGAGTGTGATAACTAGCATTGTGATTGCTTAAGCTTTGAACTAGGTAAAGGTATGGTGAAAATCCATTTCAGGTAGTTAATCGCCTAGGACGAGTGAAATCGGAGCGAATTGTCATACTCAACCGTACCCAAAGTGGTGTCAGTGTGACGGTGTAGCAGGAAGTGTTTGAAGTACTGCGGTTGAAAGGAAATATGTGTACATAATGGAATTGAGATGTATGACTGAACTTAAAAGTGCGGAGAGTAGCATATATCTGTGTGGTTATGAGACCACCAGCTATTCGAGTGAACTTTTCCAATATAGCACGTTGTTATGCAAGATTTAATTGCTAAGCGGGAAGAGAATCACAAAGCAGACTATTTCGCAGGCTCTATCTCGCATATTGAAAGGCTATCGAACATGAGTTGGGACATAACCTTCAAGGAAATATTGTGTAGTCATAAAATACAGCTACTGTCTAACATTCCTTCTCATCTAGCTGAAATTACGACTTTGATACTCACGATAAAAAGAAAACTTTTATTAGGGGCTTTCCATCATGGCTAACATTTATCTATTTCAATTTTGTGATTATCGAATAAATAAACGCCTATGAAAAAGCAGTTCAGCTGATCACTGAAGATGACCTCCATGAAAGACGCTGTTGACAGCAATAGATTTGTGCGCGTCGCTGAATAGTGTCAGAGGATATATACAATGACTGCTGTGCAATATAGCTCTGAGTCAGCAATTGGATGTGCTGAAAGCGAACTATAGAAATCTTAAAGCTGTTAAACAATTTACGGGAAAACCAAGATATGTATAAAAACCGAGTAGCGATAACCGGTTACGGAGCGATATGCCCTTTAGGAAATTCTGTACCAGAGATCTGGAAAAGCATTATTGAATATCGGCTAGGGTATGCCAAGTACACCCATCCGAATAAATCTGTGACCGCAAAGTTCTTTGGAAGAATCGAACAACCGATCAATGTGAGTAAGTTCTCTAAAAAGATACTAAAAAGTATGCCGAGATTCGGTCGCTTGGGTCTTATCGCGGCAGACGAAGCCATTGAAATGGCATTTGGACAAGAGCCACTGGCTACGCTTGATGAATTCTATGACCCTTTCGATAGAGGGATCATATTCGGAACTGGCTGGGGAGGTGAGGACACCAGTATCGCAAATAATAACTCCTATATTAAATATGGAGTAGCGTCCCCTGTTGCTAATCTTGAGTGCATGCCAAGCGTCGGTACCGGTTTGATGTCAATTAACTGGAATCTCCGAGGCTATCAAAATACTCCCGTGGCGGCCTGCGCTACAGGGAACATTGCGATTGGTGATGCTTACGAAATCATACGCAGTGGTAGAGCTAAAATGATGCTCGCTGGTGCGGCAGAAAGTGTATTAGACGATTATAACGTGTGGACTCTCGATGTCTTAGGGGCACTTTCCAAGGAGCAAAATGATGTAGAAAAGGCATGCTGTCCGTTTAGTGCCGATCGTAGTGGTTTTGTCTTAACAGAAGGTTCTGCTGCAATGGTTCTTGAAAATATGGAAGATGCAGTTCGCCGAGGTGCAAATATATTGGGTGAGATCACAGGTTATGCAAATTACTCTGACGCTTATGACATCACAGCACCGGCTGTTGACCTAAAAGGTCGCATAATGACCATTGAAAAGGCAATTGAAAGAGCACAGCTAAAGAACAATGATATTCATTACATTAATGCTCATGGGACATCGACACCGCTCAATGATGCGAACGAGACACAGGCAATCAAAGAGGTTTTTCAAGAAGATGCCAAGCGAATTCCCATTTCAAGTACAAAGTCGTATACAGGACATTTGGTTTCTGCATCCGGGATCATTGAAAGCATCTTCTGCTTGAAGACCATGGAAGGTGATATGGTACCAGCGACGGTAAACCTTAAAACACCAGATGAAAAGTTAGATCTCGATTTTACTCCTAATGAACACAGAACCGTCAAAGGCATTGAAAATGTATTAAATATTAATTATGGCTTTGGAGGCTGTAATAGCGCATTGGTGCTTAGGAGGTATAAATGAGCGTTTCTCACTCATTTACTGAAAACGAACTTCGTGACTGGGCAACGTTTTCCGGCGATTGGAATCCTATTCATTTCGATCATGAGTTGGCTAGAAAGAATGGGTTAGATTCTACAGTCGTGCATGGAATGCTTGCAATGCTTCAGGCAAAGAAAATGGCATGTGACATCATTGATGATAGTAATATAGAAATCAATTTTTCACTCAGGAAACCCATTCCATTACAGCAAGAAATGATATACGAGCTCAACAAATTAGAAAAGCACACGAATTTGAGTATAAAAAAGGGAGATAGTGGAGAGACGTTTTATATCTCGAGCATTAAGGAGAGTTCTAAACCTCTTGTGATGGATGATAAAGCCACAATTCATAGGGATCTACCCAGTGATTTTGTAAACGAAAAACGCCTTGAGTTTAGTGAAAATTACCCTGACATACCATTTGATTGGATTTTTCTCGATGCGTTGATATTTGCTATATATGTTGAGGGTAATGGTGGCACATCGCTCGCTAAAGACACTCAAGAGTTTCTTGGTAGCGAAGTCTACGAAAAAGAGTTTGCTGTCTACCAGATAAGTCATAAGGTAACTATAGCACGAAAACTAGTGGGCAAGACGCGGCAGGAGTTAAGCGGATTGAGTTACGCTACTAAGGGAGTCGATCTGGTCAGAATGACTGATTCCGTATATGGCTCGGTAGACTTCTGCGTCCTTGAAGACGATGAAGCCGTCATGAAGATTGGAATGGGGCTTATGGTGAAATTCCTCGAAAAGAGCAAACTCGTAGTTGATATGAGTGCGGGTAAATCTCCCATAACTTCGAGTCAAAGCACGCGGTGATGCTAAGTAATTTGATTGACAGACCTGAGTGATTCGGTGCCCTGTTTTTGAATACTTGTATACTAAAATAATATAAGGAGTATGTTTTATGAAATTTGATCCATTAACAGAGAAGTGTCCTCTCCCTTTTTCCGCTTTCCGTAGCTGTGTTGTACCTCGTCCGATAGCGTGGATTTCCACTAAAAGCGAGGACGGAATTTGTAATTTGGCACCTTTTAGTCAAGCGCAAATATTCAACATTGATCCACCAATGGTTTGCTTTACAGCAAACCATTACCCAAATGGGTTACGAAAGGATTCCTCTATTAATATTGAAAAAACTGGGTGGTTTGTATGGAATTTTTGTACAGAAGAACTAAAAGGTGAAATGAACGCCTCTTCCTCAATTGTCTCCCATGAAACAGACGAATTTGAGTTAGCTGGGCTTGAAAAGGAAAAGGCTGATTTATGTGATGTTAGCATGGTGGCATCCAGTCCTATAAAGATGGAGTGTGAACTTTTCAAGTTTGAAACAATTGAATGCCCACAATCGAGCCAAGTAGAGTTGGGGTTGGGTAAAGTTGATATGATTATCGGTTTGGTGCGTCGAATTCATATTAAAGAATCAGCGGTTGGTGAGGATGGTAAAATTGATATTGATACTCTTCGTCCCTTAGCAAGAATGGGGTATTTTGACTACACAACGGTTAATAATATCTTTCCAATGAGAATGCCGGTAAGTAAAGAGCTACTCGAGGCTGTTACGCCAGAAATACTAGAAAAGGTAATGTCTGGGGGCGGATAATATTATCATGCTCAAAGTGGCTATACCTAAACTAGTCCACATCGTACTCGCTGATAGTTTCTGGCCAAAAGTGGAAAAAATAAACAACAGTTTAGAGATATTTGATAATATATAACTGAGGGTCTACTGAGCACTGATCTGCTTTTTAGATTAGACGTGTAGGAAACAATATATTTCAGAGGTGAAGATGAAAGGACGAGTTGTCATAACGGGAATTGGAGCAATTTCCCCTTTAGGTGGTAGTGCTGATGAGAGCTTCGAACGCCTTATTCGTGGTGAACATGGGATACGGAAAATTGAAAGATTCGATCCAGCAGAAGTTGCATGCAAAACATTCTTTGCGGCTCAGGTAGACAAGGAGTTCAATCCAGGTAAATTTTCGCCGTTCAAAAATTTGTCTTTGGCCGAACAAACCAAGCAGCTAAAAAAACTTGATCGTCATCAGGTTTTCGCGATGATCGCAGCGGCCGAAGCGATTGAAATGGCACAGTTACATGATGAAACTGATCCTGAAAAGTTGCATCGAATTGGTGTTAATTTTTCTACGGGCGTTGGGGGCCTTGAAAGTGTTGAGCAATGCACTACTACTTCTCGATCAGGGTCCCGACAATCACCGTTCGGTAACTTAAAGTTTCTGCCAAACATCGCTGCTGGCTATATTGCGAGTACTTGGGGGTTTAGCGGGCCGAATAATGCGCACTGCACAGCATGTGCGGCTGGTTCGCACTCTATTGCCGACGGTTACAATGCAATCGTAAGTGGCGAAGCGGACATAATTGTCGCCGGTGGAACTGAAGCCGCAATTACACCAGTTGGAATCGGAACTTTTAATGCTCAGTCTGCTATGTCTACCAAAAATGATGCTCCCGAACAGGCTTCGCGGCCCTTTACCAGTGATCGACGAGGGTTTGTAATGGGTGAAGGTGCGGCGGCTATCGTTCTGGAAGATCTTTCTCACGCGCTTGAACGTGGAGCCACGATTCTTGCTGAACTTGTATCATTTTGTAGAACTGGGGATGGAAAAACGGGGGGATCAATAACTGCGCCTCACCCTCAGGGGTTAGGAGCGAAACGTGCGATGGAAGGAGCCATAGTAAGATCAGGTCGTCCAGCAACGTCCGTAGATTTCGTAAACGCGCACGCCACAAGTACTCAGGCTGATGGCACTGAAATTAGGGCGATTCGTGACGTATTTGGTCCTCATGCACCTAATGTTGCTGTCTCTGCAACTAAGTCGTGCACAGGTCATTTGTTAGGGGCATCAGGAGCACTACAAGCTGTTTTTACTGTGCTATCCATTAAACACGGAGTTGTGCCTTTTACTAGGAATTTGACGGAAGATAACTTGGATTCTGAGTGCGCAGGAGTACGGCATGTATTCGGTGAACCACTGAGGCAAAAAGTTGATTTTGCACTATCAAATTCGTTTGGCTTCGGAGGAACTAATGTTTGTCTCGCTTTTGGTTCATACTCATAGCGGCAATGCATAAGAGCTATTAGGCCTCATTATTAGGTGAATACGGCTCAGTTGTAATGATTTTGGAAGTCATCAGGCCCCTTATTGTTGTTTGTGAAACAAGCACTATGGACTGCTTACGCTAGTCCCCTTGGAATCACAAGATAATAAGGAAAATATTGTCCGATAAGGTGTATTAGCTCAAAAATTAAACTGGTAGTTACCCACCTTTATAGGTGACTGTCAGTTTTAATTTCTGTATATACCAAAGAGGCTTCAATAGAGATTTTGTAGTTATAGGTAACTTTTTGAAAAATAAAAGTTTATCCTTTATTTCACCTTAGGGGTATAAAGTGAGGTATGCTACTTTTCCCCCATTCTAATAGTTTAATAGAAACAAATAGTTAGATTTCACATGGGCGGCGTGATGTAATAAACATCACCCTCTAAGTACTACACGCTTTAGAAAAAACCTAATACATTGATGTTAGGGTTTTTTTGTGTCTGGAATTTTCTAAAATTTCATCATTTTGGGGCAAAGTGGGGGTATCGATTTAACGCCCATGTGTTGTTTCTAGTGCATAATAAGTGCGCTGAAAAGCTTTGCATTAGTTTCTTTTAGTGCCTCATGTTAGAGGAAGTAGACATGCCCTCGACGGAACATGTGATCGTATTTTCGATATGAATAGCATTAAACCCAGCCCAATCTAGTGACTTCGTGTCACAATGCTATCCGTGGTGAGTGCAAAGCGCTTACCATAACATCACAAGTAAATTAAGATTATTGCTTACTGCAAAAATCGTGATGCACCTTAATAACCTGAATTTGGGATAAGAAGTTAGTTAAGCTACTAAAACGCCTAAGTTCAAAAGTATAACATCACTCTAGCCAGAAGTTATTTCTTAATACAAGGCAAATTTGTGCGTCAATACTGGCCTATTGCAAGCAAATTTAACGCAGTAGTAAGGGATAACAGTTGCTAGAGAACAAGTTGTTATCCTGAGTTCAGGTTTAATAATATGTAGGTGAATGGGGGGGCTCCCCCTTTTATACAAGCGGAAATATATGCTTAAAATGAGAAAAAACTTGCTGAACCTTGAGGTTGTTAGTTCGTTGTATTTTACATTGTATGGCATATTTCTGCACTTTAATCCAGAGTCTATTGACCATAGCAAGATAAAGATACTTTACTTCTTGACCCCAATGTTCTTCGCATATTTTATTTATTCACTCACTCGATCCTTTAAGTCATACAAAACGGTAAGCTTGTCTCATGACCATTTGTCTTTAGATAGAAATACTATAGATATGAGTGAAATTGAGTTTGTAAAGATTGATATTATTTATGCTTTTGAGTCTATTGGCTGGATTAGAAAAGTTGAGGTTTACTATAAATATATTGATGGTAAATATTGTTACTTTTCAGGGTTTTATAAATTAAACTTGAACTACAAAGAACTGACTGATCTATATAAAGAAAATCATAAGATAACGATAGAAAAGAGTAGCTGACAATCAATGTGAAATGTTTACGTTTTTCTATTGGTCGGATTTATCATGCAGGGTAAGTAGCAGTGGTTTGATGGGGGGTAAAAGAGCATAGAGATGAAGCTACTCGATTGCTTATAGTCGTAAAGATACTGCTTTGATTACATCCATTTGAGAACGATTTACCCTAATCTCGGTCTTACTAACTATAAACTAACTTGAACGTTGGCAGAGTAGCAACTTGCGCGCTAGCGATTGAGATTTCTTAAGAGTGCTTTAACTTTGTTTTTAATAGCCCCGAAAACCTACATTGCTTTTGAGAAAGCACTTATCTAGGGTGGAATAGTATTAGTGAACTTAGTTTTTCATTCAGTTAGCTAACTAACTTTTGTGTACAGCTTTAGGTTGGTTATGTAAATGTAGTCAAATGTCACACTGCGTAAAAGGGTGTGATCTTGCTTTACTTCGCACAATGAAGGAGTAAGGTGATGGTAGAGTTTGAAGGAGATCCAAAGATGAAAACACAAATTGCAATACTTGCTTTATTTATGACTCCCTTGTTTGTCAATGCAGGTGAGGTCGCTGTGACTTGGAAGGACTTTAAAGAGTATCGCGATGTTAAACCAGGTAATGAAACGCGAGGTTCATTTCATAAACGGGTTGAAAAGCAACTGCAGAAACACCTAGAAGAATTAGCGACTAAATTACCCGAGGGCTACAAGCTCGCAATTACCTTTGATGAGATAGACCTTGCTGGTGATGTTCATTACGGTACCACTGATATTCGGGTGATTAAACCAATCCATTTCCCCCGTTTTGAAATTAGCTATAAGTTAACAGATAAGTCTGGTAAAACCATCGCAGAGGAAAATGGCGTGACGTTAAAAGATATGTCGTTCATGGATAGAATAAAAAGAGGCATGGACGAATCCTTTTATTATGAAAAGCGTCTTTTAACTGACTGGTTTGAAGATGACTTGATGAAGAAAGCTAGTTGAGTTGATCAATAGTTATGGTGACCTTGATGAGAGCGCCGAGATTGGGCATTCTCATCTTCTTTTAGCTGAATATTAGTAAGTTAGATGAGTGCTACTACTTGTACTCTATTGTGGGAATTTTTAGTTTTATACCTCAAAATATTTTGCCTACCTCAAATACATGTTACTGTTCCTTGGAGTTGTGAAAAGTTCTAATCGTAACTCACTACTTATTTCGTACTTAGGTTGGATGCTTTTATAAGCACCTAAGCTGAACTAAAGTCATAACAATCCAATTGTTACGGTTTTATTATTTTGTTGTGATTTTGTTGACTTTTTTATTTCAGAATGTATATTCTGTTTTTTGAGGAGCCTATGGGAAGAACGCGAGAGTTTAATGTCGATAAAGCATTGGAACAAGCGACAATCCTGTTTTGGAAGCAAGGGTATAGGAATACTTCCATGGAACAGTTAGTCACTTGTACTGGTGTTAGTCGGTACGGGTTTTACCAAGAATTTGGTAATAAAAAGGAATTGTTTCAACGCTGTTTGCAGGAGTATTCTCTGCGTAAAATTGGACCTGGGCTTAAGCGTTTAAGTGCAAGCGATGGCAGTTTGGCAGACTTAACTGCATTTTTTAACTTGTATAGTCAAAACATTGCAGCGCATGGTGCTAATGGCTGCTTGATCTGTAATACGGCCACAGAAGTGGGTGAGTCCGACCCTGATATGAATTCGGCGGTGCAACAGGTCTACAGTGCGTTGAGTGCGCAGTTTCGAGATTTCATTGAAAAAGCGCAAGCGCAAGGTGAGATTCGCAAAGAGATTGATGCAAACAGTTTGAGCTTTTGTTTACTTGGTGTGCTTCAAGGTGTAGCCGTGATGGCAAAAGGAGATTTCCATCGTGAAACTCTGAGACATTACTTAACTACGATTTTTGACATGATGGCGCAGAAGTAACGAAAGATAATACGTCGTGATAAAGATTTGAATTGAGTGATCAGTAAAGATTACCCAAAGCGTTTGCTTAATTGCTAGAAGTGATCGTGAAGAAAAGCTTTTAGCTATTTTTTTATTTTATATCAGAATAGTTGTTCTGTTATTTAAGGAGAGACAATGGGATCATCGCTAGAAGGAGTTGCTAAGCGACTCGGTGAGTTTGTCACTAGATATAAATACTTGTGTTTACTCTTCAGTATCATGTCTTGTATTGCAATTGGTATTGGGGCAAAAGGCTTAACATTTTCTAATGATTATCGGGCATTTTTTAGTGCTTCAAACCCCGAACTACTGGCTTTTGAAGCTTTTCAGGACAAGTACACCAAGAACGATAATATTCTTATTGTTGTGCATCAAAAAGAGGGTAACGGTTTATCCAAACAACACGCAATGGTGGTTGAGCAGCTGACAGAGGCTGCGTGGCAAACCCCCTATGCTAGTCGAGTCGACTCTGTGACTAACTTTCAGCATAGTTACGCGGAGGGAGATGAGCTGATAGTTGCGGACTTGATGAAAAACATCCAGTCATTAAGTGAAGAAGACATTTTACAAAAAGCGGAAATTGCACAACAAGAACCTTTATTAAAACAGCGCTTGATCGCAAATAACGGGAAGACGACAGGTATCAATATTACCGTTCAGTACCCAGGTGAATCACTGACTGAAGTACCGACAGCGGTAAAGCATGTTCGCGAAATAGTCGCAAAAGCACAGCAAGAGAATCCTGATTTAGTGTTTGCGCTTTCTGGAATTTCGATGCTAAACAATGCGTTTAGTGAGTCAGGGCAGCAAGATGCCGAAACCCTTACGCCTATCATGTATTTGGTTTTGATCATTGTAATGTACTGTGGATTACGCAGTTTTCCAGGAACTATTGCAGCTGTATCTGTGGTGATTTTCTCAAGTGTTGTTGCTATGGGGATCAGTGGCTACGCTGGTATTCAATTAACTCCTATTTCGATAACCGCACCGACTATTATTCTAACGCTAGCGATAGCTGACAGCATACACGTTTTGTTGTCTTACTATGCAGCAAGAAAAGCAGGACACGAAAAAAATCACGCGATAGTGGAAAGTTTACGAATTAACTTCGTTCCCGTATCTATAACCAGCTTGACTACAATTGTAGGCTTTTTAACTCTTAACATGTCGGATGCCCCTCCATTTGCCGATTTGGGCAACATTACAGCATTTGGTATTGCTGCTGCTTGGGTATTATCTCTAATTTTACTACCCAGCCTCATCGCCATTTTGCCAGACAAAAAGAGCTATGCAACTCGTACAAGCATGTTATCTCATTACTTAGGTCGTTTTGGTGGTGTTGTCGCGCAGAAATATCGAGCTATTTTGCTATTTACTGTTGTTGCGATTGCGGCTAGTGCCTACGTGGTCCCTAATATTGATCTCAATGATGAGTTTGTGAAGTACTTTGATCATCGAGTGGAGTTTCGCCGTGATACTGATTTTACCATGGAAAACCTTACTGGTATTTATGTGGTTGAGTTTGATGTTGAAAGTGGCAAAGTAGGTGGGATCAGTGAGCCTGAATATCTTACCAATCTGAATCAATTTACACAGTGGCTGAGAATGCAACCAGAGGTGGTTCATGTCTATAGTTACACGGATATTGTTAAGCGTCTCAACAAAAATATGCATCAAGATGACACCAGTATGTATCGTTTACCTGCTGATAGAGAGTTAGCAGCGCAGTATCTCCTGCTTTATGAAATGTCCTTGCCATTTGGGTTAGACCTGACGGACAGGATCAGTATGGATAAATCGGCAACTCGAGTAAGCTTGACTCTAGATAACCTCTCAACTGGCCAGATCCAATCTTTTATCGCTCGTACTGAGGCTTGGTTAGCCGACCATACACCAGATGCTATGCATGCTAAAGCAACCGGTGCGACCGTAATGTTCTCACATATTTTCCAGCGTAACGCAGAAAGCATGCTCAGCGGTAATTTAATTGCCGTTATCGTGATCACCTTGATTATGGTGATGACGCTGAGAAGTATTAAATATGGGATCGCAAGTATTCTACCCAACACAATTCCGATGCTATTCACTTTTGGTATTTGGGCTATATTGGTCGGTCAAGTTGGTGTGGCGGCGGCTACGGTAACTTCAACTTCTTTAGGGATCATTGTTGATAATACCGTGCATTTCCTATCCAAGTACTTACGGGCGAGGCGAGAGCAGGGATTGGACCCAGCAGGTGCGGTGAAGTATGCCTTTGAAACCGTCGGTGAAGCTATTTTACTGACCACATTTATTCTGGCTGGCGGCTTCGCAGTGTTGGCCTATTCAACCTTTATGATCAATGCGCAGATGGGGCTGCTAACTGCACTTGCCATTGTCATGGCACTCATCGTGGACTTTTTATTCTTACCCGCGCTGCTTATGTTACTGGCTAAAAGATCAAAGCAAGCGAGCAAAGCGTCTATTCAAGAAGGAACGAAAAATGAAATCTACAACGCCTAAGTTTTTATCGCATTTAGCAATCGGATTGCTGGTTATACCTTTTGCCAGCAACGCAACGCAAGACAATCTAGGCTACAACATTGCAGCTAAAGCAGATCGTTCAGATCGAGGTTTTGAAGTCAGTGCCGTTGATTTAAAAATGCGTTTGATAGACAAGAAAGGCCAAGAAACCGAACGTTTATTGACCATGAAAACTATGGAAGTGGCAGACGAAGACAAAGGTGACAAAAGCCTTATTATTTTTAACTCTCCTGCAGATGTAAAAGAAACCAAGCTGCTTTCACATGCGCAAATTATAGATGCTGATGATCAGTGGTTATATCTCCCAGCGCTTAAGCGTGTTAAACGGATATCTTCTGCAAACAAATCGGGACCATTTGTTGGCAGCGAGTTTGCGTTTGAAGATTTTACAGCACAAGAACTCAATAAGTATAGCTATGAATATGTATCGGAAGAGGCGTGTGGCGAGCTGACATGTGCGGTGATAGATCGGTTTCCAAAATATGAAAACTCGGGATATACCAAACAACGTGCATTAATAGATACCAAGGATTATCAAGTTAGAAAAATAGACTTCTACGATAGAAAAGGCAGTCATTTAAAAACATTGAGCCTAGATAACTACAAGTTATATCAACAGGCGTACTGGCGCCCGCTTACCATGACAATGGAAAATCATCAGTCGGGCAAAAAGACGATATTAGAGTTTTCAGACTACCAATTTGATATTGCCTTGAGTGCTCGCGACTTTATTAAGTCGTCGTTGAAATAGGGGGTGGTATGCGACTCAAGGCGATGCTTGCTGTTGTGCTATCTTGCATTCCTTATGCGAAAGCAGAGATGGAATGGCAAAGTAGCACCAGCATTGACCTTAGCACTCGGCAGTATAATGGCTCTCCAATGAGAGCCTCACAACTTGACCGAGAATTCGATGCTAAATTGATGTGGGAGTTGGATTTTGAAAACCCGAAAACAGGTTTAAGCGGAGGGTTTAAACCTGTGTTGAGTGCAGCGAAAAATGAGGGGGTAAGGGCATTCGACATTCAAGAAGCATATATCACTCGCTCTTTCTCACAAGGACAGTTGAATGTTGGTGTAAATACTGTTTTTTGGGGAGTTGCAGAGTCTCGTCATTTGGTTGATATCGTCAATCAAAAGCAGCCGACACGAAATTTAGATAACGAGTCTAAGCTTGGAGAGTTACTACTTCATTATCAGCATTTTACTGATAATGGTCATTGGTTTGCCATGTCTTTACCTTATTTTCGTGAGCGTGATTTCGGCCTTCCTGATGATCGCTTGTCGTTGCCACTGGCTGTAACAGATGAGCAATTTGTAGGCCGAGATGCTAATTATAGAGGTAGCTACTTATTAGGTTATCGCGGTGTGCTAGGTGATTGGGATGTTGGAGCCTACTACTTCGACGGCATCGACAGGGAGCCCGTTATACGGCCTAATGATAATCAAAAGTTCGATGCCATTTATCGGCGCCTTCAACAAACAGCATTGGACTTACAGTGGACGTCTGAGTACCTGCTTGGGAAGGTTGAAGCGGTACATCGCCAACACCAAATGGGAGGGAAAAGCTGGGCTTATGTAGTCGGTGCCGAATACTACTTTTACGGTATCGCCAATTCCAACAAAGATCTCAGTTTACTCATGGAGTTACATAGAGATACCGAAGAACAGGTGAATCTAAATCGTCTCTATCAAGATGCGACATTTATTGGCATGCGACTCGCGTGGAATGATGTTGATGATACGAGCATGATTACTGGGGTCTTAATCGATAACGATACTGGGGCTCACACCATTAAAACCGAATTTTCGACTAGGCTCTCCAGTCACTTGAGTCTAGCGCTTGAAGCAAACTTGTTTTTAGAGCAAACCCAGCGTGATGCGACCTACGGGTTTAAAGATGATGATTTTATAGAACTTAGGCTGACTTACTACCTTTAAGGAGAAATTATGGTAAGCCAATACGCAGATGTATTGATTATTGGTGGTTCAATGGCGGGGGCTTGCTTGGCAAGACAACTAAAATTGGCTCACCCAGATATGAAAATTACGGTTATAGAGAGAAAGCAGGCGTTTAATAGTTGGGTTGGAGAGTCGACGCTGGAGTCTTTTTGGGACTACATGGCAAATGATTTAAAGCTTGGTTTTTACCTTGAAACAAACCACCTATACAAACATGGACTGCGTTTTTACTTTGATAGTGATAACCGCGATTTAAGTGTGGAAGAACTGAGTGAGCTTGGGCGTAGTTGGTATCATGGCATCCCTGCGCATCAAATTGACCGCGAAAAGTTTGATAACGATATGGTGCAGTTTAATCGTGAACTAGGTGTCGATGTTGTAATGGGTACTACAGTTAATGAAATTAGTCTCGATGCGCAGCAAGGACACACTGTAGTTACCAGTGGTAGCACTTATACTTGTCGTTATTTAGTTGATGCATCGGGCTTTAATTCACCGTTGGGTAAACAGCTTGGATTAATTGAATCACAAAATGATCGCCATCCTGTGAGTTCATACTGGGGAAGGTTTAAGCATATTGAGCTGATTGATCATCTTGGAAGTGATGAGTGGCGTGCTCGCTCGAACTTTACGAGTAGAGCATTGGCTACCAATCACTTTATGTACAAAGGATATTGGATTTGGTTAATTCCATTGAATCAAGACACCTTTAGCATTGGGATTACTGCTAAAAATAATGAAGTGAATTTAAATATTCGTTCAGCTGAAGAGTTTGAGCAGTTTTTACGCTCTCATCAAGCACTCAATGAAATTCTAGGACAGCACGCTGAATTATTAGATTACACGTCAATGAAACGACTATCTAGAAAGGCAAAGCAATCCTTTTCTACAGAACGCTGGTTCTTAACTGGAATGTCATCAGCCTTTTTAGATCCCTTGTTATCACCAGGTTCTGCTTACTTAACCGATGCTAACCGCATGATTGGCGAACTTATTGAGGCGGATATCGCCGAAGATGCAGAAATGTTTGCCGGTAAAACAAAGGCATTCAATGCGTATCTTCTTTCTTGGTATGAGAGTTTTATGTTGCACATTACAGGTAACTACCATGGTAGTTATGAAGTACATAAAACGCATTTTGAAGCATTATTAATGCATTGGTTTGGTTTTATTTTACCGTCTTCTATGTCTCGTCGTTATGGTTATTGCCCAAGCCTGCATGGAATGAGTCAAGACGAAGTCAATCAAAAAGCCATCGCGATGATAGAAAATGCTGCGATTGCACGAATTCACGTATTAAAAGATGAGTTTATTCAATTAATCAAAGGGTATGAATACCGTTACAATCGTGGACACTTTTTCGATATTGAACTCACGCGACAACGTATGAAACACGCACACACAAGAGGTGCAATGTTAGATGATGCGGCGATTGCAGAGTTAGATCATGCACTTTTGGAAGTCACCTATCAGGGGTTTTTACGTAGTTTATGTGAAATTCAAAAGGTCGACTTTGACGAAGAAAAAATGCCGATGGTAGTTCAAGCCGCTATCGAAGATAAATTATCACTTACCCATGCTATGCAGCTTTTTCACATATAAAAATTAGGCAAAGAAAATGGAAAATTTAGCTATTAAACACCGCATCCAGGATTGTCAAATACAGTCGTTAGCAGAAGATATTATTTCACTAATTTTTGAGCAACGCCGTTTGTTACCTATAGAAGATAACGCACCATTCACTGAGCAGATCGCGGGGCATGTGGAGAGGGTCGAGCAATTCATCGCAAATAACGAACCTATTAATATGGTATTGCCAGCTTTCCCTGCAAAGTCACCAAATAGAACGAAAACACTGGGTTTCTTGCCTGATAAAGGGGAGTTCTATGCATTTGAACGCTTAGTCAATCTCTGTAAACAGATTGAATCTATTTATGAACCAGGTGCAAAAGTAACAATTTGTTCTGATGGTCGGGTTTTTGCCGATATCATTCATGTCACGGATTCACATGTCAGTCAGTACGTAAATACACTACGCCAATACGCGGCTCGTCATTACCCTAACTATTTTGAATTCTTTAATTTAGAAGATGTATTTGACAAAGTTGATGACTTTACTGTACTTCGTGAAGAGCTGATGATCCGCTACGGAGAGAGCTTGTCAGACTTACGTCAACGCGTGAAAAATGAAAAAGAAGCGTCCACGATGTATAAAGGCATAACACGCTTTATGTTGGAAGATTTCTCTGGCATTGACAAGTTTTCGGATTATAGCCGCACAGCGTTGCAAAAAGTTGCTAAAACAGCTGCCTACCGAGTGATCCAAAGGAGTAATGCATGGAGTCGATTGTTGAAAGATCACTTACCTGAAGCGTTACGTCTATCAATTCACCCTCAATACTTGGTGTCTGAAAAAATTGGTATTTCTTTAGTTTCACAAACAGATGTCTGGACAACGCCATGGCATTCAGTATTAGTGAAAGATAATACAAGTTATCAACTCATGCCACGTGAACAAGCTGAGAAGTTAGGTTGTGTATTGGTGTTCAACGAAGGGCGTGCAAGTCATTTTGAGCGCATTCATCGAGGAGCGGAGTGATGGATACTATTAAAGCCTTGGATAGCGTTGGAGTTGTCATTGATGCAACTTCTATGGCTTGTCAAAGAGTTGAGCGTCTTAATATCGCTTCATTGATCGATGAAATATTTTCTCAAGGACTGGTTGTGCTCAAAGGATTTGAGCCCCTCAATGATACTGATATGGAGTTAGTAGCTAAAGAGATCGGTCCGCTTTTACAGTGGGACTTCGGTTATGTACTTGATTTAAAAATACAAGAACAACCGCAAAATCATATTTTCAGTGAGGGAAAGGTAGAGTTGCACTGGGACGGAGCATTCGCCTCAGAAGAGCCAAGGTTCAACTTCTTTCAATGCTTGCAGAGTAGTTGCAGCTCTGGTGGTGGAGAGACTACATTTTTGAATACAACACGGTTACTAGAAAGCCTACCGAACGATACCATTGAGCAATGGAAGCAAATTCGGATCCGTTATGAAACGGAAAAGAAAGCCCACTATGGAGGGGTGATTGAAGTTCCTCTAATAAGCCGTCACCCTAAGACAGGCAAGCTTCGCATGCGTTATATTGAACCTTTCAATAAAGATAATATGGCAGTGAATCCAGTTGAGACGCAGGTGATAGGTTTTGATACTTATCAAAGTGACGTCTTTTTGAAAGAAATGAATTCGTTACTTTACTCGTCGAACTACTTTTATAAACATAGTTGGAGGAAAGGCGAGTTTGTGTTTGTGGATAATCTAGCTTTATTACATGGACGCAGTCGCTTTGAAGGAAGTGGCTTAAATCGTCATCTAAAACGGGTTCATATTCTATAGTAATGTATTTACTTTCTCATAGCTCACATGGATGTGAGCTTTTTTATCTAAGATTACTAATTGAATAGTGCTAATACTTCCGATAAATCACTGATAATAGCGTCAGGCTCACTTCGTGAAATTGGATTGCCATGATTATAGCCATAGTCAACGGTAACGACTTTACAACCTGCATTTCGTGCGGTTGCAACATCGTTGATCGAGTCACCAACATAAAACCCATCTTGTACTTTGCAATTCATAATATTTACAGAAGTGTATAAAGGCAGTGGATCTGGCTTTTTCTTCTTCAAAGTGTCAGCACACACAATTGTGTCAAACATCGTTTTAATTTCTAAGTGCTCTAATAATTTATGGGTATGTGAAGTGTTCTTGTTGGTGACTAAAGCGAGTTTAATTTTTTGCTGACGTAAACTTTGCAGTGTAGTTTTTGCATTAGAGAATAAACAGGATGAGCGTGTGACACAGTCATCGTAAATGGTTTCAAGCAAACGAGTCGCTTCGGCTCTGTCAATATTGGTATTGTTATGGAAGTCTAACGCACGTTCAGTCAGCTTAGTTGTACCATTGCCAATCCAGGTTTTAACAAGGGCAAGTTCAATATCCGGCAAATAATAATGGTTTAATGTTGTGTTTAAAGCGTAGGCGATATCTTCAGCGGTACTTACTAAAGTACCGTCTAAATCAAAGCCAACCCAAGTCGGGTATGTAAACATGATTTCATTCCTTGTACATTATAGAGGCCCCAAACAACAGAACCAGAATTGATAAATTATTTAAAAGTAGCGAGTAGTTGTAATAGGCTTTGTAGCTTTTTCACAACAAGTGCAAGTTTTTGCTCGTCAATTTCTTCAGTTGTCGATAGGCCTTCAACGTCGGCTGCAACATCTAAAACATAAGGTTTAAAGCGTTTTGCTTCAAACGTAAACCCCGCTTCTTCTGTAAATAGCGCTTTAAACTTACCATGACCCTGCTGCTGCAATTCATCGAGTTTTTTATCCGCATCTAGTGCTTGGCGGTATATGATCTTGAGATTTTCATTGAGTTTTTCGATAACGGCTTGCATGGTCAGTCCTAATCGCCCTACTAAAAGCGCTTATTTTAAGGGTTTCATTTACAAATGTCAGGTGTAAATCTACCCTTTTATAAGTAGTACAAAGGAATTGGAAATTTATCTCGTAATTTATCCTAAAGGTTTAAATTTATACGCCGATAACCAATTTGATCCATCAAAAAGTCAGGTAATCACTTATGAATATTTCCGGAAGTAACCTACCTGCTATGTCTGGTGCTGGTCAAAGCGGTGAAGTATACAGCGCCGTTTTGGCAAAAAAGCAACAGAAAGCAGATGGACAAGCCGCACTTGCTTTAATTGAATCTGCGGGCAGCAGTGCAGCAGCACAAACGCCAGCTAAATCAGTGACAGCAACGCTGGGCAACAACATCAATACATACGCGTAAGCTTATGTCTGATGGCACGTTGTCTTCGGCATGTCCGATAGATATGTGCAAAGCAATCGGTGCTAGGGTCATTAGCACCGATTTTTTGCTATTTTAGTCTAGTAAATTTAAGTCGATCGGTGTTTTACTTGGCTGACCACCAATTTCTCGCACTAACTTAGGCACCAAGAACCCCGGCAGCACTTCCAAAAGCTCAGCCATTATCGCCTTGGCTTCACGCTCTGCTACATCAAAATGACTAGCGCCTTCTACTTTATCGAGTAAATGCAAATAATAAGGCAGTATATCTGCATCGAATAGGGCTTCACTCAATTGGGCCTGAGCCGCAACATCGTTATTAATTCCTTTAAGTAACACAGCTTGGTTTAGCAAGGTCACATTGGCTTGTTTAAGCTTTTGCATTGCGGCTTTAAAAGTATCATCGATTTCATTTGCATGATTAATGTGGTTTACCAAAATCACCTTTAAATGACTTTTTGCTAAACGTTGGCACAATTCCTCGGTTACTCTCGCTGGGATCACTACCGGTAAGCGGCTGTGAATACGTAAACGTTTGATTTGTGGTATAGCCTCTAATTGTTCTAGCACCCAAGCTATCATGTCATCTTTGGCCATCAGTGGATCACCGCCACTTAAGATCACCTCATTGATTTCATGATGGGCGCGCAAATAATCAAATACTGGCTCTAAGGTGCGTTTGTTGACCTGATTATCCTGATAAGGGAAGTGGCGTCGAAAACAGTAGCGGCAGTTGACCGCACAACCAGTTTTGAGCATGAGTAATACCCTAGAGCGGTACTTATGTAACAAACCAGGTACAGGCGCGTCTTGTTCTTCGAGTGGATCTTTACTAAATCCCGCTTCAGTTAAATATTCCTGATGTACAGGTAACACTTGTAATAGCAAGGGATCATGACGATCTCCGTGGCGCATTTTAGCGATAAATGGGCGAGGTACTCGCATAGGAAACAAGCGCTTAGCTGCAAAGTCTCGTGCATCAAATTGGTCATGCAACCCCAAGATGTTGAGTAGCTCTTGTGGGTCAGTGACAACATTTGCTAATTCTTTTTGCCAGTTAGTCTGCAAATTTACTTCATTTATTTGTATCATTAGCAGGTTAATTACTCGAATATACGTAGATTAGAGGATACGATGGCGAATTATAGCACCAACGAGTTCAAGGGCGGCCTAAAAATTATGATGGACGGCGAGCCTTGTTCTATCTTAGAAAATGAAATGGTCAAGCCTGGTAAAGGACAAGCGTTTAACCGCGTTAAAATCCGTAAGCTTATCTCAGGTAAAGTACTAGAGAAAACATTTAAGTCTGGCGACTCAGTGGAAGGCGCAGACGTAATGGATACTGATCTAGCGTATTTATACACTGATGGTGAGTTCTGGCATTTCATGAACAACGAAACATTTGAGCAGATCGCAGCTGATGAAAAAGCACTTGGCGATAGCGTAAAATGGTTGGTTGAAAATGACGTATGTACTATCACACTGTGGAATGGTAACCCAATCGCAGTAACACCACCTAACTTTGTTGAGCTTGAGATCACAGAAACAGATCCAGGCCTGAAAGGCGACACTGCGGGTACTGGTGGTAAGCCTGCAACCCTAAGCACAGGTGCTGTTGTTCGTGTTCCTTTGTTCGTTCAAATTGGTGAAGTGATCAAAGTTGATACGCGTAGTGGCGAATACGTAAGCCGCGTAAAATAATAGCGTAAAGCAATTTACGATGTTTTATAAATCCCAGCATGTTGCTGGGATTTTTTTGGAGTAAACAATGACGGTGAACAATTGGCAGCCAAGTGCAACGATAGAGACGCTTAGGCAAAGGGCTGCAATTTTAGCGAAGATACGGCACTTTTTTGCTGCTCGTGATGTGATGGAAGTCGACACGCCGAGCCTTTCTCAAGCCTCAGTGACCGACCCTCACTTAGATACTTTCCATACTCGATTTGTTGGCCCAAATCACAGCCAAGGTTTGCCTTTATTTTTACAAACGTCACCCGAGTATGCGATGAAAAGACTACTTGCCGCAGGCAGTGGTGCGATTTTTCAATTATGTAAGGCTTTTCGTAACGAAGAGTCTGGGCGTCATCACAATCCAGAATTTACGATGTTAGAGTGGTATCGTCCGGGCTTTGACGAGTTTGACTTAATGGCGGAAATCGATGAGCTGATGCAGATGTTATTGGACTGTCCTGCTAGCGACTCAATGACCTATCAACAAGCCTTTGTGACCCATCTTGGGTTTGATCCCTTAAGTGTGTCGCTGACGGAATTGAAAGCGCACGCCAATAAATATGGTTATGGTGATATTGCAGCTATTGAGAATAATCCAGATACTCTACTGCAATTGCTATTTTGCATGGAAATTGAGCCTAAAATCGGTCAGCAGCAACCTTGTTTTGTTTATCACTTTCCGGCATCGCAAGCGGCACTGGCAAAACTTAACCCGAAAGACAATCGCGTTGCAGGGCGTTTTGAGCTCTATTATCGCAACATGGAACTGGCCAACGGATTTAACGAATTGACGGATGCGGTAGAGCAAAGAGCGCGTTTTGAGCAAGATAACCAACTCAGAGCTGAGATGGGATTGCATCCAGTGCCGGCCGATGAGCGGTTATTGGCTGCTCTTGACGCAGGCGTCCCCGATTGTGCTGGCGTTGCACTTGGAATAGATAGGCTAGTCATGCTGGCGCTAAATAAAGCCAGCATCAGCGAAGTGCTCACTTTTGATGTTTCGCGGGCTTAGCGCCGCGAAACAAAGCGAGTAAGTTCTTTTTGAGTGGTTTCTGTGAGCTTTTGGGCACTTTGGCATTCGGCTAACGCGCCATCAATTTGTGATTTAGATTGCTGACCCAGTTCGACAATTTGTTGCACTGCTTGGTGAGTATGTTTTTGTGTTTCTTCAAGTTGGTGTACCGCACTAACGATTTCTTCTAATTGCGCTTGATTGCGTTCAAAGTCATCACTCATCGAAATAAAGCCTTGAGAGGTATCACTGATGGCTTTCTCTGCTGAGCTTGAATGAGAAATCAATTGTTCTGATTCTTGATTGGTTTCACCGACCAGCACGTTCATTTGATTGATAAAATCGCTGATCTGGCGGGTGGCCGCATTGACCTTGACCGACAGCGCACGAACTTCATCGGCAACCACTGCAAAGCCACGTCCGGCTTCACCTGCTCGAGCTGCTTCAATTGCCGCATTGAGCGCAAGCAAGTTGGTTTGGTCGGAAAACTCTTCAACCATTTTTAGAATGTTGCGAATATTCTCACTATTTTCTTTCAGGCCTGAAACCGTCGATGAAAAGTTACCTAGTAGCGTGGTGATTTGTTTTACTTCAGCGACAAGCTTAGTTAACGACTGTGATGAACCGCGAACAAAGTGCAAGCTTTCAGTATTGGCCTGATAAACTTGATCGGTATTGTGCACAATACTTTGTAAACTGTGGCTGACCTGATCGGAAGCGGCAATAATCGTGTCACCTTGGCTCAGCTGCTGCTGTCCATACTTTGCGGTACTTTGCATGGAGCTGGTGATATCGCGGTTGCTTTGTGTCGCCGCAGCGGCACTTTCGTATGTTTTTTCCAATAAGAGACTAAGGTGGGTGGTAAAGGTGTTGTACTGCTCGCTTAAATCTCTAAATTCGTCATAAGTGAATTGTGGCAGTTTCGCATCTAAGTTACCGTTTTGGCGATTAACGCGCTCCAATGACTCTTTCATCGCTTGTACAGGTCGTACGATTAAAAAGCGCATATAGAAGACGGTAAACGCAAACGCGGCAAGGATCACAATAGTGATAAGCCAAAACAGTCCCATACTCGCACCGGAGTGAGCGAGTTCAGAATACAGCCAAACCAAGCTAATAACCTGAAATAGGAGTAAAAAGCCTAAATTGCCAACAATTTTACGAGAAAGGGTATAGAAAAACGTCTGTTCTACAAAATTATAAATGCGCATATATAAACTCATATTGGGCTCATCATTGTGCCACTTTATTTGTCTCAGTATAGATGAGCTAAATGGAATAACAATGCTAAAGCGATCAAGCAGTTACTCAATTGGGGTGGCGTAGGCGCCAATGCCCTGTAAATACATTTTGGTTTGGCATGGAAAGTTGGTGAAAATACCATCCACCCCGAAATCTAGCATCATATCTATGTCTTGTTGTTTATCGACCGTATAAGCAAATACCTTTAATCCGCGAGATTTTGCATCCAACACATATTCATGATTAATAAAGTTTTTGTCCATATGAATGCTGTAGGCATGGAGCGATTCGGCAAATTGCGCATAATGAATTGGAATAGAAGCCGTTAACGCGCCAATTCTTACCCAAGGTAATTTTTGCTTTAGCCACAATAGTTGATGATGGTCAAAAGAGGAGATGAGTAGCTGCTCTCTGGTGATCACGCCTTGCTGGATATGTTCTTCAATATAGGTAACGAATTTATCTAGGCCAAAGGTATGCTTTAGTTCTAAATTGATATCTGTCTGTTTGCCTATCGTGGCGAACACTTGCTGCAAGGTGGGAATTGATTGCCCTTTACCGGCATCAAGCGTGGCAAGGTAGGCTTGAGTTTGTTCATTAACTCTACCCACGCCGTTGGTGGTTCTGTCTAGCCAAGTGTCGTGGATAATGGCGTAATCATCCGCGCAACTTTGCACATCCAACTCAATACCATCAACGCCAATATGGAGAGCCGCTTCTATTGCAGCAAGTGTATTTTCTGGATAGCTGCCACTGGCTCCACGGTGCGCTAAGACTTGAATCATGCTTTTTTCCTTGTAATAGACCAAGTTTCAAAACAGGCTGCACTAACTACCAACAACCCGCCAAGTAATGTTGTAAGTGTCAACGTCTCGTGTAACAGAATATAAGCTAATAGCGTTCCATACAATGGCTGTAAACAAGAAATTAACCCAGCAGTGGTGGCAGATAAATAACGTAGGCTAGAGGCAAACAAGGCGTGTGGAATTGCCGTAAATATTGCTCCTGCAAGCAAGATTAACCAGAGATTTTCTGTGGATACTTGCTGAATTGGCACTTCCACAAATGCTAACAGCATGAGACATGCAACAAGCGTTTGATAAAGCATTGTGTGTGGGCCGCTATAGTGAGAAAAGAAGCGCTTTTGGAGCAAGTTGCGTAGCGCAAAGAGTGCGCCCGAGAATACGCCCGTAATAATCCCCAAGGTAACTTGGTTGCCAAGGTTCGCTTCTGGTACTAACAGATAGATACCAAATAACACCGCGCTCGCACTGATAAAATCTTTTAGCTGTACACGGCTGCGAGTGAAAAGTGGCTCTAAAAAAACAGTGATCACGGGGTAGGTGAAAAAGGCAATGATCCCAACTGCAATTCCCGCCATTTGCATGCCTGCAAAGTAAGTCACCCAATGAAGCCCCACGATGACACCAAGAACTAAAGCCGTTAGATAGTCTTTTTTGTGTATTAATTTTATCGGCTGCCGTTGTATTTTGAGTAACAGTAGTAGCACAACGAAAGCAACGGCGGTACGGTAAACGGTGATATCCAGTGCTGAGAGTGAAATTAATTTTGAAAATAATGCTGTTCCACCAAATAATAAAACGGCACTATGAAGCGAGAGTAAAGCGGACTGTTGTGGGCGCATATTGAATATTAGAACTGTTTTTTAGCAGTCTATCATTTAATCGCTTTGAGATGACAAGATTGTTGACACTTGTCACTCAACATTCTGCGCTTAAACGTAAATAATAATAAAAAGAGTGAATCAGAGAAGCTTGTGTCCATAACCACAGAATTTACCCTAGTTGAGAAACGGCGCTCATTTTGGAATGCCGGACCCCTTATATTTTCAACCTTTTATTTTTTCCCATTGATATTTAACTGGGCGCAATTGAGTGCAGTTAATATTGCGTTGCAGGTTGTTGTGTACCTTAGTTTTGTCGTGCTCTATTGGCAGAGTATTACAAAAACGGGCAATGCGTTGGTGATGAATTTAGTGTTGATGGCAGGGCTTTGTGTCGCAGGTAGTTGGGTGACGACCGGGACGAGTTCGTTATTTGGCTTTATTGCTTTTTTCTGCGGTTTTAATTTTTTGCCTCGCTATAAAATCATTGCGATGCTGGTCATCATAGCGTTGGTATTGCTAACGGCTAAATTTATCGCGACCCAGCAAACGGTTTATTTCTTGATGCCTGCACTGTGTGTGGCGTGTGGACTCTTTATTTTTGGTTGGATGTCACACCGAGAGCGAGTACACAAAGAGTTGCAGAGGCAAAGTGAAGAGGAGATTAAGCGATTAGGCGCCGTGGCTGAGCGAGAGCGTATTGCGCGCGACCTACATGATTTACTCGGCCATTCACTCAGCTCGATAGCATTAAAAGCGGAGCTGGCGAGTAAATTTGCTGCTGCAAATGCATTAGAGCAAGCGCAATCAGAAGCGCAGCAGGTTGCAGACTTAGCGAGAGAAGCACTAAGCGAAGTGCGCCAAGCCGTCACCGGCTATCATCAGCTAGCGCTTGATGCTCAGCTGCACATTTTGGCTTCAAGGCTAAAAGATAAGGGCATTGCCGTAACGCTAGAATTGCAGGCGGTCACTTTAGATAAAGTAAGCGAAGCCTGTTTGTGCTTTTTTGCTAAAGAAATATGCACCAACATTATTCGTCACAGCGATGCTGATAAGGTTTGCTTCACACTGCGGCAAACTGACAATAATGTCTTTGTAGAAATTAAAGATAATGGTTCTATAAAGTCCATAAAAGAAGGAAATGGTTTAATGGGGATCCGTACCAGATTGAAAGAATGTGGTGGCCAATTATTTTATCATACCGAACAGGGCGGATACTTTAAGGCGGTACTAGGGGAAGCAGGATGATCAAAGTTTTTATTGTTGAAGATCAAGCATTAGTAAGAGGGGCTATCGCGGCATTATTGAGCTTAGATAGAGAGATAGAAGTGGTTGGCGAAGCTGAAAATGGTCAAGTTGCAAAGGAAAAGTTAGCAAAGTTAACGCCTGATATCGTGCTAACGGATATTGAAATGCCAGAAGTCACTGGACTTGAGCTTGCTCAGCACTTACAACAAAAAATGCCAGACACAAAAGTAGTTATCATGACGACCTTTTCTAAAGCGGGTTATATTCGTCGCGCGATCACTTTAGGGGTAAATGGTTTTGTATTAAAAGAAGCTCCAAGTGAGTACTTGCTATCAACGCTGAAAAAGGTCATGAATGGATATAAGGTTATTGACCCAGAGCTGGCTTTGTACGCTTTGGAAGATGCTGATCCACTTACCGATAAGGAACGCAAAGCATTACGTTTAGCTAGTGAAGGATTAAAAACCGCTGAAATCGCAGGGCAGCTATTTTTGAGCGAGGGAACAGTAAGGAATTATTTATCCGATGCTATCGCAAAATTACATGCGACAAACCGGGTAGATGCAGCAAGAATTGCTAAGCAAAAAGGATGGCTGTAACTAGGTGTAATAGCATATATCCAGTTAATACTTCAAAATAATGCTGTGCGGTAATATACTGCACCATTCGCCAAGTAATAATAATGTATTAATTTTGAGTGCAATAATGGATCCTAAATTACTTATTCAAGTTACCGCAATAACGACTGTGGTCTGTACAGTTTTTATGGCCGTAAACTGGTTTATTAATAAAGGCCTACCAGGCACTCGAGATTGGCTTATTTTCATTGCGCTCACTGCAATTGGATGTGGCCTGTTGGCCGCCTATACACTTCCCATTACGTTCTCAATTTTTATCCCCAATCTCACTATCGCATTTGGGCTTTTTTATCTGGCTCGTGGTGTTGATGCGTTTTTTAGTGTGAAAAGCAATTACATGCCTTGGTATGTATTAGCCGCATTGGGTATTCCCAGTTTTACTTACTTTTTGTACGTGGATTTTAATTTTATCGCTCGCGTCGGGATCAACTACTTAGTCTGGGCGATGGCGATGATTTATTGCCTACGGGCTTTGAATAAAGGACAAAAGTTATTATCGAAGGAGTTTAGTGCAGCACATTGGGCGTTTGGCCTATCGTGCTTGAGCTTACTAGCCGTGTTTACTTTTAGATTGGTCATGCTTGGCGGCTACTCGGTGACAGATAGCCTTGTCTCGGCAAATTGGGTTAATCAGTTTTTTGCTGTTTCTGTGAGCACGATGCCGCTGCTGTTGTGTTTTTCTTTATGCCTGTTATGTAGCAGCCGTCGTGAAAAAGAACTCTGCCTGTTAAAAACTGCTGCTGAGCAGTCAGCGCAAGTAAAAGGACAGTTTTTAACATTATTAAGTCATGAACTGAGAACACCACTAAACGCTATTGTTGGTCATGCAGAATCACTTAAAAAAGTGCCGCGTGAGCCCAATCGCCATGCTCAATTATGCGATGTTATCGTCCACGCCGCGATGTCGATGTCAGACTTAGCCAATCAAGTATTATTGCAAGCGAAAGGGGAATATGCGGCGCAAAATCGCGTGCCTGTCTCGCTTTATAGTCTTTCGCAAGAGTTAGTTCGCCTCTTACAGCCGCTGGCGTTGGCTAAAGGATTGAGTTTGAGGGTGGAGGTTAAAGGCCTGTATCCACAGGACGTTCATGTTGTCGAGCAAGATACATTGTCCTTGGTACTTAGAAATCTGCTCTCGAACGCGATTAAGTACACAGATAAAGGCATTATTACGCTGATCCTTGAAGGCACAAGTCGCGCTGAGGATAAGCAAACTATCCGCTTTGCTATCAAAGATACAGGCAAAGGACTGACTGAAGTACAAATGGAAAAGATCTTCGAGCCCTTTGTCACATTAAACACCGAACAATCCATCTCGCAAAGTGCGGGGTTTGGATTGGCGTTATGCAAGCAACTGCTGAAAGGGCTAGACTCTGAGCTTAACGTCGACAGCAAGCTTGGCAATGGCACAGTGTTTAGCTTTGAGTTAGATTGCCAGTGTAGTGATTCACCGTTACAGAGCACGGAATTTAATACAGAGAAGCTAGCACTCAATGTGCTTGTTGTTGAAGATAACCCCATGAATATTGATGTGATCAGCACCTATTTAAACGATATGGTAAGTGAGTTTTCTATTGCTAAGTGCCTTGCAGAAGCTGAAGTCGCGCTATTAGAACACAATTTCGATATTATTCTGTTAGACATGCGACTGCCTGATGGTAATGGTCTTGAGTGGTTTAAAGAAGGCTTCAACGAAATTGGTTTCACCTCCAGCGTTAAGGTGATAGCGTTAACGGGTGATGGCGATCCTGAATTAAAAAGGCGATGCCTCCGAGCTGGCATGCAGGACTGTTTAACTAAGCCTATCATGCCAAGCCGTTTATATGCGGCACTGGAATGTGCGACTGTAAAAACAACGTCTCGCTTAGAATGTAAGACTTTGATTGATCAATCAAGATTTATGGATCTCGCAAACCGTGAAAGTTCAGGTGTGCTGGCGACGAAATTGATGTATTTAGCCGATCGATTTGAGTACGAAATTGCGCAAATTAAAGGGCTCACAGAGTTGAATGTAACTGACTTAGCCGTTGATAAACTTGCCTACATTGAAAATGAAGCGCTGGAGCTTGGCATGGTGAATTTTGCCGAGCTTGTGCAAGCAGCAACTGTGCAGCTAAGTTACTCGGAAGAGCAAGTTGATTGGGACGGTCTTGCTATGGTTGCTAGACGCTCAGTTGAGCGTTTATTAGAACTTCATGCCCAAATTGCAACACTGGAGTCGGTATCAAATTCAGTGGTTAATCTATCTGCATAAAAAGATTCATCGATCTTGGCCTAGGTCATTAGGCTATTTTGGGTTAAAATAACAGCATAGCTTATTTAACAAGACAGTAATGCCAAAACAGGATCCCTATCTCGATAGAGAACAGCAAAAATACGACAATCCAGTACCTAGTCGCGAATTTATCTTAGAACACATTAAAAGCGCGGCCAAACCACCTTCTTTCTCTCAATTGTGTAACGATTTAAAAGTGCAAGACGAAGAACGTCAAATTGCGCTTAAACGCCGTTTGCGCGCAATGGAGCGAGACGGTCAACTGCACTTCAATAAATTTAAGTGTTACACCATTCCAAGTGATGATGGTCTAGTCAAAGGCCGCGTTGTTGGACACCGTGACGGCTTTGGCTTTTTAGAAGTAGAAGGCGAACCCAAAGATTGGTTTATCACTAAGTATCAAATGGAGCGCGTGCTGCATGGCGATTGGGTGTTAGCAAAGGCTGGCAGCCGAGGTTCAGGTGGTAAGGTGGAAGCGCGTATTGTGCGGGTACTTGAAAAAGAGCGTGCGCCAGTCGTCGGTCGTTATTTTGTTGAGTTTGGCATGGCAGTCGTGGTGCCAGAAGATCCTCGCATTACTCAAGATATCATCATCGTACCTGGCCAAGAAAATGGTGCTCGCCATAATCAAATGGTGCAGGTAGAGATCACTCAAAGCCCTAGCAAACAAATGAATGCAATGGGTAAAGTACTTGAGGTGCTCGGCGATCATATGGCACCGGGTATGGAAATTGAGGTGGCACTTCGTAATCATGACATTCCTCATGAGTGGCCAAGTGAAGTAGAAGCACAAGTTGCAAATCTTGGTGAGTTTGTTGAAGAGTCAGCCAAACAAGGTCGTGTCGACCTGCGCGATTTACCGTTAGTGACCATAGATGGTGAAGATGCCCGTGACTTTGATGATGCCGTATATTGCGAGCGTAAAAAGTCAGGAGGTTGGCGTTTATGGGTTGCTATAGCGGATGTATCTCATTATGTAGGTAAAGGCACTGCGCTTGACAAAGAAGCGATTGAGCGTGGTAACTCAGTGTATTTTCCTGAGCAAGTTGTGCCAATGCTACCTAAGGTGCTATCGAACGGTTTATGTTCATTGAATCCAAAGGTAGACCGCTTGTGTATGGTTGCGGAAATGACCGTGTCCGAAGCGGGTCGTTTATCTGGCTACCGTTTTTACGAAGCCGTGATGAACTCTCACGCTCGTCTTACTTACACCAAAGTCCATGCGATTTTACAAGGTGACGAAAAGCTCATAGCGGATTATCAGCCTCTTGTGCCTCATCTAACTGAGCTCCATAACATGTATATGGCGCTGAAGGCTGCAAGGCAGGAGCGTGGCGCGATTGAGTTTGAAACCCTAGAAACGCGCTTTGTATTTAATGCCCATCGAAAAATTGACTCTATCGTGCCTGTGGTTCGTAACGACGCCCACAAGCTGATTGAAGAGTGCATGATCTTGGCGAACGTGTCAGCAGCAAAACTGTTGGAAAAACACGAAGCCCATAGCTTGTACCGTGTTCATGATGAGCCAGACCCTGAAAGGTTGAGCCAGTTTAGGCAATTCTTGCAAGACTTGGGTATTGAAAGCCAATTACCTAACGATCCGTCGCCAGAGGAGTTGACCCAAGCGCTTGAGTCATTGGGAGATCGTCCTGAAAAAGAATTGATCCAAACCATGCTACTGCGCTCAATGAAGCAAGCGGTATATCAGCCAGAAAATATTGGCCACTTTGGTTTGGCATTAAAAGCCTATGCACACTTTACCTCACCTATTCGCCGTTATCCGGATCTGGTGGTACACCGCGCAATCAAAGGCATTTTACAGCAGCAACAACAGCCCGTGAGTGGCGCTTACATCTACAATGAAGATGAAGTGAAACAACTGGGTGAGCAGTGCTCGATGACAGAGCGCCGCGCTGATGACGCCACTCGTGAAGTCGCTGATTGGTTAAAATGTGAATTTATGCAAGATCATGTTGGCGATGAATTTACCGGTGTGATCTCATCGGTCACCAACTTTGGATTATTTGTGAGGTTGGACGACCTGCAGATTGACGGGATGATCCATGTTAGCAATTTAGGGCATGAGTACTTCCACTTTGATGGTGCAAAGCAATGTTTGATTGGCGAGCATAGTCGCACAGTGTTTAGACTCGGTGATAAACTTACTGTTGTGGTTGCTTCAGTTAGCTTGGACGATCGTCGCATCAACTTAGCTTTAGCTGAAGAAGGTCAGCAAGACAGGTATGCGAGGCGTCGAAAATCGCCAAAAAGCACAGCAAGTAGTGTTCGTGAGCAGCTAAAAACGGGTAAAATCCCGGGAGCTAAGCGCCGTGACGGTGAAACGTCTGGTCGCGATAAAGATAATAAAGGCGATGACAAAGCCAAAAAGCGCAAAAGAACGACCCCTAAGGGTGAGCTCAAACAGGCGAAAAAGGCAGGCACGCTGAAGTCGAAGAAAAAATCGACGAGTAAAAAAGCCAAAGCGGCAAAGGGCAAAGCAAAACGCCCAGGTAAAAACGAAAGAAATCGTAGCAAAAAAGCGCAATAGATTATAAAGCGGGAGCTTTAACGTGAGTAACGAATTAATTTTTGGCTTTCATTCAATCGAAGCCATTTTGAATAACGCGCCGGAGCGTTTTTTAGAAATTTATGCACTTAAGGGACGTGAAGATCAGCGTTTAAATCAAGTCGTAAACGATGCCCGTAAGTTTGGTATTTCAGTGCAGTTTATGCAGCGAAAAGCGCTTGATAACAAAGCGAATGGTGAGCAACATCAGGGCATTATTGCCAATGTTAAAGCGGCGCGCGCATACAATGAAAAAGATCTTGATGAGATCATTCAAAGAGAAACCACACCATTTTTCTTGGTACTTGATGGGGTAACGGATCCGCATAACTTAGGTGCATGTCTACGTAGTGCTGATGCAGCAGGTGTACATGGTGTTATCGTACCAAAGGATAAGTCTGCAAAGCTAAACGGCACTGCAAGAAAAGTAGCGTGTGGCGCTGCAGAAACGGTTCCGCTTATCCAAGTAACCAATCTTGCTCGCACATTGCGTGATATTAAAGAAGCCGGTGTATGGGTTGTGGGTACTGCAGGTGAAACCGATACAGCTGTTTTTGATGCAAACCTGACTGGACCTATGGCCATTGTAATGGGCGCCGAAGGCGATGGCATGCGCCGTTTAACTCGAGAGCATTGCGATGAGCTGGTTAAGATCCCGATGGTAGGTAGCGTGTCTAGCTTAAATGTATCGGTTGCGACCGGTGTTTGTCTATTTGAAGTGTTAAGACAGCGCTCAGCACTTTAATCCAGCAGCGCGCTGCTTTTAAGCGCTCGCAAGGTAAACTTGCTCCTACTCAGCTCTACTTTTGGTAGGAGCCGATTTACTCGGCGAGCTTTTAAAACCTGCAAGATGAACGTGCGCCCACACGATTCTACCTTTGGTAGGAGCCGATTTATTCGGCGAGCTTTTAAAACCCGACAGGTCAGCTTGCTCTCACACAATTGTACGGTATTACCCCATTAAAATCGCTTGCAACTCTTTAAGAGACTCTACGGTATAGGTTGGCTTGATATGGTCGGGGCAGACTTTGCCATCATGCTTTAACCAACAGCTATCAATCCCAAAGCGGTTTGCGCCTAAAATGTCACTCGCTGGCGTGTCGCCAACCATTAATACTTTGGATTTGTCGGGGTTTCCCAACAGCGCTAACGTATGCACAAAAATACTCGGATCTGGTTTTGCTTTACCTACCAACTCAGAGATCACCACTTCAGAAAAACGATCCACAAGGCCGGTGTGCTCTAAGCGCTTTTGCTGAAGCGCGGCAAATCCGTTGGTAATAATAGCCAAAGTACATTGGCCTTTCAGGCTGTCGAGCAAGGCTTTAGCTCCCGGTAGCGGTTGGCAAATTTCAGCCATCGCTGCCAAGAATCCCGCATTGAGTGTTTCAGGTGCGATATCGAGTTTTTCAGCCCAATGGCTAAAGCGCGTAATCTGAAGTGTTTTTGCGTCAATTTCACCATTTTGATACTGCACCCAAAGTGACGCATTTAAGCTGTTGTACTGCTCATAGTCCTCGTCAGTGAACACAATGTCATATTGAGCAAACAGCGTTTGTAATCCAAGTTTGGCATTAAAGCTAAATAAGGTTTCATCCGCATCAAATAAAATATGTGTGTAGTTCGGCATTATAAATACATCTCTGGGTGATTAAAGGGCGCCATTGCGAGCAATAAGGCTTGCGTGTAGCTACTTTCTCTGGTGGCAAGATGGTTGGTTAGTAAACCGATAGCACCGCCTTGTTGCTTGATATTAGTGGTATTGAAGAGGTCATCCATTACATGTCCTAGCTCTTCACCTTGTTCAAGACGCGTGTAGACCGATGCCGGTAGCGGCAAATTACAACTACGGCCGACACTCGTACGACGGTTATCCGCAATGACGACATAAGCGAAAGTAGCTGCACCGTATTCAAATTTGGCAGCGCCTCCTTCCATGGCACAATAAAAATCGGCTTGATGATGTTGCTGTAAGTAAGTAACACGATTCTCTGCGCCTTCGCGGGTGGCTTGTTCACCTAAAGGCTGATCCGCAACGAGACTCGGCGCTGAGATACCCTGACAGTCAATTTTTGCATTGGGAAAGTACTGCGCAAAGATGGTTTTTGCAGCATTGATTTTTACTGGGTTTTTAGACCCCACTAAAATGGTAAGCACGTCCATATAACAACTACTCGTGATGCCCTAAAAGGCGTCAGTGTAAAGTGTGATATGGAGCGATGCAAGGAAGCTATTATTCCTAATCAAAACATAAGCTGGGTTAAATCGGTAAATCGACTGGTGCCATATTCTCAAGGGCGCGTTTCTTTACTAATAATTCTTTGATAAGTGGAGTCAGTACTAACTCCATTGCCAGCCCCATTTTCCCGCCCGGCACAACTAACGTGTTTACACGAGACATAAAGCTGCCTTCGATCATTTGTAAGTAGTAAGGGAAATTAACATCTTCGATGCCACGAAAGCGGATAACCACAAAGCTTTCGTCTAATGATGGTATGTCTTTAGCACTAAATGGGTTAGAAGTATCTACGGTAGGCACGCGTTGAAAGTTAATATGCGTGCGAGAAAACTGGGGAGTAATGTGATTAATGTAGTCATCCATTGAGCGCACAATTGACGTCATGACCGCTTCTTTGGAGTGGCCGCGCTCATTGGTATCGCGAATGAGCTTTTGGATCCATTCAAGGTTGATGATAGGCACCATGCCAATCAATAAATCAACATTGCTGGCCACATCATATTCGGGGGTCACGACACCGCCGTGCAGCCCCTCATAAAACAGCATATCGGTGTTTTGTTCCAGTTCTTGATAAGGAGTAAAAGTGCCCGGTAGCTGATTGAATGGCACGGCATCGTCAAACGTATGAAGGTAGCGACGGACTTTGCCATTGCCGGTTTCGCCATAGCTTTTGAACAGGCTTTCTAATGCGCCGAAGTCATTGGCTTCTTCACCAAAGTAGCTAATGTGCTTACCTTCTTGCAGCGCTTCGCGACGCAATTTATCCATTTCAGGGCGAGTGTAGCGATGAAAGCTATCGCCTTCGACATAGGCGGCTTTGGTATTAAGACTGCGGAATATGTGTTTTATCGCGCTTGTCGTTGTTGTAGTGCCTGCGCCTGAACTACCAGTAATGGCGATAATAGGGTGTTTGTCTGACATAAATCTGCCTTAGCTTTCATCATCCGTTAATTCGATGTTACGCGAAGCAAAGTTTTTGGCAAGCTTTGCTTGAGGGCGAGTGTTGGGTATCATAGCAGGGTGATATAACTACAATGAAAAATCAAAGGAACGTCCATGCCCATTTCAATGCGTGTGAAGCTCGCAGTTTGTCTATTCGCTTTCGCGTCCTGTTTACCGGCTTATTCAGCCATGCCCAAAAGCCAAATATGGCTAGCTGAATTAGGTGAACATTTCAGTGCTAAACCAATTACCGAAAACACCGCATATTTTAATCAACCACTAGTGACTGATTCTGGGGTTTACTATACCGCGGAAGTAAGCGCTGATGGCAATAGCCAAACGGATCTGTTTTTTTACGACTTTCAAAGCCAAAACACAACCAACCTCACGCAATCCCCTGTCTCCGAATATTCACCCACACTGCATCCGAATGGGGAAGGGTTAACGACGATTGTGGTTGAGGGATCCGGTAAGCAAAAACTGTGGTTTTATCCGTTTGATCAGGCGACAAAACCAAGTCGTGTTTTTGAGCATATTGAACCTGTGGGGTATCATGCTTGGGGGAGCAATCAAGATCTGATTATGTTTATTTTAGGTGCGACTGAAAGTGCTCCGCATACCTTACAGTACACAGATATTAACGGTCATTTACCACAAATTCTTGCCGAAGATATTGGTCGAACTTTGTCTTACAACCGTGCGCGTGACGTGTTTGCTTTTACTTATCAAGTCAATGGCTTGATGTGGTTCGCAACCTACCACAGAGAGAGCGATCATATTCAGCGATTTTTTGCTCTTCCCAGTCAGGTGCAAGATTATACCTGGTTGGATGATAATAAAGTGGCGTACTCATTGGATAACAAGATTTATTACCGGGATTTAAATGCGCCTAAAAAAGTCCACTTATTAAGAAACTTAAGAAGTTACTGTCAGACTTCGATCTCTCGCTTGAGCTTTTTTGATAACAAGCTGGCATTTGTATGCCACAGCGAAGACTGATAGCGATATATTAAATTGCATGTTAAACGCAATGCATAGACAACAACCATAGGAATAGATATGACGATTCTCGTAACAGGTGGTGCAGGCTATATTGGCTCTCACACTGTATTAGAGCTGCTACAACAAGGCAAAAAGGTAGTGGTCGTAGATAATCTAAGCAATTCTCAGCAGACTTCATTACATAGAGTCGCTGAGATAGTAGGAAAGGAAGCCGCATTTCATCAAGGTGATATTCTTGATAAGGCATTTCTTGATAGTGTATTCGCGCAATATGATATTGAAGAAGTGATCCACTTTGCCGGTTTAAAAGCCGTTGGAGAGTCGGTTCAAAAGCCAATCGAGTATTATCAAAACAACGTCCAAGGCACGTTGACGCTCCTTGATGCAATGCGTGACGCCAATGTATTTAAGCTAGTTTTTAGCTCGTCAGCGACGGTATATGGAGATCCTGCCAGCCTTCCTATTCGTGAAGATTTCCCTGTTGGTGGCACAACCAATCCTTATGGTACGTCAAAGCTGATGGTTGAAATGCTACTACAGGATGTCGCTAAATCAGACCCGCGTTGGGCCTTTGCTATTTTGCGTTACTTTAATCCGGTTGGTGCACACGAGTCGGGGCTAATTGGTGAAGACCCAAATGGTATTCCCAATAACTTACTGCCCTACATCTCACAGGTTGCTGTTGGTAAACTGGCGAGTTTAGGCGTCTTTGGCGACGACTATGACACCAAAGACGGCACAGGCGTGAGAGATTACATTCACGTGGTTGACCTTGCTATTGGCCATTTAAAAGCACTTGAGAAAATCGCAGTAGCAACAGGCACACATATCTATAACTTAGGTACCGGCAATGGTTACTCGGTACTAGAGATGGTTACCGCGTTTGAAAAGGCAGCGGGCAAAGCTATACCCTATGACATTAAACCACGTCGCGATGGCGACATTGCCGCCTGTTACGCTGCGCCTGAAAAAGCCAAATCTGAATTAGGCTGGCATGCAGAGCGTGGTCTGGATGCCATGATGCAAGATACATGGCGCTGGCAAAGCAATAATCCAAATGGGTATAAATAACCAGAGCCTCTGTTGCTTCTCTTCGCCTTTGCCATTTAGGGTAAAGGCGAGGCTTCATTGAACATCATTACTACATCAATCTTAGTTTCATAAAACTGTCATGCCGTTGTCACCTAAACTCGGTTAAATATTCTGGTATAGACCAGATTAAAGGCAAGTTATGAACAACAATTATTTACTCCTGACACCAGGCCCGCTCAGTACCTCTCACACCGTGAAAGAAGCCATGTTGCAAGACTGGTGTACTTGGGATGATGAATATAACCAAGGTGTGGTGCAAGTTATTCGCAAGCAGCTTTGTGAAATTGCGGTTGCAGATCCGCAGTATCGCAGTGACTACAGCGCAACCTTAATGCAGGGCAGTGGTACAGCAAGTGTAGAGGCGGCTATTGGAACTTTTATTCCTAAGTCTGGCACTTTACTGGTTATTAATAATGGTGCTTATGGTGCGCGTATTATTGAGATAGCCAATTATCTAAATATTAATGTAATAGCGCTCAACTTTGTTGAAACCGAATTGCCACAACTGGAGCAGATCTCACAAGCGCTTGAGCAACACCCTGAGATCACCCACGTAGCAATGGTACACTGCGAAACCACAACGGGGATGCTGAACCCGGCTAAGCGCGTAGCTGAGCTTGCGAAACATCACAATAAAGTAATGATCCTTGATGCCATGAGCAGTTTTGGCGGCATTGAGATGGATATGCATGAGTGGCAAATCGATATCCTCATTAGCTCAGCAAATAAGTGTATTCAAGGTGTTCCGGGTTTTGGCTTTGTGATCGCAAAAACGGCGCTGCTGGTTGCCTCTGAAGGACAAGCACGTTCACTCTCGCTGGATCTTCACGCCCAGTGGAAAACCATGGAAAATCATCATGGTAAATGGCGTTTTACCTCGCCAACGCATGTTGTCAGGGCTTTTGCCAAAGCACTGGAAGAATTGGCGCAAGAGGGAGGCGCTTCTGCGCGATTTAAGCGCTACAGCGAAAATCAAAAACAGCTCGTTAGCGGCATGAAAGCCCTTGGTTTTGAAGCCTTGTTACCAGAAGCCATGCATTCACCTATTATCACTTCTTTTTATTCACCAAATGACGAAAGCTATGAGTTTAAGCGCTTTTATGAAGCATTGAAGCAAAAAGGATATGTAATTTACCCCGGCAAAGTATCAAACGCAGATTGCTTTAGGATCGGTAATATTGGCGAAGTGTATGCCGCAGATATTAGCGGACTACTAGAAGCTATCGCACAAGCAAAATACTGGTAAACCGTTAGGGCAGGAGGCGCTTTACGCGGCGATGGGTATTGCCGAAGCAAAGTATTGGTAAACCGTTAGGGTGGGAGGCACTTTACGCGGCGATTACTATTACTGAAGCAAAATACTGGTAAGCTGTTAGGGTAGGAGACGCTTTACGCGGCGATGGGTTAAGGGGGTTACACCCCTTTAGCTAAATAAATGAGTAGCGAATCTTCAATTGTGTTAACGATGGCCTAATCTGGGCTGTCACCTTCCCATAAAATGATTCTGCACTCATTAAAGCTGGAGGCAAACTAAGAAAAGTCACGTTATACCAAATCGCAGAACATCGCTGTACTGACAGAAGCTGGAAAGTCTCTGGTGTATGTAATAAACACTGCGTAAGCAATGGTACGTATTCCAATATAAATTAAACATTAGGGTATTGAGTTATCCATATATCATCGCACCCACGCTGTCTATATATTTCAACAGTTTTCCTGATCAACATATCAGCAATTGACGCCAGTGCATCTGACCCCCCAGAAATAGCATCCCTCTCATAAACATATCTACTATCCACAAAAACTTTGCGGTATTTTGTAAGCATATCTCTAGTAAAGTCACTTTCAAACAAGCGCTTGATATCTGTTGGTAGTGAATCATAGAGGCTCAATAAATCATGTTTGTCTTTACCTTTTAGGATGCCATCAGTTTTTAATTTATATTTTTCGTTTATTTGCCCTTCATTACCGGATACTTCAGCATGAAAGCTTTTAAACAATATTTCTAACGATAGTGCTGCGTGAACAATTGAAACAGTTATATTGTGTTGCCACATCAATTTGGACGATAAGAGGTATGCATAGGACGTTTCTATCATGTGAGGAGCCATGATCCATTCATGCACTTTTTTCATTAGCTAATTCCGTATTTCCAATTTTGTCTTCTATTGAGGGTTATTCGCAACTGACTTTATCAATCAAACCCCCACATTTAAACATCATTGTGGCGAAAGTGTAACTGTGTTATTCGACTTAGATCTAGGCCTTTAAGTCGCTCATTAAAATTAGCCATCTTGATGTTCCTTGCAGTTGTCAAATGTCGGAGTACCAAATTTAAACTTAGCGCTATTTCTAAAATAGGACAGCCGCAGGTAATGGAAAGGTTGTCGTGCTAAAGCACGACCTACGGGGACGGGAGTTACACGCCTTCAACAATCATTTCTATGGCGTCATGGAGCCAATATTCAATATTGTAATCCACTAATGCTTGCTCGGCGTCATAGCGGGCGCGCAGTACCTTTAAGCAAGGTGCGCCGCTGTTCTTTTCTAATTTGTCGGCAACATCATCGGGTAGTACGGTGACGCTTATTACACACTGTTCAAAGCTGACGTCAACTTGGTAATGGGTCGACATCACTTGTGTGATTGAACCATCCAGCGGTTGGCTGTGTAAGTCGGCAAAACGTTCGGCTGCACAATAGATCTGTTCCATCATCATTGCCCGACCATCTAACGCGCGTACTCGGGTTAATTCATATACAGGCTGGCCGTTAAAATGAGAGTGGCTAAACTCAGGCTCTGTGGAAGGGGCATTAATTGCCACTACTTGAGTTGTTGGTGTAAAGCCTTGTTCAATGGCAAGGTGGTTAAAGTTTACTTTTTTAGCTGGATGCCATTTGAGCTTTTCCGGTGTGACAAACCAGCCGCGGCGCTTTTGGCTAAAGATAAGTCCTTCGGCTTCTAGTCGTGCTAGGGCTTCACGGACGGTGATCCGTGTTGAGCTAAATGTTTCTTGCAGCGCACGCTCTGAAGGCAACTTGGCGCCGGGCGTCATGCTGCCAGCGGCGAGCAGCGCTTGAATATGGTTTCGAATACGTTGATAAAGCAGCATAATTGAGTCGATAAAACCTTTTGTGACAAGCTTACTATCGTTTTATGACAGGATAAATAGACTTGTAAACTCAGATTGGCCTAACTCGCCAGATAGGCTTCTATCTGGCTAAACCAATAGCTACTCGGCAAAACGGCTAAACTCGGATCTTTCCCTAAATCATCAAAACGACGCAGCGCGATAATGGCGTCCAATTCAGGTAGCTTGGAGAATGCCGCAAGTTCTTCGCTGCTCATCTTTCCGCCTTGTCTTGTTAGCGTTAATTGGCTGGCAGGAGAGAGCGTTTGGTAATACTCCTCATCCATACTCACCAGATAGCGTTTCGCATCTACGTGTTTGCGTACTAGCATTGTCACCGCGTGATCAAAACCAAGTTGAGTCAAATGATCCGCCCCTAAATCGCCATGATTGCTATACCCTTGTGGGGTAAAGTCGGGGTTATTCTGAGACTGAGCAACAAAATGGCCAATATCATGTAAAAATGCAGCGATTTGGGTCGCTTGATCATAACCATTTTCTTTCGCGAGGGTAGCGCATTGCTCGGCATGGTAAATTTGGCTACATGCCTCGTCATAGGTGGCGTGACCATATTGCTCGAATAGCTGTTTTATTTGTGCGATGGCATTCACTTTATATACTCCTGCTTCACGTTCGGATCTAATTTTGCTGCGCTGCCACTAAGCTTGCTTAGCCAAACATCGAGTTTATGCGGTGGCGTGTTGTTATCCTCAGCGCTTTCTTTACGGCGAATGGCATTTCTCACCAATAAGGCCCCCGCGGTGCGAAGTGGCTCGACGGGAAACTGTTTAAGCGTTTGGTTGACCAAGGCGCAGTGACGCCAGTCGTTATGTTGATTAAGCAGAAGGCTTGCTAAGATTTGTCCACCTAAATAGGATTGCACCACGCCGTTACCCGAGTAACCACTGCCATAAAACACATTAGCTTGACCATTTAAATGACCAAAGAAAGGCATGCCAGAGACACTTCGGTCTGAGGGGCCGGTCCAGGTTCTGTCTATCTCGAGCTGGTGATGTGCAAAAAAATGGCTAAATGAGCGTTCAAGAATCGCTTGATAACGGCTAGCACGGTGAAAGGTGTCTCTCACTTGGTTATTGAAACTAAAATAATTTCCGCCTTTGCCAAGCATTAATCGACCGCTTGAGGTGGTGCGGTAATAATTCACAAAAATACGTGCATCAATCACCGGAGCGCCGTGGTTCAGTCTCATTGCCGCAAGCTTTTCAGGCGCTGGTGTAGTGATCGCCATATCGCTCGAAACCAACACCACACTGCGAGAAAACTGCGGCAATAAGCTTGGCAGCCAAGCGTTAACCGCAAATACTAGCTGATTGGCTCTGATCTCGCCTTTGTCTGTGGTAATGGTGAGTGTGTCTTGGCCTTGGTGCTTTAGGTAGCGGGTGTGTTCAAATACTTTGACCCCAAGTTTTTTTGCCACCTTCATCAGTCCACGCACAAGCTTGGCGGGTTGAACACTACCGGCATGGGGGGAGTAAATTCCAGCAAGGTTGGCATTAGAGCCGGTTGCTTGCAACTGCGCTTTATCCAGTGTTTGCCACGCATTAAGTTGGTGTTGCTCAAGTAGGGTGGTAATGGGGCCAAAGGCATTGCGCTGGCTGAGATTTGAAGCCGTATAGTAAGTACCATCAACGCGGCAATCACATTCAATCTCGTGTTTACTGGTAAAGGCTTTAATATCATGAACGGCCTGCTCAGACTGGCGCACTAAAAAGCAGGCTTGTTCTAAGCCAAACTCTTTAATTAAACTGGCAAACTTAGTCGACCATGTCAGCATGGCACCGCCATTTCGACCCGAAGCACCTTGTCCACAGAGGTCTTTTTCAATAATGGCGATATTCAACTCAGGTTTTTGCTTTTTCAGCGTTATGGCTGTCCAAAGGCCAGTAAAGCCGCCACCTATGATACAAACTTGGGTATCCAACGCGCCATGAGGCGGCGCGCTGGCTGCGGCTTCAATATCGGCTTGAGTGATTGCTTCATCAAACCAAAAAGGCTGAAAACGCATTACGGGCGCTCTCCACGGGCGATACGAGCAGAAATATCCACCAAGACCATTTCGATGTCGGCTAGTGAATCAATCACATAGTGCGCACCGGCCTCGCCAAGTTGCTGATAAGCACTAAGGGAACGTGTACTTTGCTCTTCGTGACCGAGCGAAGTCCATTCTTCTTCGCTAAGTCCCACCGCATTACCCGTTAAAGCAAGTCCAACGGTCCACATTCCGGCATTTAATCCCTCGCTAATTCCCGGCGCGGAATCATCGACTTTTACGCACCCAGACACGCGATTAATGCCAAGTCTTTGCACGTTTTCTAACGCCATCCAGGGGCCTGGGCGAGAGCCAGCCGCACATTCATCACTGGCAACCACACAATCTGGCTGATAACCATAATCGGCAGCGGCTGGCACTAGTACGTCCATCACAGGCTTGGGATACCCAGAACAACTGCCAATCTTAACGCCTTGTTGTTGTAATCGTTTGATCACCGCAAGCACGCCCGGAATGGGGGCAGCTCGGTCGGCGACTTTTGCTTGTTGGAGCGGCATAAAGGTTTTATAAATATGGTCAACATCTGCCGTACTCGGTGCCTGACCAAATTGCGTTATCCAGCGGGTGCGGACACTGTCCGTTTGTAGCAAAGTATTAATGTGATCCCATTTGCCCATTCCCATCGGACCGCGCGCTTCAGCCAAGGAAATATCAAATTGATACGCTTGCTTAAATGCTTCAACAAAAATACTGGTAGGGGCAATCGAACCATAGTCGACCACAGTACCAGCCCAATCCAAAATTAACGCTTCAATGTGTTTCATGTTGCTAAGACTCCTAACTAGGAAATATGTGATGAAAGTGCCGTGGTGCGTACTTGCGTTGACGCCTTACGTGGTCGCTTTAATTTCACGGCAAAATAAATAATTGAACTCACTACGAGGGCGCTTGCGATAAACGCTACCCAGTAGCAGGCCATGGTAAAAAAGTGCAGCCAGCTGAGCTCAGGTGTGGCAAAAGTTTTATAGAGCAAAATGCCCACTGAGCCGATGTAGCCCGCCGAATCCGCCAGATAAATCAAAAAACCGGCGTTCGCAGTCGAGCCAACCGCTGAGATCATGCGGTCAAACAAAAAGCAGTTATAGGGGATATAACTGATATAAAGACCAGCCCCCAGCAGTACCATCCAAGTTTTAGGATCGAGACTTTGGGTTTGGTATAAATAGGTGCTGCCAGCCAGCAGTAAAGCCCCGAGTAAGACAAAGCCATGGTTGGCAAAAAATGCAATGCGGTTATTTTTAATTAACACCAATGCGGCAAGGGCAATGAGTACGATAAAGGCGATGCGGATCCCGGCATAAGCAAAAATCGCGGGTTCTTGCCCATACCCTAAGGCCTGCCAGATCTCGGCTGAGAAGTTATCTCTAAAGTCACGAAAGCCGGTAAAGAGTAAAAAGCTAAGCACCAGTACGGTTATTCCAAACCAATACTGTTTAAAAAACGCTAGCCGTGCTTTGCCATTCATTGGCGCGCGCTTTTGTCGTAATTGTTCATCTTCTTGTGTAGGCTCAGGAATGCTATTAAGACAAGCAACGCTAAGTACAAGCAGTGGTAGAAAAATCGCTCCGGTTGCCGCTGGCATCCACAGTTCTGGCACATTGAGTTCGCTCACCAGCCATTTGCCCACAGTTCTGACCAATCCAGAGGCAAGAATAAAAGTCACGCTGAGTACCGCACCTAAGATTTCGGTGGTTTTACGACCTTCTAAAAAGCTAAAAACCAAACCCCAGATCATCCCAAGGGAGAGGCCATTGGCAAACAGCCAAACTAGATTCCAGCCCGTAGGAGTAATGGCAAATAGCACCAGGGCGAGCTCGGCGGCTAAAATCATGGCCAAAATCGCACGACCGCGATAATGATGCTGCATTTCAGCAATCACTTTAACGCCGATAAATTTCGCGCATAGGTAGCCAAACACTTGCGAAAGGATCAGGGCAATTTTAAAGTTAACAACCCAGCTTGGGTTATCAAAGGCTTCATAGGTATTGACCGAAAATGGCTTACGAAAGGCGTACATACAAAAGTAAGTCATAAACGCACTGGTCGCGGCAAATAGTACAAAGCCGATACCTTGGGCGTCTTTTAGCCAGCGTGGGCGGGCGTTAAATAGGGTGATCTGCAACATCATAGGATCCTCGGTAATTCGAGGGCAATCCTTTGTGGATTGCCCGTCAACCGGTGTACACCAATCGGCTTAATCAAGTGAATTGGTATTAAAATTGGTAGTTAATGCCGACCATGCCGCGGATACCATAGTATTCCACCTGTAATGGACGACCCCGCTCACCTTGGTAGTACTGCAATGCTTCATTGGTGAGGTTACTTAGCTCTAGGTAAACTAACGTTTGTTCGTTAAGTTGGTATGACGTTGTAAAGTCGACGCTGGTATTGGCGCCATAGTAGCTATCCGATTGGCTATCGCCGCCGTGCTCTTCGATATAAGCACCTTTATGATTAAGCGCTATTCGAGCTGCAAAACGGGTGTCGTCGTAATACAGCGTAAAGTTGTAAAGCTCATTGGCCTGGCGTGGAATGGCCACTTTTTCTGTGCGCTCTGGGATCTGCATTTCAGAATCCATAAAGGTCGCATTGGTCATTACCCCAAAGTTGCTCAAACTGTCAGAAATAAAACCAAGGTCGCGGTTAAATGCCAGCTCAATGCCCGCAAGCCAAGCGCTATCGCCGTTTTCAGGACGGATGATGGTCACGCCTTGCTTGTTGTTGTAATTGCCAACGCTGGTGGCTTGGAAGATTGGGTCTTGGATATCTTTGTAGAATACCCCCGCAGAGACCAAGCCAACGCGGTCAAAATAATGTTCCACCATCAAGTCGAGGTTATTTGAGTAGGTAGGGTCGAGCGCTGGATTTCCTGAGTTAAGCTGGTTGTCTTGCTCAAGGTAAGTTGCGCCTGGTGTTAACGAACCAAAATCAGGACGGGCAAAGGTGCGAGTTAGTGCGAGGCGATAATTGGTATCGTCATTGGCACGATAGGTAACATGTAGTGCGGGTAATATGGACCAATAATCATTGCTGTTGGTGGTATCAACAACTTTGTTTTCGTCGGCTAAATAGGTGTAGCCAGACACTTCGGTATCGGTTCGGGTAACTCGCAAGCCGCCTAATACTTCCCAGTTGTCGTTAGCTTGGTAAGTTGCCATACTGTAGAGCGAGGTGTGGGTTTCTTCAACATCAAAGTTTCTGCCCAGTGCTCCACCGTTGCTGATGAGTGCTGATTCACCCGCATCTAGCTTGAACTTATTGCGATTTTGCGTCCAAAACTGAGCAAGAGCATCGGTGGAAGCCACCTGCGACAACTGCGTGCGATAATCAAACTTGGCTTCGCTTAAGTAATCGCTGCGACCGGGTTGATCGCTTAGAGCAAAGTCTGCAAGCGTTGGCGCGGCACCATATTGTTCGCTGTCCCACGCGTAAAACTCGTCGGCAAAGTCAGCTTTACGGACTTTGTCACGGTATTTTGCCCCAAATTTAACGGCTAGCTGGTTATTGTATTGCCAGTCAAAGTCGGCATTGGCTACCAATCTGTCTTTTTCGTTGACGTAGACTTTGTATAGCTCAACCCAAGACAAACCCATTTTGCTTGGATCGAGTGTAAAGCCCGAGGGGAAGTGATTACTTATGGCGCTCCAAGGATCGCTGCCGCCGTCTACTTGGTTGTAGGCATAATTTTTACCGGTATCGCGGTCTTCAAGTCCAACATATCCCACATTTTTTTGATCAAAACGGGCGACAAAATAGCTGTTGTCTTCACGGTTGGGTTTGTCGCCATAGCGGAACTCATTTTCGTACGTGGCTAGTTGCCAAGAGAGCGTTTTATCAAAGCCAAAGTCATGTTCACCCGCAATTTCAAAGCCTTGCATTTCGGTGATGAGTTCGTTGCGAATATGCTGCAGCTCAGCACGGTCTTTATCAAAACGCAGCCTGTGCTTATAGTGGGTTTCATCATCAATCAGTGTGCCATATAGCGCGCTGGCGCTGAGCGTGCCGTTTTCAAGTTGATATTCCAGCGAGCCATTTAAGCCATAAGTTTCACGGGTTCCTGTATAATCACGCAGCTCTAAACGGTAAATGCCTAAGCCATCGTTACCTCGACGCGGCTCATAGTTATCGGTTGCCCAATCACGCTGCCAAGCTGTGGCGTTAATGATAAAACCTAGCTTGTCGTCGAGTAGACGGTCGCCATACACCACATTGGCAGAATAGTTTGTGCCATCGGCTAGCTCATTTTGGCCCACAGCGAAGTTGGTTTTGAGGATAAAATCATCAGCGCCTTTTTTGGTCACGAAATTAACATTACCGCCAATCGCATCGCCTTCCATGTCAGGGGTGATAGCTTTAGACACTTCCACAAATTCAATCAATTCGCTTGGAAAAAAGTCGAACGCAGTAGCGCGGCTGGTGGTTTCCTCTTCAGCGGTTGGAAGGCGGTTACCGTTGATGCTGGCCGAACTCCATTGTGACGGTAAACCGCGCACTGCAACAAAGCGGCCTTCACCTTGGTCACGCTCTATCGACACACCTGGAATACGTTGCACGGCTTCAGCGGCATTTCTATCTGGTAATTTACCAATCCCATCGGCAGAAATGATACTTTTGATATTACTGGCATTTTTTTGGTTATTTGCTGCGGCCATTTCGCCACGGAAGATTTGCCCAACCGTGACTACTTCTTCCATCGCTTGTTGGTGGTTTAATAAGATTGGAGACAATGTAGTGACTTTGCCATCAGTTACTTCAACCTGAAGTTCAGTTTCCTGATAACCCATATATTTCACGACTAAGGTGTAGCGACCAGCATCTAGTTTTGGCAGTTCAAAGCGACCACGATAATCAGACACAGTGGACACATCTTGGCCTTTTACCGAGATAACGGCGCCAGACAGATTACTTTGTGGGTCTTTTACAACACCAACAAGTTTACCTGTCGCAGCATATAAGCTGGGACTGGTGGCGAGTAACACGGCAGCAGCGATTTGGGTTAGTTTTTTCATTGCTCTTTTCTCAAAAGTTTGGGTTGAATTTCTGGTCTAGTCCAGTTTGTTACAGATAGAGTAATGACGGTTTTTTACATTCCGATGACACAAAGGTGAAAAATTAACTAGTGCCTGCAGCTCTTTGTTGTTTAATTCGCTTTATAGGAGATAGGAGGATGTTGTTAGATGTTTGGCTTAACTGAATAAGATTTGTCATACTCGCGTTATCAGCAGCAAGTTTTCAGTAAAGGAATGGCAACGTGATTTATGCTTTGATTGCGGCGATTGGACTTTCTCTTTTTATCTATAGCATTACAGCTCGACAACTAGATAGGGCGGAGCTCACCGCACCTATGTGGTTTGTGCTAACGGGCGGGGCGATAGGCTTTGTGCTTGGTAATATTGAAGGAGGGCAACAAGCTTTAGCGGTAGATATTAATGGCCTACAAACTTGGTTGCCGATTATTGAGCTGACACTTGCGATTTATTTATTTTCCGATGCTGCAAAAACGCGATTACGGGTGTTATCTCACAGCTTCCAGTTACCGGTTAAATTATTACTCGGGCTGCCATTAACCATGGTATTTGGCGCGTGGGTGGCCCATGAGCTGTTTCAGTTATCTTGGTTGGCTTGCTTTTTAATTGCGGTGATCATCACCCCAACTGATGCTACTTTATGCAAAACCTTCATTCAGGATAAGTCCGTGCCCACCAGATTGCGTGAGGCAATTAATGTGGAAAGTGGCTTGAATGATGGCCTATGTATTCCGGTATTTCTGTTTTTACTGGGAGTATTAGCTGAGCGAATGCAAGCGACGACTGAATCATTTGCTTGGATTTTTATACGTGAAGTGGGGATTGCACTTGTTGTCGCGGGGTTACTGACTGGGGTGATCATTTGGTTACTTAAACGCGCCTATCAACATCATTACTTTGCGTCTAAAACCAGCCCTTTTCTCTTTGTTGGCATCGCTTTTTTAGTTTTTTCGGTAACCCAAGCTCTGCATGGCAGCGGTTTTATCGCTGCATTTGTCAGCGGTTTGCTGTTTGATAAGTATTATCGTGATGAGTTTAAAGATCAGCTTATCGAAGAAGGGGAGCATCTCGCCGAATTTGCGGCTTTTATGATCTGGATTGTGTTTGGTTTGTCGGCCAGTGTAGTGCTGCTAAACGTTACCCAATGGCAGGTTTGGGTGTACGCAGTGTTAGCAACCGCCATGTTTAGATTGATCCCGGTATTCCTCTGCTTGTTAGGTGGTGAACTGACAACCAAAGAGCGCTTTACGTTAGCTTGGTTTGGCCCCAAGGGGTTGGCTTCGGTGGTGCTCACCTTAATGCTACTCAGCGAAGAGTTGCCAAATGGTTTGCAAATTACTCAAGTGGCGATGGCAACAGTGCTGCTCAGCATTTTTGTATTTGGATTATCCAGTCGACCCATTTCTAAATTATTTACCAGTGCTTCTGGTCGAGAGTGATTACTCTAAATAACAATTGGTATAGCGTATGATTTCGTATCTGAATTGTACTGTTATATTGTAACTTATTGTGAAATAAAATATTTTTTGTCACTTTGTTGAAATAAAAAAGTCATGTAACGCGCCTAGACTGTGCCCGCCTTACAGACAAATATTACGTTTCAGGAACAGTACAATGAATAAAAAGTTACTTACAGTTGCTATCTCTGCAATTCTACTTACCGCGTGTGATGATGATACAAAAACCGTTGAGGTGATCAAAGAAGTTGAAGTCATCAAAGAAGTACCAGTGCAAGAAGTGACACAAGTAAAAAATGTGATCCTTATGATCGGTGACGGTATGGGACCACAGCAAGTTGGCTTACTTGAAGAGTATGCTCAGCGCGCGCCAAACTCAACTTATAAAAACAAAGGCAATCAAACTGCGCTTTCTAAACTTGCTGCGGGTGGCCACTTAGGTCTTTCCATGAACGCACCACATGGCGCAACTGGCAGTCTAGTGACTGACTCTGCTTGTTCGGCAACTCAATTAGCAACCGGCCTTGCTGCAGGCTCAGAAATGATAGGCCTTGATGCCGATGGCAATAAAGTAGCGACTATCTTAGAAAAAGCCAAAGCCGCGGGTAAAGCGACGGGTCTTGTTTCAGATACACGTATTACGCATGCGACGCCAGCAGCATTTGCTGCTCATATGCCGCACCGTTCATACGAAGCTGAAATCGCTGAGCAATTAGTTCGCTCTGGCAGCGTTGACGTGATGTTATCTGGTGGCGCTCGCGTATTTGTACCAAAGAGCACGCCTGACAATGCTGAAGTAAAAGCACAACTTGATGCACTTGGCATGCCTAGTAGCGTATATAAAAGTTCAAAGCGTGGAGATGAAACTAACCTAGTTGTTGAAGCAAAAGAGCAACATGGTTATGGCCTTGCTTTTGATAAAGCACAATTAAGCAGTTTTGAAGGCGAAAAAGTACTAGGTCTATTCGCAAACTCTGGTATGAGTGACGCAATTGCTTACAAAGCTTGTCAACAGAGCAACAGCTGTACTCAGCCTTCATTAAAAGAAATGACGGTGAAAGCGCTTGATATCTTGTCTAAAGATGAAGATGGCTTTTTCTTGATGATTGAAGGTGGTCAAATTGACTGGGCGGGTCACGCAAACGATGCAGGTTGGATGCTAAACGAGCTGCTTAAATTTGATGAAGCCGTTGAAGCTGTTCATGAGTGGGTAAAAGACCGTAACGATACGCTAGTCGTTGTGACTGCGGACCATGAAACGGGTAGTTTTGGCTTTAGTTATTCAAAGCATGAGCGTCCTGAAGCACAAACGCTATCTGGCGATGGTATGTATGTAAATGGTGTTGCTAAAGAATATCATCCTAAGTTTAACTTTGGCCCACTTGCGCAACTAGACAAGCTCTACGCGCAAACAGGCACCTTCTTCGATATTCTTGCTGAAGCTGCGCCTGATGAAGCCTATGAAAATGTATCGGGCCCAACTTGGAAAGCGACCATTGAAGATATGACGGCTTACACGGTGACGCTAGATAATGCAGAGAAGGTTGGTCAAAGTGTTTATGACGACAAAGATGCAACGATGATCCCTGCGTTTGAGGACTTCGGTGACTTCTATGTATACGCTAAAGAAGATTACACTGGAAAAATCGCTCGCGCGATTGCCTCAGAGCAAAGCGTAGTGTGGGGTACTGGTACGCATACGGCTGCGCCAGTACCGGTTTATACTTTCGGTCCTGCAGGCGTAACTAAGCAGTTCTCAACCATGCAGCACCATGTGGACGTTGCAAACAAAATGATGACTGCGCTTGGTTTAACTGAATAAACCAAGCACCTAGATTTAAGTAACTTCAGTTAAGCCACAGCAATGTGGCTTTTTTCTGTCATTAAGGTTAGAAACTCGCGTTGTGGTAGCGGCTTTGAATAGTAATAACCCTGACCAAAATCACATCCAGCCTGTTTTAATAGCTGATGCTGAGTCGCGGTCTCAACGCCTTCAGCGATGACTTTTAAACCAAGGCGGTGGGCCATCAAAATAATGGTTTCACACAGGGTTAAATCGTCTGCATTGGTTGCGATGCCATCGACGAAGCGCTTATCAATTTTCACAAAGTGACAATCTAATTGTTTTAGATACGCAAGTGACGAGTAACCCGTGCCAAAGTCATCCAACGCAAATTGAAAACCTTGCTGCTTTAAGCGTTCAACACGTTGCTTTGTGCGGCTATCATTGTGCATCATCATTCCCTCAGTGACCTCTAAAACCAAGTGCTCAGGGGGGATCGCAAGCGTCGTGAGTTTGTCACTCCAGCTTGCCAAGGTGCAATTTTTAGCGGCAAATTGGACCGGTGAAACATTGATGCTAATTTGTGTTGTATGGCCTAAGTGCTGTAGTTGCGTCAACGTGTCAACAGACTGCGCAAAGGCTAAATCTCCAATATGGTGAATAAGCTGGGTTTCTTCGGCTAACGGAATAAACTCAGCCGGGCTGACCATGCCTTGCTCAGGGTGTCGCCAGCGGATCAAGGCCTCTGCTTTAGCAACGCGATTATCTGCAAGTGACACTATGGGTTGGTAATGCATTTCAAATTGATTTTTATGCAGTGCAGTACGAATACCTTTGAGCATTTGCATTCTAGATTCTGCGACTTTGCGTAAGGTGTCATCAAAAATCACGTAGCCATTGCGACCTTGTTGCTTTGCTCGATACATTGCTTGATCGGCGGCCTTTAATAGGGCTTCTGCGCCATTACCATCTGTTGGTGCAGTGGCAATCCCCATACTTGCTGTGATATGGCACTGCTCATCTTTGATCTCAAACGGTTGTTTGAGTGCAGATTGGATCTGGGAGGCCAATGCTTTGCATGTTGTTTTGTGTTCGTCATCTTCCAACACAAAGACAAACTCATCACCTCCAATGCGAGATAAAAACGCATGCGGAGCCATACTCTTTAAACGTTGCGCGACTAACTTTAAGAGTAAGTCGCCGTAATAATGGCCTAAAGTGTCGTTAATATCTTTGAAATTGTCGAGATCGAGTAACAGCACGGCGGTTTGTTGTTGTCCGCTGGCAACCTGCTTTTTTAAGTGCTTTTTAAGTCCTACGCGGTTGTGAAGATCGGTTAATTCATCAAAATGTGCTTGTTTCCAGATCAGCGCATCTTTACGCTTAACTTCGGTAATATCGGTGAAGATCGCGACACGGCGATAGATCTCACGGTTGCTATCATAAACGCTATCAATAGTTAGCCATTCGGTGTAAAGCTCGCCATTTTTCTTACGGTTGACAATCTCACCTTGCCAACGGCCGTGTTCGTTAAGCTGCTGCCACATTAATTCGTAAAAGCTACGGTCGTGTTGACCCGATCCTAACATGGCAGTGGACTTACCCAGCACCTCTGAGCGTGAGTAACCAGTTACACGCGTAAAGGCGAGGTTGACGTCCAAGATAAAGCCATTAGCATCCGTGATGATCATGCACTCGCTACTATTGTTGTACACCAATGCTGCAAGGTTTAGTGCCTCTTCTTGATGCTTACGTTGACTAATATCACGGAAAATCAGCAACGCCTGAGGATGGGATTCAATGGCGCACAGGCGACATTCAACTACTTGATTGCTGGTTGGAGAAAACTCGAGTTGCACATAGGTTTTATCGTTTAGCAGTGCAAGTTCTGCTCGGATCCGCTTATAAATATGTTCTGGTAGCAACTCTCTCAGCGTTTGTGCCTTATCGGTATAATCACCATAGCGAGATAAGATCTGAGCCTGTTGATCTAAGCGCACATAGCTATCGGGGAGTGCATTAATCAAGGCTTTTACAACTGCAAGTCTATGATTTGCATTGTCTTCAGCGGCTAGGCGTGTTTGTGCCATATGAGCAAAACGCTCGGCGATATGCTCAAATTCACTGGGTACTTTGGTTGCATCAAAACGGGGATCTTGCTTGCCCGATTCAAGCTTTGCAATAGCATGCTTGAGTGCACTAAGCGGTTTTAAAAGCTGTTGTTTTAATTGCCAATGGGTTTGCCAAAACAAAATGCATACAAGCACAAAGAAGATCCCTAAAAAGAGCGCAAAACGCTTGTCTATGCTGCTCAACTGGGACTCAAAATCGAAACTAAAGTAGATTTGTAACGCTCGGTTGCCGTTATTGAGTGATTGCTTTACATACACCAAGCGATTGCCTTCTGGGGTATTTAGTAGCGTCGCCTGTGTGCTTAAATCGCTTGGCCAAGAACTGCTAACAGCACGGCCAAGTTCTGCATTTGCTGCTGGATATTGCGCAATGATTTGCGCTTTAGCGTCGGCAATCATTACCCGAGTACCAACAGGAAGAGGCAGTTTTGCAAGGGTCTGGCTCCAATGCGTTAAGCCTTTCACCGCAACAAGCATAAATAAAAATTGTTGCTGATCATCGTAAATTGGTAGCGCGAAGTTGACTGTTGCACGCTGCATGCTGCGGTCAATTTGATACTCACCAATACTAAACTGGGCAGTGCGCATTGCGGTTTTAAAGTAACCACGATCGGCGATATTGATCTCGCGTTGATCTGCTTGATGCGTAGTACAAAGTACGTTCCCTTGAGCGTCAACTATGCCAAGGTTAGCTAGGTTGGGGCTGAGCAGCATCGCGTGATAAAGCAGCGGCGGACATTTACCGTGCTCTACAGTAAGGTGATCAATACGGGTCGACAGTTGCTGTAACACTTGTTCTGTATCTGCGAGTTCTACCTGCTGGATCGCCGCAACTTGTTTGGCGTAATGCAGCGCCTGTTGTGACTGTTGTGTTAATGCCTGCTGACGTTGCTCACATAATAGAAATAAAATAATGATCAGACATGGCAAGCACAGTAGAACGAGTAAGCGATAAAATCGAAACTGTATTGAAGATTTCAGAATAATCCCACCTATGGAGCTGATCAGAGAGCGCGAATGATACCGAATCGAGTAGGGACAACCAAGCTAATTTGCATAAATAATTCAGCTGCAAAAGCATCCTTAAGCAAGGGTTAACAAATGGAATTTTTAATTTCTAATTTGAAAGTATGACGTGATTATCCGGCCAAAAAATATGGCATTTTTTCATCTCTCCACTTTTTTCCACAAAATTCATGATCTTCCACAAATCCCGCGATTTTTCTGGCTTTCAAAGGCGTTAAAGGTACCGACTGAGCTTGACAAAAGTGCTTGTCAAGCCCTAGACTGTTCTTCTGTGGTAAAAAGTGGGTTTTAGTGGATCAAACTGGATCAACCAACTTAGAAATAGGATCACGCATGTTTCGAGGTGCAAGTTCGCTAGCTTTGGATGACAAAGGGCGTTTTGCGGTACCGACTAAGTACCGTCAACCGCTGCTGTCCGAAGATCAGGGAACTGTTATTTGTACTATTGCGATCAACGAACCGTGCTTGTGGCTCTACCCACTCTCCGAATGGCTAGAAATTGAGACCAAACTAAGTCGCATCTCTAATACCAATCCCAGAGTGAGACGTTGGCAGCGGATGTTGCTAGGTCATGCTACAGAATACCAACTAGACAAAAATGGCCGAATTTTACTGGCGCCTTCATTGCGATCCCATGCGCAATTAGGCAAAAAGATCATGCTAGTTGGGTTACTCAATAAATTTGAAATTTGGGACGAAGAACGCTGGTATCAGCAAATGCAGGCAGATACCGAAATTGAACACTCAGGAAACTTTGAGGAAAGCCCTGAATTGGAAAACTTTTCCTTGTAGGGGTAAACAAATTAATGAGCGAAGAGTTTAAGCATATTTCGGTATTAATGACCGAAACCCTAGATGCCCTAGCAATTAACCCTGAAGGTATATATATCGACGGGACGTTTGGTCGTGGTGGGCACTCAGGTGAAATCCTCAAAAGATTGTCGACTGGGCGTTTACAAGCCATAGATCAAGACCCTCAAGCGATTAAGGCGGCTGAAAAGTTTGCTGATGATACACGTTTCTCTATAGCGCGAAGCCGCTTCTCGCAAATTAAATCTGTCGCGGAACAAGCCGGTATCTTAGGTCAGGTTGATGGCATTTTGTTGGACATTGGTGTGTCTTCACCTCAGCTTGATGATGCAGACCGTGGCTTTAGCTTTATGAAAGACGGGCCACTAGATATGCGTATGGATCCTGATTCAGGTCGCAGCGCTGCACAGTGGCTAGCTGAAGCAGAGCTTGAAGAAATGGTATTCGTGATCAAAAAGTATGGCGAAGAAAAGTTTGCCACTCGTATTGCTCGTAAAGTCATTGAAGTACGTGAGCACACCGCGATTACAACCACAGCGCAATTAGCGCAATTGATTGATGAAGCTGTGCCTGTCAAGGACAAACACAAGCATCCCGCAACTCGTACTTTCCAAGCCATTCGTATTTATATTAACAGCGAGTTAGAAGAAATTCAGACTGCATTGCAAGCGTCACTTGAGGTGTTAAAACCTGGTGGTCGGTTAGTGGTGATCTCGTTTCATTCTCTAGAAGATCGCATTGTAAAGCAGTTTATCAAGAAGCAGAGTAAGGGAGAGGCGATACCCAGAGGTCTGCCTTTAACGGATGAACAACTTAAACAAAATCTCACCTTAAAGGCAGTGGGTAAAGCCATTAAGCCTAGCGATGCAGAGATTGCACAAAATCCACGCTCGCGAAGCTCAGTATTAAGAGTGGCGGAGAAACTCTAATGAATGCAAGTAAGCAACGTCAACCGAATCTATTTGTAGAAATAGGCTATTACATCATTGCTAATAAGTTGACGGCATTCTTGCTACTTACGATTTTGATTTCTGCACTCGCGGTAGTGCAAATTACCCATTTAACTCGCCAGCAATTGATACAGCAGGATGAGTTATTGCAACAGCGCGATGAGCTAGACCTACAATGGCGATATCTCGTTGTAGAAGAAGAGTTTTACTCCCAGCATGCAAGGATTGAAGAGATAGCCAAGATGCAGTTAGAGATGAAACGCCCAACCAGTAAAGATGAACAGGTGATTGTGCTGCCATGAATAAACAAAAGCAAAAATCTCAATCTATTATCACCTGGCGCTTTGCTCTAGTTTGCGGCGTAATGCTCACCGTTTTTATGACGCTTGTTGCACGCGCTGCATTTTTGCAAGTAATTGAGCCCGATAAGGCCATTGAAGAAAATGATAAGCGCACTGTACGGGTTGAGAAACTCAATGTCCAACGAGGCATGATCTTCGACCGCAATGGCAAAGAGCTGGCTGTGAGTGTGCCGGTTGTGAGCGTTTATGCTGATCCCCTTGCCATTGATAAGGCACTTGCCAAAAAAGTGTTACGTAAAGCCCGTAAAGAAGGTGAAGATTATAAAGCGTTAGAGCAAAACGATGCTGAGCTGAAAATACGGAAACAAGCTTGGTACGATGATGAGCTCAGGTGGAAAGAGCTTGCAGATGTGCTCAGACTTAAACCAGAAAATGTCGATGAACGGCTTAGGGGAGACCCAAGCCGTCGTTTTGTCTATTTGAAGCGTCAAGTGACAGCGGTTGTTGCCAACTATATTCGTCAAATGCGCCTGCCGGGCGTGCACTTGCTTGACGAGTCCAAACGGTTTTACCCAAGCGGCGAAGTAACGGCGCACATGATTGGTGTTACCGATATTGATGGCAAAGGTATAGAAGGCGTTGAGCGTATGTTCGACTCTGCATTAACCGGTACGGCTGGTAAACGCACCATTCGTAAAGATGCGCAGGGTCGTGAAGTACAAGTACTTTCAGAAGAACAGCGTGTTGAGCCAGAAGATGTTTACTTGAGTATCGATTTACGGATCCAGGCTATTGCCTATCGCGCGTTAAAGTCGGCGGTACTGAGCTATAAAGCTACCTCTGGTTCGGCGATAGTTGTTGATGTACACACTGGCGAGATTTTAGCTTTGGTGAATAGCCCAAGCTTTAATCCTAACGATCTAAGTACTGCTGCACCTTATAAGCGTCGTAATCGTGCTATGACTGACCTATTTGAACCCGGTTCAACCTTAAAGCCTTTAGCGGTATTGGCTGGTTTAAATTATGGTGCAGTTAAGGCAACAGACACGATAGATACTTATCCGGGCTGGATGAACTTAAGCGGTGGCTTAGTGAAAGATACTCGCAACAATGGTGAGCTGAGCTTAAGAGAGATCCTTAAAATTTCCAGTAACATGGGAGTTGCGAAGATCTCGCAAATGCTGCCAAAAGAGTATTTTATCAATTTATACCAAGAAGTGGGTTTTGGTGAGCCAACGGGCTCAAACATGATTGGTGAAAGCGCTGGCTTATTTTATCCAAACCGCCGTTGGTCTAACTTTGAAATTGCGACACTCTCTTACGGTTACGCAGTATCTGTAAGCACTGCACAAATGGCGAGACTTTACGCCATGTTTGGAGCCGGCGGTATCTTGCGACCACTCACTATTGTGAAGCAAGATGAAATTCCTGAAGGCAAGCGTATTTTTAGCGAGCAAGATACACATGCCGTGGTAGAGATGATGGAGTCAGTATTTGAACGTGGTGGTACTGCCCACAACGTAAAAGTTGATGGATACCGTGCCGCAGGTAAAACAGGTACTTCAGAAAAAGCGGTTGCGGGTGGCTATGGTGATGAGTACGTTGGTTACTTTGCGGGCGTTGCACCGGTAAGTGACCCAAGGCTTGCGGTTGTGGTGATGGTCAATGAACCAGCGGGAGATGTTTACTATGGCGGTCAAACCGCAGGGCCTGCTTTTGCTGAAATTATGTCTAATGCACTGAGAATTCTAAACGTAGCACCTGATAAAGAGCGTGTGGCTTATATTTCTGGAGCAGATAACGATGCGTGATCTGGCTCAGGTACTCAGTGATTATGGTGTCAATATTGCCGCTGTTGAGGTTGAGCATCTACGCATAGACAGTCGAGCGATTGAGCCGGGTGATTGTTTTGTTGCACTGCAAGGTCATGCCCAAGACGGTGCTAAATATGCCGCCAGTGCCGTTGCGCAAGGCGCTAAATGTGTGCTTGCAGAAACGGGAAGCGAGCTTAATGTTGCACCAGAGCAAGCGATTTTTATCGATAATCTTGCTGATAAGTTGGCAGCAATTGCAGCGCAGTTTTATGCATACCCGAGTAAAAAGCTCAAACTCACAGGCGTTACTGGCACCAATGGTAAATCTACCACGACAGCGATGATTGCCAATTTAGCTAGCCTAACCGGTAGTGCTGGTGCTGTGATAGGTACGCTTGGTTATGGTCAACCAGACAGCCTTATTCCGCTGGCAAACACCACGCCGTCAAACGTAGATTTACAACGTATTTTAGCGTTTTTACAGCAACAATATGATCAAGTCGCGATGGAGGTCTCTTCCCATGGCTTGGTGCAAGGTCGAGTTGACGAATGCGACTTTGATGTGGCTGTTTTCACCAATTTGACGCGCGATCACTTAGATTATCACGGTGATATGCAAAGCTATGCAGAAGCCAAGAAACAGCTATTCACTCGCTGTGCGCCAAATCACAAAGTCATCAATATTGACGACGAAGTAGGTGCAAGTTGGGCCGCTGAGTTCGGCGACGACACTGTGGTTGTTTACGGTCGCTGGACTGAAAAAAATAGCTACCAACAATACGTATTCTTTGATGCCGTGTCGGCACATCCAAATGGTTTAACAGCGACGTTAAAAACCAGCTGGGGTGAATGTGAAGTCAGTGTGCCACTGTATGGTGAGTTTAATCTTTATAATTTAGCTGCTGCGATTGCGACTTTACTATTGCAAGGCGCAAGTCTTGAAGCATTAAGCGAAGCTTGCAGCCAACTTGCGCCAGTTGCAGGCCGTATGCAGCCATTTAGTGCCCCTGAAAAACCTACGTGTATTGTTGATTATGCTCATACCCCAGACGCTTTGGCACTCGCACTACAAGCCTTGCGAGCACATGTACCGGGCAATCTTATCTGTGTGTTTGGTTGTGGTGGTGATAGAGATAAAGGTAAGCGTCCTGAAATGGCACGAGCTGCAGAGAAATATGCAGATAAACTGGTGATCACCAGCGATAATCCACGAAGTGAAGATCCCAATTTAATCATTGATGACGTTAAGGCAGGACTCATCCACCCTGAGTATGCTGTCTGCCAGCCTGATAGAGGGCTAGCCATTCAACACGCGATAGACCTAGCTGATGAAAATAGTGTGGTGTTGATAGCGGGGAAAGGGCACGAGGATTATCAAATTATAGGTACTGAGCGCATTGATTTTTGTGATAGGCAATGCGTTGCAGCGATTTTACGAGGGGAAAAGGCATGATCAAGATGGATTTTTCTTGGCTTGCAGCAGTCTTAAAAACCCCTTACGACGGGGAGAATTTGGCAGTCGCCAATATTAATACTGATACCAGAACAATACAGTCTGGAGAGGTATTTTTAGCACTTAAAGGGCCTAACTTTGACGGCCACCGCTTCTTGGATGTGGCCAAAGCGCAAGGTGCTATTGCAGCTATTGTTTCTGAGCACGATGAAGATATCGATTTACCACAGTTTGTTGTTGCAGATACGCGCATTGCTTTAGGCCAAATTGGCCGAGCAGTAATTGAAACCGTTGCCCCTAAAACCATTGCAATTACCGGCAGTGTTGGTAAAACCACAGTGAAAGAAATGTGTGCGGCGATTTTGGCGCAAAAAGGCAAAGTCCTTGCGACGAAAGGTAATTTTAATAACGACATCGGGGTACCGTTGACGCTATTGCGCTTAAGTGAAGATGATGAATATGCGGTGATAGAACTCGGCGCTAACCACTTGGGTGAAATTGCTTATACCACTGCATTAGTAAGTCCAGACGTAGCGACAGTATGTAACGTCGCACCAGCCCACATCGAAGGGTTTGGTTCCATTGATGGCGTAGGAAAAGCGAAAGGTGAGATTTTCTCAGGCCTCAAAGCTGACGGTGTCGCAGTCATCAATGCGGATAGTGATTATGCTCAGATGTGGCAGGAAAGCTTAGCTGTTTCTAAAGTGAAACGTTATAGCTTAAATGCTCAGCTTGATATTTGGGTGGAGGCAATTGAGTTGGATGAGCTAGCTCGCCCTACCTTCACGCTATGCCAAGGTGAAGAGCGTACCACCATTAGTTTACCGCTTAGTGGCCAGCACAACGTTGGCAATGCGTTGATTGCGGCAGCATTGACAACTGAACTGGGCGCAAGCTTAAGTGAGGTGGCAACGGGTCTTGAACAAATGGCTGAAGTAAAGGGCCGTGTCAACATGATCCAAGTCTCGGACACGCTGCGTGTCGTCGATGACACCTATAATGCGAATGTGAAATCTGTCAACGCGGCGATTGATTTACTGGCATCTATGTCTGGCTATAAAGTATTGGCGTTGGGTGATATGGCAGAACTGGGTGAAGATGCCCGCGAATATCACCGTGAAGTCGGCGAGTATGCTAAGCAGCAAGGCATTGATGAATTGTTTTCATTGGGGGTGCTGAGTAGCAGCGCAAGCAATGTATTTGAAAAGCCAAATCGTCATTTCTCGACTCGCGAGAATTTAATGAAGGCGTTACGGGTTGTATTGGCCGAGCAATCAGGGCAATGCACCGTTATCGTTAAAGGATCACGTAGTGCGCGGATGGAACTGCTCGTTGAAGAATTAGTAAACGCTGGCCAGTCGGATAGCGAGACAGGAGAAGTATCATGTTAGTTTGGCTAGCCGAGTATCTTACCCAATATTATTCTGGGTTTAACGTATTTTCTTACCTTACGCTGAGGGCGATTTTAGGCATTTTAACGGCCTTAATGATTTCGTTGTATTTTGGCCCTAAACTTATTGCTGCATTACAACGTATGCAAATTGGTCAGACCGTACGTGATGATGGCCCTGAATCGCACTTGTCTAAGTCGGGTACGCCAACCATGGGTGGACTGTTAATTCTGGCTGCGATCTTTACCAGTACGCTACTGTGGGGCGACCTTAGCAACAAATATGTATGGGTGACGTTATTTGTCATTGGCAGCTTAGGTATTGTTGGGTTCGTGGATGATTACCGCAAGGTGATCAGAAAAGACAGTAAAGGCCTAATTGCACGTTGGAAGTACTTCTGGCAGTCGGTTATTGCGATATCTACGGCGGCATTTTTGTACTTTACGTCCACCAGCGCTGCGGAAACCACGTTAGTCGTGCCATTTTTGAAAGATGTATTACCACAACTTGGTTTGTTCTATTTGGTCATGAGCTACTTTGTGATTGTGGGTACGTCAAACGCAGTTAACCTGACTGATGGTTTGGATGGACTCGCCATTGTTCCGACCATTTTGGTTGCCTCAGCACTCGCGATTATTGCATACGTGACTGGTAACGCTAATTTCTCAAGCTACCTTCATATTCCTCATTTGCCACTCACAAGTGAATTGGTTGTGGTATGTACGGCGATTGTTGGCGCAGGCCTTGGTTTCTTATGGTTTAACACTTATCCGGCACAAGTCTTTATGGGCGATGTTGGTTCATTGGCGCTGGGTGGTGCACTCGGGATCATCGCTATTTTAGTACGCCAAGAGTTAGTGCTGATCATTATGGGTGGTGTATTTGTGATGGAGGCATTATCCGTGATTTTACAGGTAGGGTCTTACAAACTCAGAGGTCAGCGGATCTTTAGAATGGCCCCTATTCACCATCATTACGAATTAAAAGGATGGCCTGAGCCACGCGTGATAGTCCGTTTTTGGATCATCTCGATTATCTTGGTTTTGGCCGGTCTTGCGACGTTGAAGATTAGATAATGACGTATATTGAGCAATTACAGAAAAAGCATGTCACGGTACTGGGACTTGGAGTCACAGGACAGGGGATTGTGCGTTTTCTGCTGTCGCACGGTATTAATCCAAAAGTGGTTGATAGTCGTCCAGTGCCTCCGGGCTCGGATTGGCTAAGTCACAACGCACCTGAATGTGAAGCGGTATTTGGCAATCTTGCTGATGCCGCTTTGGCGCAAACGGATCTGATTATCATCAGCCCTGGGATCCCGTTATTTGAACAAAGCGTTGCCGCAGCCATTGCCGAAGGCGTTGAAGTCATCGGCGATATCGAGCTATTTGCACGCCTCAATACCCGTCCAGTGATTGCCGTTACGGGCTCTAACGGTAAGTCCACCGTTGTTACGCTCGCGACAGAAGTATTGAAAGCCGCAGGCTTAAAAGTTGGGCTTGGCGGCAATATTGGCACGTCTGTGCTGTCGTTGTTAGAGCAGCCGCATGATGTTTATGTGCTCGAGCTGTCTAGTTTTCAGCTTGAAACCACGCATAGCTTGGCTTGTTTGTCGGCAATGATCCTCAATATTACTGAAGATCACATGGATCGCTATCCTGATTTTCAAGCTTATATCGAAGCGAAGCAACGTATTTACCAGCATGTTGAACATATTGTCTTTAATGCTGAAGATCATTATACCTTTGCGCAGCATGGGCAAGGCAGCAGTGTATCCCTCACTGAGGGGGATTATCACTTAATGACCTTTGACGGTGAGCCGCATTTCGCACACAAACAAACACCACTGCTAGCGGTAAAAACGTTGTCGATGGTGGGGCGACATAATCAATTTAACGCCTTGGCGGTATTAGCGTTATTAGCGCCGATGCAATTGCCTATGCATGCATTTGCCAGCGCGTTTGCGAGTTTCACGGGGTTACCTCATCGTTGTCAGTTAGTTGCCGATGTTGCAGGGGTTCGTTACTTCAACGATTCAAAGGCAACGAATGTTGGCTCGACGGTCGCCGCTATTGATTCTTTGGCTTCAGGCCGAAAAAACATTATTTTGATTGTGGGTGGTGATGCGAAAGGGGCAGACCTTTCACCGCTCAAGACACCACTCACTACGCATTGCAAAGCGCTATTTTGTTTCGGACAAGACGGCGCACAGTTTATGCCACTGCTGCGCAATAGCCATCAGGTCAACAATTTAGAAGAAGCCGTGTTGGCGGCAAAAACGATAGCGACCAATGGTGATATTGTGCTATTAGCACCAGCCTGTGCCAGCATAGATATGTATCCAAACTATATGGCGCGTGGGGATGAGTTCGTCCGTTTAGTGGGGGAACATGCTTGATTAACGTCGCTGATATCAAAGAGGCGCTAACGCCTCGCCAGTCCGAGAGCTTATTTGACGTACCTTTGATGTACTGCATGCTCATGCTTATTGGAGTGGGATTTGTGATGGTGACAAGTGCTTCTATGCCGGTTGCCGAGCGACTGTTTGATAACCCTTTTCACTTTACCATTCGCCACGTTATCTTTTTAGTGGGCTCGTTTATTCTCTTTTGGTTTGCGACGAGTGTGCCAATGACTTGGTGGAAACGCAGTAATCCATATTTGCTGCTTTTTGGTTTGGTACTGTTAGTGGCGGTACTCATTATTGGTCGCGAAGTAAATGGTGCAAGGCGCTGGATCCCGCTTGGTCCTTTTGGTTTGCAAGTAGCGGAGGCATCTAAGCTATTTTTCTTCAGCTATATTGCCGGCTACTTGGTACGTAAACGCGATGAAGTACAAGAAAACATCAAAGGTTTCGCTAAGCCAATGATTGTGTTTGCGGTGTATGCGTTCTTAATTTTGATGCAGCCGGATTTAGGTACTGTGGTGGTCATGTTTGTGACGACCGTTGGTCTGTTGTTTTTAGCCGGTGCAAGGCTTTGGCAGTTTTTTACTTTAATGCTTACTGGTGTCTCTTTGGTGGTACTGCTTATCATCATTGAGCCATATCGTATGAAGCGTGTCGTGGGCTTTTTAAACCCTTGGGAAGATCCATTTGGCGCTGGTTATCAATTGGTACAATCATTAATGGCATACGGCCAAGGTGGCTGGTTTGGTCAAGGCTTGGGCAATAGCATACAAAAGCTACAGTATTTGCCGGAAGCACATAATGACTTTATTTTTGCTGTAATAGCGGAAGAACTGGGCTTTATTGGTGTATTTAGCATAATTATTGTACTCGGAATATTGGTTACTCGAGCGCTTTTTATCGGGCAAAAGGCCCTTAAAGCAGGCAAAGAATACGAAGGGTATTTTGCCTTGGGCATTGGTATTTGGTTTGCCTTTCAGGCAGTCGTTAATATTGGTGCGAGCGCTGGCATTTTACCCACTAAAGGTTTAACACTGCCATTTGTTTCTTACGGTGGCTCTAGCCTTTGGGTGATGACAATTGCGGCGGGCATTCTACAACGTATAGATTTTGAGACAAAAATGTCGACAAGGCAGGCAACATCCCGTGGAGGTAGACGATGACAAAACGTCTTCTAGTGGTCGCGGGCGGTACAGGTGGACATATTTTTCCAGGTATTGCAGTGGCACAATTTTTACAAGCGCAGGCTTGGCAAGTGAGCTGGGTTGGCACTGCGGACAGAATGGAAGCGGATGTGGTGCCGCGTTACGGTTTTGAAATTGATTTTATTGCCATGAAAGGCGTACGTGGTAACGGAGTCAAACGATTACTAACTGCGCCATTTATGGTTTTAAAAGCGGTACTTGCAGCAAAGCGTATTTTACAACAGCGTAAACCTGATGTGGTGTTAGCCATGGGCGGTTATGTAACAGGTCCTGTAGGTGTTGCTGCGAAACTGCTTGGGATCCCTTTGGTGATCCATGAGCAAAATGCGGTTGCGGGTATGAGCAATAAGTTGCTGGCGAAAATTGCAAGTCGCGTACTGGCTGGTTTTCCCGGCGCATTCAGTGAAAAGCTCGCTCAGGTTGTGGGGAATCCGGTACGTGCAAGTGTTGCTGAGATTAGCGATAAACCGGTTTCAGTGCCGTTAAATCTATTAATTGTCGGTGGTTCATTGGGAGCAAAAGCACTGAATGAAACCGTGCCAGAAGGACTCAAGTTACTTCAGGAACAGGTGGCCAGTATCGGATTAAATATTCGTCATCAAAGCGGTAAACATAACCAAGACGATACACAACAACGATATGAAAGTGCAGGCATTAATGCTGAGGTCAGCGAGTTCATTCATGATATGGATGCCGCATACGCTTGGGCCGACCTTGTTATTTGCCGTGCCGGTGCGCTTACTGTGAGTGAGATAGCCGCAGCTGGGAAAACGGCGATTTTTGTGCCTTTCCCACATGCCGTTGACGATCACCAGACGGCTAACGCGCAATTTTTAGTGTCGGCTGGGGCAGCTTTTATATTGCAGCAAACTGCACTGACGCCAGAAATGCTAGCAACTACACTGCAGCCACTTGTTATTGAGCCGCAAAAAATTGCGACCATGGCAGCAAAAGCGAGACAATGCGGTAAGTCGGAGGCAACAGCGAAAGTTGCCCAAATTTGTACAGAATTATCGAACTAGGATATAAAATGGAAGCTTCAAGCAGAAGAGCAATGCGACGTATCAACACCATCCACTTTATCGGGATTGGTGGTGCTGGTATGGGTGGGATTGCAGAAGTGCTGGCCTTTGAAGGTTACCGAATTACAGGCTCAGATATTGCTAAAAGTACGATGACAGAGCGATTAACAAATATGGGCGCCGAGATCTTTATCGGCCACCAAGCTGAAAATGTAAAAATGGCTGATGTGGTTGTGGTATCGAGTGCCATCAACGACCAAAACCCAGAGATCCAAGCGGCGAAGGCAAACCGTACGCCAATCGTTCGTCGCGCCGAAATGCTCGCCGAGTTGATGCGCTTTCGTCACGGGATTGCGGTGGCAGGAACACATGGTAAGACCACAACGACGAGCCTGATCGCGAGTATTTTTGCGCGGGCTGAGCTGGATCCAACCTTTATTATTGGTGGCTTGCTCAATAGTGCTGGCAGTAATGCCAAAGTCGGCAGCAGTGAATACCTTATCGCAGAAGCGGACGAGAGCGATGCGTCGTTTTTGCATTTGCAGCCGATGGTGTCGGTGGTAACAAATATCGAAGAAGACCACATGGATACTTACGACGGTGACTTCGAAAAAATGAAAGACACCTACATCGAGTTTATCCATAACTTACCATTTTATGGTCTGGCGGTGGTGTGTATCGATTCGCCAGTCGTGAGAGAATTATTGCCACGCTTTGCAAGGCCGACCATCACGTACGGTGAGGCTAACGATGCGGATTATCAGTTACTGGACTTCAAGCAAACACAAAGTGAATCACACTTTAAAGTCAGAACCAAAGACGGTGAGTTACTTGAAGTGACACTAAATATGCCAGGTAAGCACAATGCATTGAACGCGCTGGCATCTATTGCGGTTGCAAAAGATCACAATATTGAAAACGAAGCGATTTATCAGGCGCTAGCCAATTTTGAAGGGGTAGGACGTCGCTTCCAGCATTACGGCTCATTCAATAATGAAGTGGGTGAGGTGATGTTGGTTGATGATTATGGCCACCATCCGTCTGAGGTTGCGATGACGATAAAAGCAGCTAAATCTGGTTGGCCTGATAAGCGTTTGGTTATGATTTATCAGCCACATCGCTATAGTCGAACACGCGATTTATATGAAGATTTCGTAAAAGTGCTTTGCGATGTTGATAAACTACTGCTGTTAGATGTATATAGTGCCGGTGAAGCGCCCATCGTTGGTGCGGATAGTAAAAGTTTGTGCCGTAGTCTCCGTCAACGTGGCGTCGAGCCTATCCATATCAGTGACCATGGTGAATTGGCGAAAGTGTTGGCAAGCACCATGGCAGATGGTGACTTAGTGTTGACGCAAGGGGCTGGCAATATAGGTCAAATCGTGAAGCAGTTAGCCGCAACCGGGCTATCGATAGCGCAATTAAAACAGAGTGAATTATGAGTAGTCAGTTTGGAAAAGTAGCCGTATTACTTGGTGGTAGTTCAGCGGAGCGAGAGGTGTCGCTAAAGTCTGGTAATGCAGTGTTAAATGCCTTCGTTAATCAGGGTGTAGATGCGATTGCTTTTGATCCAGCAGAACGTAATTTATGGCAACTTAAAGACCTTGGTGTGGATCGCGTATTCATTGCACTACATGGCCGTGGCGGTGAAGATGGCACTATTCAAGGTGCGCTTGAGTTTATGGGGATACCATATACAGGAAGCGGTGTACTTGGTAGTGCGCTTGCAATGGATAAAGTCCGTTGTAAGCATCTATTTCAGTCTGCCAAGTTAAGTACGGCACCTTATGCTGTCGTAAGCAAAGAGACGGGTTTTGATGCTAAGGCGCTAATCGCTGAGTTTGGCAAAGTCATGGTAAAGCCAAGTCACGAAGGCTCAAGCATAGGTATGGCTCAGGCAGACAGCGAGGAAACCCTGACTGCGGCATTAAATAATGCCTTTAAGTTTGACGATCAAGTTCTCGTTGAACAATGGATCACTGGACGCGAGTTTACCGTGTCTATGCTTGGTAAAGAGGCATTGCCTGTTATTGAAATGCGTACGCCTCGTGGTTTTTACGATTATGAAGCCAAATACCAAGTCAACAGTACTGAGTATTATTGTCCGGCGGATATTAGCGCTGCACACACTGAGCAATTACAAGTGATGGCAAAGCACGCTTTTGAATTGGTTGGTGCCACTGGTTGGGGACGTGTTGACGCCATGCAAGATGAGCATGGTCATTTCTATCTACTCGAAGTAAATACCGTACCTGGTATGACCGAAAAGTCGTTGGTACCGAGGGCAGCAAAAGCAACGGGTGTAAGTTTTGAACAATTAGTTGTTCGCATTTTGGAGCAAACGCTTTAATATGCGAGCATTTTTGGCAGGGTTGAAGCTGATCGGTTCAAGAGTGAACTGGCCCCTTTTTTGGGGACTTGGCTTCTTCTTTGTGGTGATTTTTACATTGGTAAGAGGAACATACTGGGTAAGTGATTGGTTAGTTGCACATCATGATGCGCAAATAAAAACACTCAAAGTGCTCGGTAAACCGCATTATACCAATGAAGATGACATTGTGGCGGCAATTAAAACCGCAGATTTAAATAGTTTTTTTGAGCTTGATGTAAAAGCAGTCCACAAGGCAGTAAAGTCTTTACCTTGGATTGCGACAGTGTCAGTCAGAAAACAATGGCCGGATACGCTGCAAGTCTATGTAGTGGAACATAAGCCGGTTGCGCATTGGAATAGCGATTCATTACTCAATGATGATGGCGAAGTATTCCAAGCGAGCAGTAACAAATTGCCGCAAGGGCTGCCTGAATTATACGGCCCTGAAGGGAGTGCTGAAGAAGCATGGCAAACATTTAAGCAGTTTAAAGCCTTGTTGGCGGTAAATCAGTTTACGTTGGAAAGTTTAGCGCTTTCAGAACGATTTGCTTGGCAGCTATGGCTGGACAATGGGATCCGCTTAAATTTAGGGCGTGAAGATAAAGCCAAACGAGTACAGCGTTTTATTGACGTGTATCCACGTATGGAACGCCCTGAAGGTAAAGTAATCGATGTCATTGATTTACGCTACGACACGGGACTGGCAGTGAGTTGGAAAGAACCTACTGAGCAGCAAGAACAACAAAATAACAAGAGTGAAGCATGACAAAGTCGGCAGAAAGAAACTTAGTGATTGGATTAGATGTTGGCACATCAAAGGTCGTCGCCACAGTTGGGGAGATCACTGTGGACAATCAACTTAGTATTGTCGGTGTCGGACGCCAAGAGTCTCACGGCATGGATAAGGGCGGGGTAAACGATTTAGACCTCGTTTCTGAGTCTATTAAACGCGCTGTAGATGAAGCAGAGCTAATGGCTGATTGTAGAATAAGCTCGGTTTATTTAGGGATTTCAGGCAAACATATTCAGTGTCAAAACGAAAGTGGCGTGGTGGCAATAAATAATGCTGAAGTTACAGACGATGATATTGCCAATGTTATTCACATTGCACGTTCTGTACCTATGTCTGCCGAACGCAAAATGCTGCACTCATTGCCGCAAGAATATAGCATCGACATGCAAGAGGGGATCAAAAACCCGCTAGGCATGAGTGGCGTAAGGATGGAAGCGAAAGCACATATCATTACGTGTTCGAATGACATGGCAAAGAATATTGAAAAGTGTGTTGAACGCTGTGGTTTACAGGTAGACCAATTAACGTTTAACGCCTTGGCGTCATGTTACTCGGTGTTGACTGAAGACGAAAAAGAGCTTGGTGTTGCGGTATTAGATATTGGTGGTGGCACCATGGATATTGCGATTTATGTGAATGGGGCGCTGCGTCATACTGCCGTGGTCCCGGTTGCGGGTAATCAGGTCACTGGCGATATAGCAAAAATATTTAGAACACCTATTTCGCATGCCGAGTCTCTGAAAGTACAATATGCCTTCGCGTCGAGCCAAATGGCATCAAGTGAAGAAACCATCGAAGTACCAAGTGTTGGTGGACGTCCTGCTCGGGTAATGTCTCGTCATACTTTGTCTGAAGTGGTAGAACCAAGATTTAGAGAACTGTTTGAGCTTGCGCAAGAAGAATTACGTCGCTCAGGTTTTGAAGATCAAATTGCGGCAGGTCTTGTTATCACTGGTGGTAGTGCCAAGATGCAAGGTGCACAAGAAGTCGCAGAAGATATATTCCAAATGCCAGTAAGAATAGGGAAACCAATTGGCATTAAGGGGTTAACAGATTATGTGGATGACCCTGCATATGCAACGGCGGTAGGTTTGTTACAATACGGCCGTTCACTACAATCGATGAATGCACAGAAGTCGAAAGTAGATGCAGAGGGGAGTTGGTGGAACCGTGTTACAAAATGGTTCCAAGGCGAGTTTTAATACTCAAGTCGGAGAGTGAAGATGTTTGATATTATGGAACAGCACAGCGAAGAAGCTGTCATTAAAGTCATCGGTGTCGGTGGCGGCGGCGGTAACGCCGTAGAACACATGGTAAACCAAGAAATTGAAGGTGTACGTTTTATCGTAGCGAATACGGACGCACAAGCGTTACGTCGTTCGTCTGCGGATATTACTGTACAGCTGGGGACTCAGATCACCTCAGGTCTTGGAGCTGGCGCAAACCCAGAAGTGGGCCGCAGCGCAGCAGAAGAAGATCTAGAAACCATCAAGAGCAGCCTTGAAGGCGCAGACATGGTATTTATCGCAGCTGGTATGGGCGGCGGTACAGGTACCGGTGCCGCACCTGTTGTTGCACGCGCTGCAAAAGAGCTAGGTATTTTGACTGTGGCTGTAGTAACGCGCCCTTTCGATCTTGAAGGTAAAAAGCGCATGGCTGCGGCTGAGCAAGGTATTGCTGAGTTGTCAGAAATTGTAGATTCACTTATTACAATTCCAAACAACAAATTGCTTAAAGTTCTTGGTAAAGGGACTACACTGCTAGATGCCTTCGCAAAAGCAAATGACGTGCTTTATGGCGCGGTACAAGGTATTGCAGAGTTGATCACACGTTCAGGTCTAATCAACGTTGACTTTGCGGATGTGAGAACCGTGATGTCAGCAATGGGTACTGCAATGATGGGGACAGCTTCGGCAACAGGTCCTGATCGTGCACAAGAAGCTGCGGAAGCCGCGATTTCTAGCCCGCTTTTAGAAGATGTTGACCTAACTGGCGCGAAAGGTATTTTAGTTAATATCACCGCAGGCATGGACATTACTATCGAAGAGTTTGAGGTCGTTGGTAACCATGTTAAAGCGTTAGCGTCAGAGAACGCGACTGTGGTAGTGGGTGCTGTTATTGACCCAGAAATGAGCGAAGAGCTAAGAGTGACCGTGGTTGCTACGGGCTTAGGTGGTGACCGTCGTCCGCAATTTGGTATTGTAGACAATGGCTTTAGACAAGCTTCAGGCTCAGATGCGGTAGGTGGAACACAAACTAGCTCACAAACGAGCATGTATGTGCCAAGCTTTACGCAACCACAAACGTCAGCTGCAGAGCCTGAGCAGCCAGCTGAAGCGCCTGCACCACAAGTGCAAGAGCAGAAGCCACAACAAGCTTCTAGTTCAGCAAGCGCAAAAGGTAGCGACAGTAAAGAAAAAGGTGACTACTTCGATATTCCGGCTTTTTTACGTAAGCAGTCAGACTAAAGTTGGTATAAAAAATAAACAAAGATTGGCAGTTTGGTGGAACTATGTTATACTCCGCCGCCTATCTAGAATTTAAGTGGGCGAATATATGATTAAACAACGTACGATTGCACAAGTCGTTAAAGCCACAGGTGTAGGTTTACACAAAGGTGAAAAGGTCACGATCACTCTCCGACCAGCTGGTGTGAATACAGGTGTTGTATTTCGCCGCGTTGATCTAGACCCTGTTGTTGATTTTGAAACAACACCGGAAGCTGTGGGCGACACGCAACTGTGTACGTGTTTAACAAATAAAGACGGCGTTCGCTTGTCTACTACCGAGCATTTGATTGCCGCGGTGGCTGCGCTTGGGATTGATAACCTCATCGTAGAGCTAGACAGCGCCGAAGTGCCTATTATGGATGGCAGTGCATTGCCATTCATCTACTTAATTCAAAAAGGCGGTATTGAAGAGCAAAACGCTGCCAAGCGCTTTATTCGCATCAAAGAAAAAGTGCGTGTTGAAGATGGCGACAAGTGGGCTGAAATTGAGCCTTACGATGGTTTCCACATCGACTTTGAAATCGACTTCAATCACCCTGCGATCAACGCTAGCCGCCAACGTATTGGATTAGACATTACCGCTCAAAGCTTTACTGAAGAGATCAGTCGTGCTCGTACTTTTGGTTTTATGCGTGATATCGAATACATGCATGCAAACAACCTAGCCTTAGGTGGCAGCATGGATAATGCGGTTGTTTTAGACCAGTTTAAAGTATTAAATCCTGATGGCCTACGCTATGCGGATGAGTTTGTTAAACACAAGATCTTAGACTGTGTGGGTGATATGTTTATGGCAGGTCACAACATTTTAGGTAAGATCTCATGCTATAAATCAGGCCACGGCCTAAACAATATGTTGCTTCGTGAAATCATGGCAACTGAGTCAGCATGGGAGTGGGCAACATTCGAAGAGCCAGTCAGTATGCCAGCGCCAGGAATGGAAGCGGGTATCAATACCGCAACGGCATAAGGCTTTTAAGCCAATAGTTTGATAAAAAAATGACGCTAAGGCGTCATTTTTTTTGCGTTGTGTTTGCGTGTTTAGCGAGTCTTTCCAGTTTCGCCTTAAGCGATGGTGGAGCGGATTGTGCTAGCGCTAGCAAATGCTCGCCAGTGGCTTGGCTCATACTGCGATTAGCTTGATAGGTCGAAGATTGGGATTCCACCTTGTTGGTAAGACGCTGTTGGGCTTCTGGATTAGTGGTAATTTTAACCGATGCACAGTCATGTAACCCAACTTTTCTAAATGCACTGAGAATATCCATTTTCAAAAAGTTTAGCCGAGTAGCAAGCGTTGCAGAAGCCGCTTCTATCGTCAGTGTTCCCTCTTTGTAGTGAGCGACACGGCATTTCTTACTCAAAATAGGGCCTAGCGTGTCTTCCAAACAGCTCTGTAATTGTGCCGCTTGGGCACTTTTTTGGCCATATTGATTGAGCTTATCTGACCACCCACCCATCACTTCATCAAGCGGTTTTGGATTGTAGCGATTTTTAGCCAATGACTTACTTCCCATAGGTTGAAAAATAAAAAATAACCGCCATATCGGGATAATACGGAGTCAATTTACTCCGTACTGGTGGTTTCTCAGTCTTCTAAGTATATCAGAGACAAATTTTTGAGAAATCCAAAAGTACCAACATTTGTTGTCGAAAGCGCTTAGCTCTGCACTCGAATAACTGACTCGAGTTAGGTGCCAACTAAACTTTATCACTTGCAACGGTACGCTTACGCCCAACAGTAAAGATTTCTTGCAATTGAACTTGGTATTATTTACCCAATAAGGTTTGCAGAAACAAAGAGTCTGGTATGATAGGGCATAATTTTAACTCGGCAAGATACAAAATGCTCACTCCTAAATTGGCAAAATGAACACCGTAATTTAGGAACGCTTTTGTCGCCAACAGGACAAGCGCGACCCAGCCTTAACCACATTGGCTTAGAGAGATGGGTCAGCCAATACACAGAGTGAAACGGTTTAAACATGTTAGCAAATATTTTTACCAAAATTTTTGGTAGTCGTAATGATCGCACCATCAAAAACCTAAGAAAAACAGTCGCTTTAATCAATGCGTTAGAAGAACAATACGGCAAATTGAGCGATGAGGAACTAAAAGCAAAAACGGCTGAGTTTAAACAGCGTATTGAGCAAGGTTCAACGCTAGATGATTTATTACCAGAGGCGTTCGCTACGGTGCGTGAAGCATCTAAGCGCGTATTTGGAATGCGTCATTTCGATGTGCAAATGATTGGTGGTATGGTGCTTCACCAAGGTCGTATTTCAGAAATGAGAACGGGTGAAGGTAAAACACTAACAGCAACATTGCCGGCGTATTTGAATGCGGTTTCAGGCAAGGGTGTTCACGTTATTACCGTCAACGACTACTTAGCTAAGCGTGATGCTGAGACCAACCGTCCACTCTTTGAATTCCTAGGTCTTACTGTAGGTTGTAATGTACCAGGCATGATGCCACAGCAGAAAAAGCAAGCCTATGCTGCGGATATCACTTACGGCACCAATAACGAGTTCGGCTTCGATTACTTGCGCGATAACATGGCGTTTAGTGTTGAAGAACGTGTACAACGTCCACTTAACTATGCGGTTGTGGATGAAGTGGATTCAATCCTAATCGATGAAGCGCGTACACCACTGATCATTTCTGGTCCTGCTGAAGATAGCTCTGAGCTTTATGCCGAAATCAATAAAATCGTGCCTGATCTTGTACAGCAAGAAAAAGAAGACGAAGAAGGCGTGGAAGGCGATGGCGATTTCACCATTGATGAAAAAGGTAAACAAGTTCACCTTACCGAGCGTGGTCAAATCAAAGTTGAAGAATTACTGACTGAACGTGGTTTGATTGAAGAGGGTGACTCGCTTTACTCGGCAGGTAATATTTCACTACTTAGCCATGTTTACGCAGCACTTCGTGCTCACAAGCTATATCAAAAAGACGTGGATTATGTTGTAAAAGATAATGAAGTTATCATTGTTGACGAGCACACTGGCCGTACGATGGAAGGACGTCGTTGGTCTGAGGGTCTTCACCAAGCCGTTGAAGCGAAAGAAGGGGTTCGTATTCAGAACGAAAACCAAACCTTGGCTTCAATCACATTCCAGAATTACTTCCGTTTGTATAACAAGCTTGCAGGTATGACAGGTACAGCGGACACTGAAGCGTTCGAATTCCAGTCAATCTATGGCCTAGATACGGTCGTTATCCCAACCAATAAACCTATGGTGCGTGATGACCGTGCAGATCTTGTATATTTGACGCAAGAAGAGAAATTTGAAGCCATTCTTGAAGACATTCGTTCTTGCCAAGAACGTGGTCAGCCTGTATTGGTGGGTACGGTATCTATCGAAAGTTCTGAGTATCTTTCTCACTTCCTTCGCAAAGAAAAAATTGACCATAACGTACTGAATGCGAAATTCCACGCCCAAGAAGCGGATATTATCGCGGACGCGGGTCTACCGGGCAAGGTAACGATTGCGACGAATATGGCTGGTCGTGGTACGGATATCGTACTGGGTGGCAGCTGGCAGTCGGATGTTGAAAAACTAGAAAACCCGTCAGAAGAGCAAATAGCAGAAATTAAAGCCGCTTGGAAAGCGCGTCATGATGCAGTACTGGCTTCTGGTGGTTTACACATTATTGGTACAGAACGTCACGAATCGCGTCGTATCGATAACCAGTTGCGTGGTCGTGCAGGTCGTCAAGGTGATGCTGGTTCAAGCCGCTTCTACCTATCGATGGATGACGCATTGATGCGTATCTTCGCAGGTGAGCGTATGACTAACATGATGCGTAAACTAGGTATGCAACGTGGTGAAGCCATTGAACACCCATGGGTTAACCGTGCAATTGAAAACGCCCAGCGTAAAGTGGAAGCGCGTAACTTTGATATTCGTAAACAATTACTTGAATACGATGACGTTGCGAACGATCAACGTAAAGTGGTTTACGAACAACGTAACGAACTACTTGAAGAAGGCGATATCTCAGAGACGATCACGGCTATTCGTGAAGATGTATTGAATGCGACTATTGATCAGTATATTCCACCGCAAAGTCTGGCGGAAATGTGGGACATCCCAGCACTTGAAGAACGCTTGAAAAACGACTTCCATGTTGAGCTTCCGATTGCTAAATGGCTTGAAGAAGACAGCAAACTATATGAAGAAATGCTACGCGATCGTATCGTAGAAGACGTGGATAAAGCGTACAAGCAAAAAGAAGAGATGGTAGGTCCAGATGTGCTACGTCACTTCGAAAAAGCGGTTATGTTACAAAGCCTAGATCAGCATTGGAAAGATCACTTAGCGGCAATGGATCATCTTCGCCAAGGTATTCATTTACGTGGTTATGCGCAGAAGAATCCGAAGCAAGAATATAAGCGTGAGTCGTTTGAGTTATTCTCACAAATGCTTGAAAACTTGAAGATTGACGTTGTTGGCGTACTAAGTAAAGTTCAGGTTCGTGCGGAGGAAGATGTTGAGAAGGTTGAAGAACAACATCGTAAGAGTGAGCAAGCACCGCGTGAATATCAACATGAAGAGGTTGAGCGCGTAGGTGGTGATGCACCGGAAGGCGTGTCTGTTGCCCATCGAAATGAGCCAAAAGTAGGTCGTAACGATCCTTGTCCTTGTCAATCAGGCAAGAAGTTTAAGCAGTGTTGCGGCAAACTAAAATAATTGGCTAAATCTAAATTTGTATAAAAAGCGACGCTAAGTCGCTTTTTTTATGGAGAAAATGATGCAAAAAAAACGTGTTGAAGTCGCTGTTGGTGTGATTGAAAAAAATCAGCAAATCTTTGTCTGCTTAAGAGGTGAAGAGCAACATCAAGGTGGACTTTGGGAATTCCCAGGTGGGAAAATGGAAGTGGGCGAAGATGTGTTTTCGGCATTGAAACGTGAGCTACAAGAAGAGGTTGGCATTGAGATCTATAACTCATCTGAGCTAATGCGCATTGAGCATGACTATGCTGATAAGGCGGTATGCTTATACATTCATCATGTTGAGGATTTTTCCGGTGAAGCTCATGGCGCAGAAGGGCAGCCTTCTAAATGGGTTGCAGTCGAGCAGTTACATGAGCTCGCGTTTCCTGAGGCCAATAGAGCAATCGTTGAGTTACTACAAGCCCGCTAAAGTAAGTGACAAACTTTGTTACTAAATTCAGCACTCTGAGTCATAGTCATTCACTATGTGCATAGGTAGACTAGTGAATGACCGCTTACGTGTAAATAAACATCAGCCAACGATTCTCGTTACTCTGAGGTTTGATAGGAAACACAGCTAGAAGGAATTCTTTTCAAGCCACAAAGGATATGTCTATATTACATTCATCTATATGCAATTGACCTGCTTGATTATTTAAGCTGAGGTTTGGATAAGTAATTTGAGCATTATTTTATCTAGATGAATGGGATACGACGTTTACAAGCGAAACTCTATCAGGGGAATAAAAATGAAAAAACTATCATTGACCGCTGCAAGTGTTGCACTTGCATTGGGATTGATTGGTTGTAGCGAACAACCGCAAACACAACAACAAAAACCAGCGGAACAAGCCGAAGCACAAAAGGCGGTTTTGAATTCTGGTATCGAATTGGAAAATATTGATAAATCAGTGCGTGCACAAGATGATTTTTACTTTCACGTTAATGGTCACTGGTTAGAAAAAACCAAAATCCCTGCAGATAAGTCAAATTATGGCTCTTTCTCGCAGCTCTATGATGAGTCGCAAAAAGCACTGCGTAAAGTACTGGAAGATGCTGCAAATAATGCATCTGCAAAAGCGGGTAGCGATGAACAGAAGCTGGGTGCGTTTTATCAAAGCTATATGGATGAAGGGGCGAGAAACGAGCTGGGCTTAAACCCAGTTAAGCCTTATCTGAAAGAAATTCAAGACTTGAAGAGTAAGTCGGAGCTACCAGCTATCTTTGCTAAAATGCGTTTAACGGGGGCAAGTACACCGTTTGGTTGGTACGTTAATAATGATGCCAAAAATTCAAGCGAAAATGCACTTTATATGTTCCAGTCAGGGCTTGGTTTACCAGATCGCGATTACTATCTGAAAGATGACGAAAAATTCAGTAAGATCCGTGAACAGTACCAGCTTTACATTGAACAGTTGTTGGCTAAGGCTGGTCATAAAAATCCAGGCCAAGCTGCACTGAATATTGTAGCGTTAGAGAAGCAAATTGCCGAGGCGCAATGGACACGTGTTGAAAGCCGCGACGCGACTAAAACCTATAACAAGCTAAGCAATGATGCGTTTAATCAATTAATGCCAGACTTTGATACGTCAGCATTTCTAACTGCGCTTGGTATCAAAGCTGATTCACTTATTGTAAGCCAACCTAGTTTCTTTGAAGGGCTATCAAAAATCATCGCTGATTCAAAGCTAGAAGCTTGGCAAGACTATTTAACATTCCACTTTACCAATGACTACGCTGAGTTACTAAGTAAAGATGTAGTTGACCTTAAGTTTGGGTTCTTTGGTAAAACATTGACGGGTGTAGAGGAACAAGCGCCAACGTGGAAAAAAGCGGTGGATGCGAGTAATTCTGTGTTAGGTGAAATGTTAGGCAAGATTTACGTAAAGTCTTATTTTCCACCAGAAGCGAAAGCGCGTATGGAAGAGTTGGTTGCTAACCTTATTAAAGGTTTTGATCAAGCAATTGACGGCCTAGAGTGGATGAGTGCTGAAACAAAAGTAGCAGCAAAAGACAAGCTCAATAAGTTTACGCCAAAGATTGGCTATCCTGACAAATGGAAAGATTACTCAGCACTTGAAGTAAGCCCTGATGATCTAGTCGGTAACTATGTACGCTATAGCCAATTTGCTAATCAGGAAATGATCGATAAATTAGGCAAGCCTGTGGACCGTAGCGAGTGGTTGATGACACCACAAACGGTGAACGCGTACTATAACCCAGTGAATAACGAGATTGTATTCCCTGCTGCGATTTTACAGCCACCATTCTTTAACCTAGAAGCGGATGATGCAGTAAACTACGGTGCAATCGGTGCGGTTATCGGTCACGAATTAGGTCACGGCTTTGACGACCAAGGTGCGAAGTACGATGGTGATGGTAACCTACGTAATTGGTGGAGTGAGTCTGACCTTTCACAATTCGAAGCGCGTAGCCAAAAGCTGGTTGAGCAGTTTAATGGTTTTAAACCATTTGAAGACGCTGGTGTTAATGGTCAACTGACACTGGGTGAAAATATTGGTGATCTAGGCGGATTAACTGTCGCTTATAAAGCGTACCAAATTTCACTAGGCGATCAAAAAGCGCCTGTTATTGACGGTTACACAGGAGAGCAGCGCTTCTTTATGGGCTGGTCACAAATTTGGCGTCGCAAATACCGCGATGAAGAGCTGCGTAATCGTCTGATGACAGATCCGCATTCACCAAGTCATTATCGAGTGATTGGTGTGCTGCCGAATATGCCAGAGTTCTATAAGGCATTTGATGTGAAAGAAGGCGATAAGATGTATCTTAAACCAGAAGACAGAGTGAAAATCTGGTAATTTCACATTATGAATTCGTGGCGGTTTTATTGTGTTCTTTCAGTAAATCCGCCGCTTTTTACGACATCCAATTACAATTCTCTGAACTTCTCACAAAATATCACACTCAATTCAGCACTTTCTACAAGCACTCGCTATTTCCAAGGTCAAGTTCATCGCTATTTGATGGTATTTACAGCCAAATCAGAGTAGCTTCATTTTGTCTAACACAAGGATATGAAAAAATAATGATAGCGCTGTCATTTTAACTTTTATATGATGTTTAGGAACAATAAGTGATTAAATGATGTTCATTTTGAATTGAACATGAAGACTGGGAGCAAAAGATGAGAATAAAAACGACTTTGCTTGGGGCGATAATTGCTGGGTGCTCGTTCTATACACACGCATCATTTACGCAGCAGCAGTTAGCGCAATTTGCAAGTGACACGCATTTTGAATTTGCGGTAGAAAATAACTTCAGTAATGGTGCTGGGGGCTTTAGCGGTGCTATTACACTGACTAACAATTCAAAAGTTGATCTACCAAAAGGACAAAGCGATTGGCAAATCTACTTGCACTCAGTTCGTCATATTTCAACAGAAACAGCTGAAGGTTTACGCTTTGAGCATATTAATGGCGACCTTCATAGTATAACTCCTACCGATTCGTTTGCTGGCTTAAAAGCCGGTGAAAAGCTCAAGTTAGCTTTTGATGGTTCGGCTTGGATTGCTGCATACAGCGATTTTATGCCGCGTGCCTTTATTGTGTCAGGTAAAAATAAGCCGGTCATTTTTGCAAATACTGATACAGAAGATATGACGCAGTTCGTTGCGCCATTTGAGCGTGAGAATCAGCTGAAGAGATACAATACACCTACCGATTACACGCAGATAGCGAACGCAGCGCTGCGTTTTGAACGTAATCAAAGCAATATTTCGGTCTCAAAAGAAGATGCGCTAAGACGTATCATTCCAAAGCCTGAGCATATCGACTTTAATCGTGGCGAAATCACCCTTAACAAAAACTGGCAGATCCGCTTTGCCGGACGTTTGAAGTCAGAAGTCGCCGTTTTTCAAGAAGACTTGTCAGAGTATGGGCTGGATTTACGAGCCGAAGCTAATCACGTGCCTGAAGAGAACATCCCAACGATCCGCCTTAAAGTTGCGAAAAGTCTAGGGCGCGATTATGACTACAACCAAGCCGGATCATATACATTAGATATTGATGATGATGTGATTGAAATCACGGGTATTGATAACGCCGGTGTGTTTTACGGTATTCAAAGTTTGCTTGCGCTATTTCCAGCCGATAGTAAAAATGAAATTACCTTGTCTCACGTAGAGATCAAAGACTCTCCGCGCTTTAGCTGGCGTGGTATGCATTACGACAATGCCCGCAACTATCATGGTAAAGATGCGTTATTTAAATTAATTGAACAGATGGCGCGTTATAAATTAAATAAGTTCCACTGGCACTTTTCAGATGATGAAGGTTGGCGCTTGGAGATCCCAGGACTGCCGGAGTTAACAGAAGTCGGCGCATTTCGTTGTTTTGATTTACAAGAGCGTGAGTGCTTACTGACTCAACTGGGCACCGGTCCTTTCAAAACGGGAAGTGGAAATGGTTACCTTTCTCGCGAAGACTTTGTCGAGTTACTTAAATTTGCCACTGCGCGTCATATCGAGATCATTCCAGAAATCGAAAGCCCTGGGCATGCTCGTGCTGCGATTAAGTCCATGGAAGCGCGTTATCACAAATTGATGGAAGCAGGTAAAGCGCAAGAGGCCAAAGCCTATCTTCTGAACGACATTGATGACACTTCAAAGTATCTAACCGTGCAACTCTATACTGATAACTCTATTAATGTATGCTTGGACTCAAGCTATGCCTTTATGGAGAAGGTGGTATATGAGCTGCAAGAAATGTATCGCGATGCTGGCACTATGCTAACGACAGTCCATTTTGGTGGCGATGAGGTTGGAAAGGGCTCATGGACTGAGTCACCTGCATGTAATGAGTTATTTGCGGTAGCCGACAATGGGGTCGCTGGACCCAATGATTTAAAACCATACTTTACTCAAAAAGTAGCAAAATTGCTTGCTAAGCGTGGGATCACCCCTGCCGCTTGGGAAGATGGTTTAATGTATAACACTACGACGACCTTTAAACGTGATGAATTCCCAAATCCACAGTTTTTGGTAAATACTTGGGATAACATTTGGGAGTGGGGTGTTGCAGACAGAGCTCACCGTTTTGCAAACAACAATTACCAAGTTATTTTGTCTCACGGTACTCATTTGTACTTTGATCACCCTTACGAAGCGCACCCTGAAGAGCGCGGCTATTATTGGGCAACTCGTTATACAGATACGAAAAAAGCATTTTCATATATGCCAGATAATATTTATGCGAATGCGGACTTCACGCGAAACCGTGAGCCTATCGTGAATCTAGAAGCCTTAGTTGGTCGAGAGTTACCGGCGCTTGAGAAGCCGCAAAATATTCTTGGTATGCAAGGGCAAATATGGAGTGAGACCATTCGCTCGGAAGACCAAGTGTTACGATTGATTTTCCCTCGTTTGCTTTCGCTTGCAGAGCGCGCTTGGCATAAAGCGGATTGGGAAGGGCGTCGTATTAACCAAAAAGAGCTAAACAAAGACTTCTCAACCTTCGCAGCAGCCTTGTCTTTAAAAGAAATTGCAAAGTTGCAAAACGATGGCATTAAGCCAAACCTTCCTGTTCCTGGTGCCAAAGTGGTGCTTGGTAAACTTGAAGCGAATAGTGCGTTTCCCTATCTGGCAATAGAAGTGAGCTTAGACAATGGTGAATCTTGGCAGCCTTATACTGATCAGATGAGTGTCTCAGATGAAAGTAAGGTATTGTTGAGAACGCGAGCCGGAGAAAAAAATACGAGCCGTGTCACAGGGTTGAAATAAACCCTCGTATTCAGTTTATCGCAAAAAAGGGCAATGGCCCTTTTTTGGTGATAATTTTGCTCAAATTCTAACTGGTAATGAAATAGATTTTAACGTAAAGTTAAATGTCAGCGCTGTCATTTTTCTGGATCTATGCCAAATTGAGCACATAAAGCGCAAAAATAATAATCCAAATTAACTTTGTACATTGCTGAGTTTGCTTCAAAACTGCAATGTACCCCTAGCAACAAGAAGAGTTTTATGGAAGCGACAGTGGATAAAGAACAACTCGCCAAACAAAGCGTCTGGCTACCTATGACACTCGCAGGGTCAATGTTTTTCATATTGGGCTGCATTACTTGGTTAAATGGGGCTATTACGCCATTCTTACAACAGATGTTGGAGCTATCACCGCTCCAAGCTTCATTTATCATTTCTTCTTTCTATATTGCAGTGACGATCGCTGGTATCCCATCAGCGATGCTGATCAAAAAAGTCGGTTACAAAAATGGTATGGCTATCGGTTGCGCGATTATGGCTTTATCTGCATTGATGTATATTCCTGCTGCAAAAATGCAAATGATCGAAATCTTCCTATTTGCTCAGTTAATGATAGGTGTTGGTCAAACTGTGTTGCAAACCGCTGTAAATCCATATGTGGTAAAAATGGGTTCTGAAGAATCAGCGGCTGTACGCGTATGTATTATGGGTTTACTCAATAAGTCTGCGGGTGTAATCGTACCTATCGTATTTGCAGCTGTTGTGGTCAGCGGCGTAGTAAATGAAGGTGAAGCACTGTCACAAGTTCAAAAGGACGCGATGGCAAACAGCTTGATTGCTCCATATATGAGTATTGCAGGTTTAATCTTCTTATTTGCTTTATTTGCAAAAGTATCGCCGCTTCCAGATCTTGTATTTGAAGAAGAAGCCTCAACAGGTAAGGGTGAAGTAAAAGAAGCGCTTAGTCATCCTCATTTAGCGCTAGGCGTTATTGGTATTGCGTTATATGTTGCAGTTGAAGTTATTGCCGCCGATACGATTGGTTCATATGCATTACAGTTAGGGATCGCTGATTACTCTGTGATGACGTCATATACCATGGGCTGTATGTTAATCGGTTATGCGATCGGGATCGCGACTATTCCACGCTTTATGTCACAGCAAACTGCGCTCGTGATGTCAGCGATTGCAGGTATAATCACCGTTTTTGCTGTTGTTTTAGGCTGTAATGAGTCATACTTCCTATCGAATATACTATTGGTACCTTTTGGTGGACCTCACTTACCAGATCCGCTATTGTGTATTGCGTTGTTGGGTTTTGCTAATGCCATGGTATGGCCTGCAATTTGGCCTTTAGCACTTGATGGCTTAGGGCGCTTAACAGGCACTGCATCAGGCCTACTTATTATGGGTATTGCCGGTGGCGCACTTGGACCATTGCTTATCGGTTTAGGCAACGTTGCTGGACTAGGTGCTCAAGGTGCGTACAGTTTAATGCTACCTAGCTACTTATTCATTCTCTTCTATGCATTGAAGGGTCATAAAATGAGAAGCTGGAAGTAATACAGAATTTCTATGTATGTAGAAATAATCCCGTGTGTGATGCCACCTGAATAAGGTGGCATTTTTTATGCCTAAATCACTCCCTTATCTGCAAAACCGGCTTAATGCTGAGATCTTATTCGCGATATAAAATCGCTGCTACGCAGATGTTTGGCGCTTGTTGTTTGGTGCTTATTGTGTGGTGTTGGTCGTGTAGGAGCTACTTTATGTAGCGAGGGTTTAATTCTTAAGTCGCGATATAAAATCGCTGCTACGCAGATGTCTGGTGCTTGTTGTTTAGTGTGTAGGGGTGCTATGTGCGTAAAAATAAAAAATGTGGAATATATTTATAGAAAGAGTGGGGCGACTGATGGGGCTCGAACCCACGACAACCGGAATCACAATCCAGGGCTCTACCAACTGAGCTACAGCCGCCACAAAAGACTTGAACACCTTGTCTGGTGTGGCGCGCATAATACATAAGTTTTTTCCAAATGCAAAGGGAAATATCGAAAAAACTTAATAAAAGTTTTTTTTCGGAGATTATTTCCTCATACAGCAAATATTCATATATCCTATGTATGATCCAGCCGATCTAATGATAAATAACTGCTTAATATAAAAAGGGGGATGAGTATGGAAGCTGTTTGGAAATGGGTTAATGAGAACTCAGATTTAATCTTACACTATGTGCTTCAAGGCGTTATAGCTCTAATAATTTTCTTCGTTGGCTTAAAACTAGCTAAGCTCAGTGCTGATCTCACCGAAAAAGCATTTGGTAAACGCAAAGTAGATAAAGCGGTAGGCTCATTCGTTGCCAATATTGCTTATGCGATTGTGTTTGCCGCGACACTGCTTATGGCATTATCTCAGGTTGGTATCGAAACCACCTCATTCATTGCTATTCTAGGTGCAGCAGGTTTGGCTGTTGGTCTTGCGCTGCAAGGTTCACTTTCTAATTTTGCGTCTGGTGTACTTATTATTATGCTACGCCCGTTCAAGTCAGGTGACTATATTGAAGCGGGCGGTAGAGCGGGTAGTGTACAAAAGATAGAAATCTTCTCTACTGAGCTACGTACTCCTGATAACAAAGTGATTGTAATGCCAAACTCTTCTATTATGTCTGGTGCAATCGTTAACTACTCGCGTGAAAAAACACGTCGTATTGACCTTGTTATTGGTGTTGGTTATGACGCAGATCTAAGAGAAGCAAAAGCAGTATTAAAGTCTGTACTAGATAATGAACCAAGAATTCTTAAAGAACCTGCGTACAATGTTGCGGTACTAGAGCTTGCGGATTCAAGTGTTAACTTTGTCGTTCGCCCTTGGGTTAAAACAGAAGAGTACTGGCCAACGTATTTCACACTTGTGGAAAATATTAAAATTGCGCTAGACGAAGCCGATATCACCATTCCATTCCCGCAAATGGATGTTCACCTACACAAAGATCAGTAAAAGGTTAGTTAGAAATGAAATTAAAGGTTTTAACCTGTTGTATTCTTGTTGCAGCAAGCGCTAATGCAGCGGCAGAAAGCAAAGCTAAGAAGCCAAAGAAAGTTTGGGATGTAACCAGTGAAGTGGGTGCGATTATCACCAGTGGTAACACAGAAACAACAACCCTAAAAGGTGGGATCAAAGCTAAGCACAACCTAACTAACTGGAACAACGAGTACAAGTTAGATGGCTTCTATAAAGAAGATACGCGTGAAAATGATGCCGGTGTAGATGTTACGTCTCGTACTAACGAAAAATACTCAGCGTCAGTTCAAGGTAACTACAAGTTAAATGAAGATAACAGCCACTTATTCGTGTTTGGCTCTTATGTTTCAGACTACTTTGGTGCTTACCGTAGTGAAGCGGTTATTTCAGTGGGTTACGGTCAACGTTTATTCGAAAATGATGACATGTATCTTAACGCTGAAATTGGTCCCGGTGTAAAGCGCTTTGAGCATCAAGACGATAGCACTGAACTTGACGATGACGGTGAATTACTTGCTGGTACTTCTGAAAGCGAGTTCATCGGTGTTGGTAAACTAGACTACCAATGGCAGATCTCAGAAAACGCACGCTTTACGCAGCTTATCGCGATTGAATATGGTGATACCAACACCAAGACGACGTCTGAGACGGCATTGTTGACCAAAATCAACGGCTCTCTGCAGATGAAAGTGGCATACAACATCATCCACAACTCAGACGTAGCAGACGATAAAGAAAATACTGATACAGAAACCTCACTTACTTTGGTTTACAGTTTTTAAGGTGTAAATCTGTTCAGGTAAATAATGATGTTTAAACTAGCTAGGCTGAGGTCTTCCGTTTAAACATCATTATTAGTTTAAAGAATTTAGTCCTCCCGTTTAGTTAAACACATTAACTAATTTGAACTAGCGATAAGCTGTGAGCTAACGCATTGAAATTAATAGGCCACTTATGCAGGTTACTCTATTCAGATGCTACTTTCTGACTCGAGATTAATAACGGGGGCCATAGCTTAGAATAACAACAGCTAGAAAATAAGTAGCTATCCCAAATTTAGTCTAACTGCTTCCCAGGTTGGTGTGGTTACACAATATAACAGAATGCACACTCCTCCCCGATTTGGATTTTTGAATAACTAGTGTAGAATACGCGTCTATTTATGAATTTCACTTACACAGGATGAAGTAAGGCATGTTGGTAAACCGTCTTCTTTTATTACTAATAATGCTATTTGCCTGCTCCGCAGCCGCTTTTACTCCAACAAAGCAGCAAATAGAACAGTTTAAAAAACTACCGAAAAGTCAACAACAATTGCTTGCCAAGCAGTACGGTATTGATATCAGTACACTAAACTCTTCTAGTGGTGGTACAACAGAAAACCAAAAGCCAGAAGCAGTCAATATGCCACAACTACAGCCTGAGAAAGACTATCTATCAAATGAAGAAAAGCGCTTCAAACCTGAGCAAGAGGTTTTAAAACCTTTTGGTAGTGAGTTGTTTAGTGGTAATACATTTGCAGAGAACGACGTAAGTAATGTTTCTGTTCCACAGGACTATATCTTGGGAGCAGGCGATCAACTTAAGGTCAGTTTTTTCGGCCAACAAAGCTTTGAAGAAATAGTCGAAGTTGATGGTGAGGGCCATGTCAAACTTTCAGAGTTGGGGCCTGTTAGTGTTACTGGAATGCAATATAGTGAATTTAAAAAATTATTGCAGGATAAGGTATCAAGAGAGCTTATTGGTACTTCAGTTTACGTATCCCTTACAGCGCTGAAAAAAATTCGGGTTTTAGTGGTTGGAGAAGTGAAAAGGCCTGGAAGTTACACTTTATCGTCTTTGTCAAATATCACTCATAGTATATATACCAGCGGTGGATTAACTGATATCGGCTCTTTTCGTAATATTCAGTTAAAGCGTAAGGGGGAAGTCGTAAAAACACTGGACCTTTATGACCTATTACTAAGTGGTGATAATGCAGACGATGCACCGCTTAGAGCTGGAGATACCGTATTTGTACCAAGTCTGAAAAGCCAAGTGCGACTTGAAGGTGCAGTTAGACGAGAAGCTATATTCGAAGTTAAAGAAGGCGAATCATTAGCTGACTTGATGATAATGTCTGGTGGTATGAGTGCAACAGCGTTTAAAAATTCGGTGATGATTAGCCGCTATACTAACGGTACACGAACTGTGATTGGTGTTGAGAGGAGTGAGTTTGCAAGTACGAAGCTCAAAGATGGTGATGCTGTTAAGGTTGATAAAACGGGGACTCATTTTGATAATGAAGTGACGTTGATTGGTGCCGTTGTAAGGCCCGGTAAATACGCTTGGAAACCAGGGTTGACCATCAGTGAATTATTTAATAACTCATTGCATTCAGTTCTTCCTCAGGCTGATACGGGGTATGGGTTGGTTGTGCGAGGAGGGCGTTTTGAAAAAGTATCTCTGGTACAGTTTAATTTACTAGAGCAGTTAAGCTCCAATACCGATAATAAAGGCCTTGTCGAACTGCAAAGTGGCGATAAAGTGTTCATTTTTAGCCGTTTTCAATATCTCAATGAGGAGAAAGATGCGCTAAAAGCATTAGATTTAACTGCTGATGAGCTAGAGCAACAAGAAAAAACAAAACTATGGCACTTATATGAAAATGAGTTGTTTAAGGCATTTGTGGACACCGAAGCCATTACAACGCTAAATCAGGGGCAAAAAAACCAAGTCGCCGCGGAAGATTTTGAAGAAAAAAGTGAGCCTGAAAGCGAAAACTGGTCCTTTATGTTACCAGAAGACGCGAAAGTAGAATTGGATGCTAAAACTGAGCTACCAAGTCCGTTTTCTAGAATATCTTTATTGGAGCCTGTAATTAGGCAACTACAACAGCAAGCAACACCACAGCACCCATTAGAAATTGTAACAATTCAGGGGCGTGTAAAGTACCCTGGTAATTATCCAATAGCTAGTAATTACACTGTGAAAGATGCCATAGATGCGGCAGGTGGGTTGCTCGAATCCGCCTATTTAGGTTTAGCCGAGTTGACAACGTTCAAAAATGATGAATCGATGAGCGTAGAGCATAGATCTTTCAATTTGGCTAAAGAGTTGAAACAGCAGTCTATTACCATTAAGAGTAAAGATGCCATAAACATATTGTCAGTTCCAAAATGGATGGATGAAAACCAAGTTACAGTTAAGGGGGAAGTGAAGTTCCCTGGAACATACACAATCAAGCGTGGTGAAACATTGAATGATGTGCTTGCACGTGCGGGGGGGCTGACGGAGTTCGCTTCGATAGACAGTGCTGTATTTACAAGGGAAGAGATAAAGAATCAAGAACAGGAACAACTCAAACGGTTAACTGAAAACCTAAAGCGAGAAATTGCATCTAAGAGTCTTCAACCTAGCGCTGAAAATATTGCTTACTCTGAAGTTAAACAGCTACTCAAAGATTTAAGTACGATTAAAGCGCAAGGTAGATTGGTAATCAACCTGCCTAGTATTATGGATGGCAGACAATCCTTAGTATTACAAGATGGGGATACTCTTTATATTCCGCAAGAAAGAGACTCCATTAGTGTTATTGGTGAGGTGAATTATCCGGCTTCTCATTTGTTTGAACAAGGTTTGAGCCTTTCTGAGTATCTAGAGCGTAGCGGTGGTATTAAAGAATTGGCTGATGAAGAGAGAATATACATCATCAAAGCCAATGGCTCCGTTATCATTCCAAAAAATAACTGGTTTGCAGTAAATCGTGAAGACACACTCACTGCAGGGGATACCATTGTAGTTCCTCTTAATTCTAACTACATGGACAACTTAACGCTTTGGAGTACTACTACCCAAATTATTTATCAACTTGGTGTTGCTGCGGCAGCTATCAACAATATTTAATTTAGGGAACTTTCTGATGTCTAAACAAAATAACGAAGATGTTTCAATTGGAGATATCTTCATTTTAGTAAAGCAACGATTATTAGTTATTATTGTTGTCACAGCTTTGTTTGTCGGATTAGGTATAGCTTTTGCACTCTCTAAAGCGAATATCTATCAGTCTCAAGTTCTTCTAAGCCCAGCAAGTAATCCGTCAAATAGTAGTGGTGGCTTATCTGGGCAACTTGGAGGGCTTGCGGCGCTCGCTGGTGTGCAGCTTGGCGGTGGCTCTGCGGACAAGTCGTTGCTGCATTTAGAGCGTTTCAAGAGCCGTGTTTTTTTAACCGAGTTTATTAAAAAACATAGACTAAAAGAAAAAATCTATGCTGCGAAGTCGTATGTATGGGAGACAGGGGAGTTGCTCTATGATGCGGATAGGCTTGCGCAATTTGATGTGGATGCAGAAAAACCTGTATCGATAAATATGGTTTTTGAGCAATTTATTGAAGACAATTTTAAGTTGGAAATTGATGCTAAGACTGGATTAGTTGCGTTATCGGTGCTTCATCAATCTCCTTTTGTAGCTAAAGAAATTACGGATCTATTGGTGAAAGATATTAACCAAGTGATCCGTCAAGAAGAAATCTCTGATGCTAATAAAAGTATTGATTATTTAGAAGCTGCGCTAGAAGGTACTAAAGTGCTTGAAACTAAAAAAATGTTTTATCAGTTGATCGAGCAGCAACACCGAACCAAAATGCTGGCCAGTGTTAAAGAAGAGTATGCCTTTAAAGTTATCGATCCCGCTATTGTTCCTGAGCGTAAGTACGGTCCTAACAGGGCGCTGATCGTGGTAATTTTTGCGTTGTTAGGTGGAGTGTTGGCTACTGGATACGTAATAGTCTTTGGCCTGAGGGCGACTAATAATTAATTATAGCACTTTGCTCCTTGATAGGTATGCCCAGCACAATTGCTGGGTATGTAAGGTTAATCGTGATATTTAATAATCTTGTAATAAACAAACTTGTTTGGCTCTTTGTTTTTTTATTCCCAGTTTTGCCTCATACTCTAGGGGCCCCTACCGCACAAAAAGTACTACATGTTTTTGCTTTTGTATTCGTAGCTTTATCTTTAATGATTAGACGCACGTACTTTAAACCAGGCTTCGTCACTGCTGTTGTGGCTATTTGCACCGTAATGATAAGCTATTATATGGCCGTCTCATTGGCTTTTACGAACTTCTTAACCTTTAAAGATTTGCCCGATTATTTACGCCCTCTTATTTACTTGATATACATTCTTATCCCTTTGATCTATCCATTGGATGAAAGGGAACTACGTACATTTTTTGTGTTCTTCAAAAAAATGTTTGTATTTCAGGTGATTATTTCAATGTTGATTTACATTCCTGCGCTGTGGCCTGTCGTTGATATATTTAAGGGGCGGCCTAGTGATGACATGCCGCTACACTTTTATCGTTGGTCAGGGACATATGGTTACCCTTCAGACTTTTCGTTTTATCTGTCATTTTTTATTTTTTACTATTTCAGCTTTTTTGCTAGGCGAATATCAATGTCGGTTGGTGAGTGGTTAATTGTGCTTGTTGCGTTTTGTGCAATGTTTTTGAGTTTTAGTCGAGGTGGATTATTCTCGACGGTAGGAATTTTGGGTCTTGCTTTTTGGCTCACAGGCGCAAGAACGCGCAAAACTTCGTACTTACTATTGTTTGCTATGATTGTGTCTAGCATCTCAATTTTTCTAGCCTTTAGTGAAGAGTTTGAACAAGTCTCTTATATTCTTGAGACTTTTGGTGGTGAAGATGGAGATGTTGATGGCTCGACTAGCCACCGGTTAAAAGAGCTTGCGTTGGCAGGCGAATATTTATCACAGTTACCGCCATTGTCTGAAGGCTCAAATCGGTTAGAACTTGAGACTAGGATAGAGGTAATAGAATCTTTCTATGGATTTCACCTTATTAAGTGGGGAATTCTAGGATTAACAGCGGCTCTAGTAATTAAGTTTGTATTTTTCTTAGTTTGTTGTTATGTATATAAAAAGGGTTTATGCTCCGAGAGGAATGAAACTCAAACCGCGCTTGCGTTTGCTGTAGCATGTTTGGTCGCCTCAGAAGTTTTGCTATTTGGGTTTTCTTCGGCGATAAGCGATCGCTTCAAAACGCTGCCTACCTTTTATTTGCTATTTGGCTATGTGTTGTCTGGTTACTTTTTGCTCTCAGATGTAAATGGAAAGTATCGTGGTGGTGTTGGGTGATTAATCTTTATGAAAAGGTTGCGAATATGACTTGTTATGTTACTTTTAAAACCATATTAATTTAGCGCTAGCTCTTGAATTTAATTTAGCTTATTATCATAATAGACGAGCCTAGATTTGATGCTACATGTTTGTGCAGTATCGGTCGGGCCCTTTAACTTATTTAACGTTTTGCTATGCTCTGGTGTCCAGAGTGTGTAAATATTAACTGAAAACATAAAGTGTCCACCGGATACATGGAGATAAAAATGAAGCGTTTTAATAAAGTCGCTTTAATTCCTGCTGCAGTTGCTGCTGTACTAGCAGGTAATGCTTACGCAGGTACTGAAGCTTGTTTCGAAGTTTACAAAGGCGCAGATGCACTAGCTGTTACAGGCTTTGATACTATCTACGGCGGTGCAGCTTGTATCGCAGAAGCTAGCCGTACAGGTGCAACTGCAGCAAACCTTGAAGCTACTAACGAAGCAAAAGTTGCTTACGAGCTTACTGGTGATTTAACATTAGATTTTGACGCTGTTGATGGTACTAACACTGACCAGCACATCGTTTACATCCCTACTACTGATATCCCTGGTGGTACTAAAATCACTATCGAACTTAGTGGCGCAACTTTCGCTGGTAACGCTAACCAAATCCACCTAGTAAAAGATGCTGATGGTTCTGGTGCAAACACTAACTTTGAAGCGGTAGCATCTTCGGATGGTACAGTTGATGGTGCTTCTTCTATCACTTTCCTAACTAAAGCTGGTATTACTATCGGTGCAGGTACTCGTCTTGCGTTCTCTCGTATTTCTACGGGTGCTGACTCTACAGCTATCGATCCAGTAGGTATCAAGATTGCTAACACAACTTGTACTACAGCTTCTACAACACAGTCTGTAACAATCAAGTCTACTTCTGCTATTACAGATGGTGGTAATGGTTATAACATCCAAGGTGCTGTTTCAGCTGCTCAGAAAGTTGTTGATATCACTCCTCAGTTCTACGCACTACACGGCGGCACAACTGCTGAAGTTCAGGTTAATGCTGAAAGCTCAAATTCTGAAGGCAATGCGATCGTTGCTCGTACTGAATTTGTATACAATGCAGCAGCTAACAACCGTTTAGTAGCTACTAGCTCACAAGCGATTTACAAGAACGGTTTCTATAACCGTGCAGCACTTCTAGACCAAGCTATTACTCTAGACGCTGATGACCACTTAGAAACAGCTTTCGTTGCAACTGCAGAGCCAGGCGCAAACGTTAAAATGCGTCTATACAATGGCCGTACGGCTGCTACAGGCGTGTTAGACACATCTGTTCCTGTACAAACTGGTACAGTACCTGGTTCATTTGGTTTAACTCAAGCTGCTGCTACTGTATACAACACAGAAGCTGTTGACTTATTCACTCCAAATGCTGGTACAGGTGATGCGGAGCCTAATGCTCAGACAACTGCTCCACTTCTTGGTGCAACTTACAATGCAATGTACTACGTAGTTGAGAATAACCCAACTGACGGCATCATGAACTTCAACTATGACGCTACTACTTACTACACGCTAGACTTCGGTACAGCAGGTGAACTTGATCACTGTGAAGATAACAAAGTAACTCACAAAGTTGGCGTTAACGGTGCAGTTCTTAAAGTTCCTTACGTAGTAAACGCTGAAGGTAACTTTGTACGTGTTACTAACGAACACGACGAAGCGGCTGAAGTAACAGTTGACGTATTTGGCGAATCAGCTAACGGTAACACTGGTGCTCGTAAAGTAACTGCTGTTGAACTTGGTCAAGTTCCTGCGAAGTCTTCTGTAGTTTACTTCGTGCCTAAGCTAATCGAGCAAGCAGTTGCTCAGAAAGGTTACACTGGTGCTGACGGCGGTTACGCTGCAGAATCTCTAGGTACAAACGCTGCAAACGCTAAATCAGCTGACAATCGTCATACTGTAACATTCACAGTTACTGCTCCTAAAGATTCAGTACACGGTGTATCTGTACAGAAAATCATTGGTGGTACTGACCGCGTAATGCCAGTACTAGACCAAAACGAATGGTCTCAGTAATTTTTAATTACTTACCATAGTTTAAAAACCCTCGCTTTTGCGAGGGTTTTTTTATCATCATAGTGTAATGTCTGGCTTTGTGCCTTATTACTATTTTCTTGGTCGACGTTGACTCTATTAGCGTCAAACATCATTCACCTTAAGTATAGATGACCTAATGGGGTGGAAAATATATCTACAGATTATGTTTTTAGAGGGGAACAAAGCGTACAGATATTCATTTGATTACTTAAGTAATCTCTTTCGAGACAAGGAAGCTGTATCGAACATTACCGTTTCGTGCAGAAACCAATGAGGCAGTAAAGCTCAAATAGCCGAGGCTAAATATTTTGCTACTTGCTATCTGATATATGAGTGTGGCGTGGGTTTTCGAAGGTGGTTATGAAAATGAGTTTTGGGTAAATCATGGACTGACTGTTTCATTTTGAAGTTCATCGCAACTATACCTTTATCAACACAGTGAGTTTTATAATTAACGCTGCCTGCGTATCAAAACGCCGTTATAATCTGATGCCAATATTAGTGAAGCAGATCTGGTGAACTTAGAGTCAATGCTAGTTATCACAAAGTTATTTGTTACCCAAAACTAAGATTGATCAGGTATACCAACAACCTGTGTTTGTCCGGACCAACCTGTCATAAAAAAGAGCCTAAATTAAGGAGTTTCAATGAAAAACTGGTTATTACCAATAGCATTATCAAGTTTACTAATAGGGTGTAGTACCACTCAGAATGCTGAGCTTAAAGAGCTACGTGCAGAAGTGGAAAAATTGAAAACAATTCAACAGCAAGTAGCCGTCAGAGTTGGACTTGCTGAGCTGGTAAAGCCAGACACATTACCTCTGTCCAACGAAGGTAAATGGATTGGCGATAAAAATGCCAGTATTGTGATGATTGAATACACTGATTTACATTGCCCTTATTGCAAAAAATTCCAACAAGAAATTTGGCCCGAATTTAAGAGCAAGTTTGTTGATTCTGGTGAGGTTGCTGTGTTAGCGCGTGAGCTCCCATTAACTAAACTTCACCCAAAATCTGGTTATGCCGCTGTTGTATTACGTTGCGCAAATAAGCAAGGCCAGTATGAAGGAGTTAAAGATAAGCTTTTTGAGTTAGGAAATAACATAGTAACGGATTCACTAAAGGAAATTGCCACTGATTTTAACTTAGATGAAACTGTGTTTAATGCTTGTTTAGAGGATAAATCCGTACATGCAGAAGTTTCTCGTTCAATTACTGATGCTCAACTTCTCGGTTTAGATGGAACTCCTTCATTTGTGATTGGAAAGCAGAAAGACGGTATATTAGTGGATTATCAAATAGTAACAGGTGGTGGCTTTGATAAACTAAGTGCTGCAATTAATGCATTAAAGTAAAGCCATACTAGTTCAAAATTATACCGTTGTATGTTAGATTTCAGCGGTATAAATGCGACCCACTTATGACGAGGTTCCACTCTAGAATTATGCATTTATTATGTCATAAGTCCTGATTACATTGTGCAGGAACTAATTTGAGTTGTTGGTGTCTTACGCAGGTCGCGGCTTTCTACTTGATATAAACAGCATTGACTAAATGAGTATTCAAATGAAAAAGTTAAAAAAAATTAAGGGTTTCACTTTAGTGGAGTTGTTAATTGTTATGGTAATTTTGGGGCTTTTAGCCTCTGTTGTTGCGCCTCGAATGTTTAGTAAGGTAGGTACTGCTAGAGAGGGTACTGCAAAAGCGCAAATGCAGGTTATTTCAACTGCGTTAGACTCTTATCGATTAGATATAGGTTACTACCCAAAGACTCTTGATGAGCTTGTGAAAAGTAACAAAGAAATGTGGGATGGACCTTACTTTCCAAAGCAAATACCAAATGACCCTTGGGGTAATCCATACAGTTATAAAGCTATCAGTGAAAATGGTAGCGAGCAATTTGAGTTGAAGAGTTTTGGCCGAGACGGCAAACCTGGTGGCGAAGGTGAAGATGCAGACGTGGAACTCTAAGGTTCATGAGTATATTGGCAGCCAGCAAATATTAAATAGTGAGCGGCTGCAGCAAGTCGCTGAGTTTGAGAGAGGTGCACTTTCTCAACTTGAGATAGTACTATTGAATTCTGGCTGGATCGATGAAGATCAGCTCTGTGAGTTATATTGCACATTACTTAGTTGCAAAAAATGGAATGATAACTTAGGCACTTCAGCGAACTATATAAGCTTTTTAAGATCTATCAATTTAGAGCTTCTATTAGAGAATGATATGGCTCCTGTTTCTGTCTGTGAGACGGAGGTGAGCATAGTATTCGCTAACCCGCATAGCCGCGATGCATTAGATTATCTTCGTTTTATTACGCAGGAAAAGCAGTTTTACGCTGTAACAAAGAAAGACTTTGAGTTGCTAGCTGAACAATGTCGTGCGCTAGTCTCAGATACGCCTGAGCTTTCTATCTCAAGTGATAATTTAAGTGCATTAAAAGAATTAGCATTAGGCGCGCCAACTGTAAATCTGGTAAATAGCCTAATAAACAAAGGGGTAAAGCTCGGAGCTTCAGATTTACATATCGAACCTATTAATGGTAAATATCGAGCTAGATATCGAATTGATGGCATTTTAAAAGAAGCAGATCCAATACCCAACAATCTTCAGCTAGCTGTTATCTCAAGAATTAAGATTCTATCAGGGATGGATATTGCCGAAAAGAGACGCCCACAAGACGGTAAAATAGAAATGAAAGCGGGTGCTACTGACCTAGACATTCGCTGCTCGACATTACCCTTGGGTACTGGCGAGAGTGTTGTAATGCGTTTTCTAATAAAAAATGCTGTTAAATTCGATTTGGAAAAGCTCGGCTATTCAGCCGATCTTGTTGATAAAATAAACCAGGATCTTAAAAAAACATCCGGAGTTATTTTAATGACTGGACCTACGGGCTCAGGCAAAACAACCTCTCTTTACTCCTTTTTGAATCAAATAAATCGTCCCGATATTAAAATTGTTACCCTAGAAGATCCTATCGAGTATCAATTACCGGGGATTAATCAAGTACAAGTGAATGCTGAGATTGGGTATGATTTTTCAGCAGGACTTCGAAGTATTGTACGTCAGGATCCTGACGTAATCATGGTTGGTGAGATCCGTGATAATGAAACTGCTAAGATAGCTTTGCAATCAGCACTAACTGGGCATTTAGTTTTTAGTACGGTTCACACAAACGATGCGCCTTCTGCTTATACGAGATTATTGGATTTGGGTATTCAAGAATACTTATTAAACGCTGGTCTTGTTTCCATTATGGCGCAGCGACTTGCCAGAACTTTGTGTAATCACTGTAAACAACCTCTCAGTGAACAAGAAACAAGAGAACTATATCAGCGATATAATTTATCTAAGGTTGCAGAGGGAGTAGATAAACCTCTATATCAAGCTAAAGGCTGTGAACGCTGTGAGAACACTGGTTACTCTGGTCGCGTCGCATTTTTAGAGTATTTGCCCTGTGATTTAGATGTTAAGAAACTGCCTAAAGATGAGCGCCTTCTCGACAGCCTTTATGAAATGATGGAGCAAAAGCAGCTTCGCACGCTTAAGCAAGATGGTTTTCTGAAAGCTGTAAATGGTCAGACAACTATAGAGGAAGTATTGAGGGTAGCTGGGTGAGTCAAGTATTCCGATATAAAGTCTGTAACTCAGAAGGCGAGATAGAAAAGGGTGAACTTACGGCTGAAAGTGAAAGTTCGGTATATACTCAGCTACAGTCAAAGGATCTATTGGTTCTTGAAATAAAAGTGGTACGAACAAGAAGTATTCGCAAAAAAGTATCTCTTAACGACTTAGAGCAGTCAACTAGCCAGTTGTCTACTTTACTTCAAAATGGCCTTCGTGTAGACAAAGCTCTGGATGTGCTTGCCCAATCTAATCGAAACTCTGCGCTTGGGCAAGTATGGGCCTCTGTTCTGGCTGATATAAAGCAAGGAGCCGTGCTAAGCGAAGCGCTGGCGAAAAGAACGGATATTTTTTCAACTTTGTATATTGAAATGGTGAAAATTGGTGAGGCAACAGGCAACTTGCCTCAGGTATTCGCTAGGTTAAGTCAAAACTTGCAGTTTCAAAGTGCATTGAGAAGTAAGGTTATTCAAGCATCAACTTACCCCATTTTCATATTGTTCGTTTGTATTTCTGCTATCTGGGCTATTTTTAATTTTGTCATTCCTAGTATGTCATCTATGTTTGACAATGGTGGAGAGATCCCTGAATACACTAGGTTGCTATTAGACCTTTCTACTTGGGTTCAAAACTATCAGCTTCATTTACTAACCTTCTTATTTTTATGCGCCTTAGCTTTATACAGTGCTATGCAAAGAGATTTACTAAGAAAAAAGCTATTTTCGACGGTGATTCAGTTCCCTATTGTAAAGCAAATAGTAACCCACTCAGATCGTATAAAGTTCTCAACGGCTTTGCAGTTGACATTAGAAAGTGGTGTTAGCCTATCTGATAGTTTACAGTTAGCCTTGCAAACGGTGGCTAACCCTAGACTTCACGCAAAACTTACGAAAGTGGTGGGCGTTGTTAGTAGTGGTGGTGTCTTAAGTAACGAACTTAAGGGGGTTAGCCTGTATGATGACGTTGCTATTTCTCTAATTACTGTGGGTGAAGAAAGTGGTAGCTTAGCAAGCTCTTTTAGTGAGATAGCTAATCGCTCTCGAAATCGTTTCGAAAGCTGGCTAACTAAATTTACAGCATTACTAGAGCCACTACTGATACTAATAATGGGGGGGATAGTTGGATCTGTCGTAATCGTGATGCTTCTAAGTATAGTGTCGATGAATGATGTCTCTTTCTAAGCAAGAAGGCTTTACTTTAATCGAACTGCTTATTGTGTTGGTACTAGTTGGCCTGACAAGTTCTGTGGTACTACCAAATATGTGGGAGCAATTAGAACAAGTTAAGCGTTACTCCGAAAAGCAGCAACTTAAATCTTTGCTTGAATATGCAAAACAGTACTCAATTTATAGAGGGCGTGATTTAGAAGTGCGTCTTGAAGGGTTTAACATAGAGGTTTGGGAAGCTGGAGAAGCACAAATACCACAACCAAAGGTTGAGTATGAGTCCTCCGAGAAAGCTAAGCTATCAGCACTTAAATCAATAACGTTCTCACAGCTTAGTTTTGAACGTGAAACGGTTCAATTGTCTTCTAGCAATTATTTAGTGGCTAAAGAATTATCATTTACCTACAAAGACACAGAGAAAAGTGAAACGATTGAGTTCTAAGCAGCAGACAGGGATGACACTAATTGAAGTGCTAATTGCTTCTGTTATTTTATTTATATCTATTAGCGCAATTAGTTATGTTACTCAAGCTATGTTGTTGAACGAGCGAAGGCTTGTTACAACGGCACAGCAATCCTACATGCTTGAATATATTCAAGATGAAGTAAGGTATCAGTATGAGTATAACCTTCAGGTTGAAGGTGAGTACAAATATGATGGTGAAAGTTACTATTGGCGAGTTGAAGTGGTATCAGAGAAACCAGCCTTGACAAGCGTTGGTGGTAGTGAAAGTGGTGAAACATCAAATGGAACGATGATTTTATATAAATGCGCTGTTTTTTCTCAATTACTCCCAGCCCCCAAAAAAATTACTGAGTTCAAAAATGTATTCTGGCGTGAAGCAAAGTAATAGAACTGGGTTTACCCTGATTGAAGTATTAATTTCAATGGTTATCTTTTCGATAGTAATTGCACTTGCTGTAATGAGTTATCGATTCTCCCTACAAAATTTAACCAGCTCAAATAGCAGATATGATATTGACAAGCTTTCTAGAGTAAAACTTGTGAATCAACAAATTAGAGAGGCATTCCCTTATGGGTATGTAGACGAACTTGGCAAAACAGTTCCTTTTTTTATTGGAGAAAAAGGGGGATTTGCGTTTGTGACTCGTTCTCCAGTATTGATATCGGAGCCAATTGCAGTATCCACACTGTATATTAAAGACCGTGATTTGTTGTATTGTGAAGTCCCTCTGGGTGTTGTTTCGTTAAGTAGCTTTAAAATTCATGAGAGTAACTGTGAGAAGAGCATTTCATTTATGTCCAGCCAAAGCTTTGAGTTTCAATACTTTGGTTGGAAAGACTGGCTTGAGTTTAGCAATTACTACTCCGAATACTTAGATATAGTTGTGAAGCCTAAGCCCACTTGGAATGATACATTCTATGCATCTCAGCGTAGAATAATGCCTCTCTTTATTCGTATTAAGGTCAAAAATGATAGTACGCGCGATAAGGTCAATCATTTGATCTATCGAATATCTAGAATTCCACCTTCCTTATCAGGTGCAAGTAGTGAATAGCAGAATAGGCAAAAGTAATGGTGCAGCATTGCTATTAGTATTGATGATCACTGCCGCAATGGCCAGTATGATGATCTTTATGTCGGAAAAAGGTAACAATACGGCCAATATGGCAAATATGATCAAGCAACACAATAGGGCTAAAATTGCGGTCGATAATGCTCAATCTGAAATTATTTATGAGTTAATGACAACACCGCTAGGTATTTTGGGGCCAAACTCTCGTTATCCTGGGATTGAGTTAATAGATCCTTCACTAAAAAACTTTAAGGGGGAGGTTACAAAACGGGGCGACCTTCATGTGCGTGCTCAAGATCTAAGTGGTCTAGTATCGCTCGCGCCATTGAATGAAGGTGCATTTAAGCGGTTATTATTACATTATGGCACTGACTCTAGCGACATAAACCAAATTATGGACCGCTTTGATGATTGGCAGGATATCGACAATTTCCGCCGCCTAGAAGGAGCTGAAAAGGGAGATTACGCGCTGCCTTATTTACCTAATAATACAGCGCTGCAGACTGTTGAAGAGCTACGCTACATTCTTCAAAATGATAATTTATTTGAACAAATTCAGCCATTTTTGGTGCTTAGGGTCAATCCCTATATTGTTCGACAATTTACACCTAAGTCTTTATACTCTGCGTTTGGATTTGAGGGGCAAACACCTTCGCAAGATGAGGGCGAAGGCGGTGTTGATAGTATCGCCAGTGGAAAACTTTCTATTCAAATCACATTTGAGGGGCCTGTAAATTACTCAAAGCGTTTTAATTTTGAGAGAGGTCCGGGATTACGACCATATTTTGTAAGTAAAGAAGAAGTAGTGAACTAGCTCATGATGTTGTCGAATAAAAATATCAATGATGCGACAGCTTTGGTCGTGCATAAAAGATACTTTCTTAATAGCCAAAAAGAGCTTGTAGATACGCAGTGCCCTGCTGTCAAAGTCAAGTTATCAGAAGCCTGTGTGCTAGATAGAAATCTTTTTTGGGCAACTACGAAGCAGTATTCAAAGTCTTCCTTAAATCAGATTTTTAATATTATCAAGGCACAAAGTAAAGCTTTGCCTCCATTTGAAGGTGTATTTTTTTGGCGTGCTAGGAACTTAAGTAAAAGTCACTTTAGTATCGAATATTTTGTCATCCCTAGAGATGTTTATCAGCTGATCCCTGATTCATGCGAATTCATTCTGCCGCTTTATTGCGAAGTAGAAGACTCGAATAACTGGCCTCTTAGCTTAGCCCATGAAAATAGTAGCCAGCTCTCGTTATCCGAATCTCAACTATTATGGTTTGATCTAATTGGACTTCGAATAAAGCGAAGTAAACCAAAAAGAAGGGAGCGTCTCTCGAATAGAAACTTAGCTTATGGCCTTTTGGCTGCTAGTGGTATAGCTGCTATCACACTTACTAGTTACGTCTTTTGGAATAAAATGACGTTAGATTCAGCAAAAGAGTTAAACCAGGCTCAAGTGAATGAAAGTATCGATAAACGACGTCAATATAATAACCAAGTTGATTCAGTTAAAGAATTACAGCAATTTTTAGCTGATAACCCAAATGTATTGAATAAGCTCGCAGGTTTGCAATTAAACGTCAGGGATGTTTTGTTTGAAAGGGTTACAGTAATACCTAAAGGGGTTGAGTTGCGAGGTGTCACAGTAGGATCTGCAACAGACTTATTAAAGCAGATTGTTAGTTCTCCTGGTGTCAAAGAAGCAAAGTTTTCAGGGCCAGTTATAAAGCAAAAAGCAGGCGGTGAGGCGTTTACAATAGAGGTAGTTTGGCTGTGAACTCACGTGAGCAATTGATAAAAAAATGGGGAGGGGCTGCTATAGGTCTTCTTATCTCTATGGAGTTTTTAATCTTTCCTTGGATTGATTGGATTTCAAAATCGATGGATGAAATTGCTGCCGCTAGAGTGTTTGCATCTAAGCAAGCGGTTGTAGCTGCTCAGTATGATGAGATTGATGCACAACTAAAAATATTAGACTCTCAACTGGAGCATTACGCAGGGCTTCCACAGTTAAGTGAAAAAGAAGATCCTGCGTTACTCTGGCTTGAAGTTGTTGATGTGGCGATAGAAAAAGTAGAAGTCCAAGTTAATAACAAGACACCACAGCGAGAAGTTGCTATTAACAGCACTTATTCTGCTTTTACCGGGATGATAAATGTGTCTGGAGATTATAATCGTATTCTAAATCTTTTATCTGAGTTAGAAAACATTAGTAAAGGAAATAGAGTTAGGCAAGTCTCCATGTTCCAACCTAAGGCTCGTAAAGGACATGTAACTGCTAACATTGAGTTTGTGAGGGTGTATAAAAAGAAATGAAAAACCTTCTAATACTGTGCAGTTTCATCATTGTTGTTATTTGGTGGGCACTGAAAATGATAATGGCTTCATATATTAATGTTAGTGAAAAGGAAAATAATCTAACTGCGATCGATATTCACACAGAATCACCACTGGATGTTGAAGCGCTATCAAGAAATTTAGGCGTGGAGTTCAAAAGGATCGACGATAAAAAGCTCGATGTGCCCTTATATCAAGATGCACAACTGTCACTTATTGCTGTGTATACATCTGGCGAGTTAGCAGTAGCAAGAGTCAAGGTTACACTAAGTGACAGTGACGAATATTTGAATATAAAAAAGGGTGACTCGTTTTATCAATATCGCATCACAGAAATTGATGTGAATAGCATTACATTGTCACTTAAAGACACCCAACCGATAGAGTTAAAGATATTCAAGCCACTCACCGTGTCTGTTATGGCAAGTGAAGCTAATGGAGAAGTTTAGAATGATACCAATGCCTTCAAAGAAACTGTATTTGGCGATAATGTCAATATTGTTGGTCTCGGGCTGTGCAAGCAAAACAGGTTTACGGGACAAAGATCTTCAAGTGGAAAAGTCTCTACTAAACAAAAGGCATGAACAAGTTGTTACCGCCTCTCAAAAGCAGCAGGTTGAGGAGCAAGGCCGACAGTTTAAAGAAGTCAATGTTGAAGATTGGGGGGGAATTACGCGCCTAAAAGAAGAAGCTAAATCTGCTCCTAAGCTCGAGGGGCCTGCTATTACTTTTTCTGCCGATGAAATGCCCGTAAAAGAATTTGCAAACAAGGTATTTCAAGAGCTGCTTGGAATTAACTATGTTATATCTCCGAAATTATCGGCTTCTGGAGATACTGTAACGCTAAACCTTTCTTCTTCTATTGATAGAACTGAATTCTACAGAGTTGCAATGAAAGCGTTAGAAGAGAGTGGCGTGACTAGCTTCAGAAAAGATGAAATTCTATATCTTTCGAAATCAAGTGGCGCGGAACAAAAAAATTCAATTGCGGTGGGAATAGGTAATAAAGTCAATGATATCCCAGAAGTTGCTGGTGCTATCACGCATATTGTACCGTATATTTACAGTAGTAGTAGAAATATTACCAATATTCTTAGCAAATTATCGACAGCCAAAGTTACCGTTAACTCGTTACAAAAGCTGATTATTCTCGAAGGAGAGAGAGCTGAATTAGTGCGCGCTATAAAAATTATCAATATGCTTGATGTTCCTCGTGCTTTTGGTCGTGAAATACGCTTATTCGAGTTTGCACACATTTCTCCTACTGAGGGTATTGAGCAAATAAAGGCGTTGTTGGAAGAGGATGGCCTAAGTGTATCGAAAGAAGGTGATGTCTCTTTTGTGCCATTACCACGCATAAATTCATTCGTGGCATACGCTGCAAGCCAAGATACAATTGAGCGCATTAGTTTTTGGGCTAAAAAAATAGATGTGCCATTAGCTGGTGATGAAAGGCAATACTTCATCTATAAGCCAAAGTATGCGAAAGCCGAAGATATGCGAGAGTCTTTGGATGTATTGTTACGAGGCAGAACATCCGGTGGGAGTGAGGATACTGCATCGAAAGGTGCTGTAAATAAAAGTGCAGAAAATGTTAAATTTAGTTTGGATAAACAGCAGAATGCATTGATTTTTTACACAACTAAAGATGAGTATCGGCTGGTTGAATCATTATTGAAAAAAATGGATGTATTACCAGGGCAAGTAATACTGGATATCACGATTTTAGAGATCACACTGAATGACGAAATGTCATCAGGTATTAAGTGGTTATATAACCAAGCTGGCTCAAGTGGGTCTGATAGACTGACGTTGGACCCGGGAACAGGAACGCTATTTGGTCAAGTTATATCTGGTGATTGGAAGGCAGAGTTTAATTGGAAAGACTCTCTTGATGATGCAAGAGTGTTGTCGCGACCTTATTTTATTGTTCGAGATGGTGAATCTGCGACGTTGAGTTCAGGTGATCAGATCCCGATAATTACACAAACAGTTGAAAACCTAGGTAACAATAGCTCTGTATCAAACTCAGTACAATATCGTTCAACAGGTATTAACGTATCGATTACTCCAATCATTAACTCTCAAGGTGTTGTGACTTTATCTGTTTCAATGTCTGTGAGTGATGGTAAACCTAACACTCTTGGTGGGGTCTCCTCTCCAACTATTACAAATCGCTCAATTAGCACAGAAGTTTTATCTGGGGATGGTCAAACAGTTGCTTTGGGTGGACTGATCCAAGAGAAGAAAAACGACTATACTCAGGGGGTTCCTGCGTTAGGTGAATTGCCTATTTTAGGAAACTTGTTCAAAGCTAAGGTAGATAGCTTGCAACGTACAGAGTTGATGATGCTTATTACGACCAAAGTAGTTAAGAGTGAATCAGAAGTTGACGAATTTGGTGAAGCGATGTCAGAACTGTATAGCGTACCAATTGTGATTAAATAAAATATGCCTGTTCCGAGCTTTCACCCATCTGATTTTGGTGTTGTAAAAGCTCGGAACAGAAACCTATAGTATGGTGTACAACTTAATTACTTCTTTTTGAATATCATATGAGTAAGATAATTGATGACGAAAGCTGGGTACTGTTTTATGACACGGTCTCTAACGTGTTTATGCATTATCATGCGTTGTAGCCACCTGAGACCTAGCTTTTTGATAATAGGGTTATAGTAGTCTGGTTTGATAGAGGTTTGAGTCAAAAAACCCCCACATGTGATTAGTAGCATTGGACGAGTTAGCTTTTTCTTGGTTTCTACACAAAACTTCTCTTGATAGGGCGTTCCCATACCAACTAGAACTACGTCTACCTCTAAAGCTTCAATCTGATTTACTACAGGCTCAATATCATCAATATAACCATCTCTGTTGAATACGATATTTAGATTGGGGAACTGTTTCTTTAATACTTCCACAGCTTTAGCATTTTCAGAGTCTGTTGCTCCAATCACAGCCAAGCGTTTGTTGTGTTGCTCAACGTATTCTAGGAAAGGTTTTGCAATAGAGCTGTAATCAAAGCTCGCCCTAGATATTTTGGGAGAGAAGAGGTTGTGTAACATGCAAAGCAGTGCACCATCGGAAAAATAATAATCAATGCCATCAATCAATGAGTCACTTTTTTGCACTTCGTAGTAAGAAAATGGGTTTACAAACGAGATCGCAATGGCTTTTTCCTGTAGAAATGCATTATTTCTTATTTCTGAAAATTGATGGCCAGAGTAGATCTTTCTATTTAAACTTGGTTTCATAGAGATTTGAACAGCTTATAGTAGTTTTGAACCGATGATTTTAATGTGAATTCTTCAGTATCCACGGACGCTTTTAATACACCTTGCTCAATCAAATCAATATAACTTGCAAATTGAGTGGTATCACCAAAGGGCACAAGGTAGCCATACAATCCATTTCTCGTAAGCTCTTTCGGACCATATCGACAATCAAACGCAATAATGGGCGTTTTTAGGTAACTAGCTTCTACCAAAACGGTAGGGAGACCTTCCCAGCGAGAAGGTAATAGGATTGCCTTAGCGTGTTTAATATACATGTAAGGATTGCTTGTTACACCGTGTAAAATTACTTGAGATTCTAAATTGTACTTCTTTATTAAGGCTTCTAGCTTTGCTTTGTCAGGTCCATTACCTAGGATGACTACTTTACATGTAGGCTTTCCTAATTTGATCAAACTTTCGAGCAGCAAATCATAGCCCTTTTGATAATGCAGTCGTCCAACACAAACGTAATAGTCTTCATATTCAGGCATCGCCTGATCGGCTAATGTAAGAATATCTTCACTCAAAACAGGGTTATAAATTCTAGTTGTGTTGCTTTTTGAGCAAACGCCTAGCTTTATGAGATTCTGGAATATTCCATCAGATACACACACTACTTTATCCATCTTACGATAAAGTAGTGTAGCGCCGACTCTTCGAATAACGTTTTTAACCCAACTTTCTTCAGGAAGCTGAATAGGAACGTGTTGTATTGCAACCGTTTTGCAGTGTTTTGGCAAAACGACAGCTAATTTTGACAGTCCACCTTTTGTAAAGATAACGATGGTCGGTTTATATTGCTGTATTAATGTTTTGAAACTGTTCAACTTTGATGCGCTATCACAAACAGTAGTGATATCCTCGAAGTCTTTTAATAAAGGGCCTTTTTTGCACTGAGAGGTAGCTGCAATCTCAACATTATACTCGGATAAAAGCCCTTTTATTAACTGTAAAGTTACTCTCTCAACACCACCTAAAGTAAAGTCCTCAAGTACAAATAGCAATTTCATTATCGACCTAGTATTCGTTTTATATTATGGAAAAATGAGTATTTAAAAATGGCGTTATCAGCTGCAGCTAGCACTCGAAGAGGGACCCATTGCCCTTTAATTATATGCTCCCAGCACTTCATAGCATTACGTTGTTTTTGATCCATTAAATGCTCATGTTTTGCTAAAAACTGATAAAATCCTTTTAGCCTATTTGGTGAGCGTGTTATGCTCACAGAGCTACTTTCGTGCTGAAGGTAGGTTGATTTAGGTAGTTTTAGGCCAGGACCAAAGCGTTCGATGAACCGCACCCATGTGTCGTAATCCTGCCAAGCTTTAAATTCTTCATCAAACCCGCCGATCTCTCTTAGATGTTCTGTTTTGCAGAAGATTTGATTACCCACTTTATTGATAACCAGCATACTTTCTAAAGAGATAGGCCCAATGAAAAATGGGTGCTCTTTTTGGGCTGAGCCTTTACATATTGTGACTGGCGTACAGAGAAAACTATATTGTGGTTGCCATGCGCCTATCAGTGTTTCTAACCTATCTGGGCAAAACTCGTCATCATCATCGAGCCCCGTAATAAATTCACCTTGAGCAGCCTGAATAGCAATGTTCCTAGCATGGCACGCACCTTTGGCTTTATCATTATGAAATATTCTGATCTGAACACTTTGGATCGAATCTAAAAATGCTTTTGTTCCATCACTAGAGCCGTCATTAACAATTATTAATTCCCAATTGTCATAGCTCTGAGCTTGAACACTTAATAGTGCCCGTTTTAGGTTGTCTAATCTATTATGGGTAGGCATGTATATGGTGATTAATGGGGAAGCGCTTGGTTGCTTAAGACTGGCGGTCATAATTCTCTTAATCTGTAGGCGTAAGTATTCAAATATCCACAATACTATTCAGCAATAGTAAGGTATAGGGAGCAACATAATCAGTATCGATAGTCGATGTGAGTAATGCTGCGCCAACTGAGCGTGCGAATAATACAGCGTTAACTTCTGGAATAAATATTGAACCCCATATTTTTACACAAGAGCCCTTTCTTGTGAATCTATTTATTGTCAGCTTTTTGTTCCAAAGTTGTACTTTTTAAAGAAAGAGCCATGTTTGTCAATAATTAACTTGAGTCATCATGAAAGCTGACTTCAGGTGTCCCGGCGAAAGTGAGTTTACTTGCGAGATATTGTACTGGAGATAACAATTATTAACAGCTAGTAGCTTTTTATTTACAGCTTAAAGGGAGAAGATGATTGACAACGAAATCCCCTTTCATAGTGCATAAGTAATTCAAATCAAGTACACTATGTCGGTTTTGAATTACAATTGTTGCGCTATTTCCATTTGTAATTTGTCTGTATCAATGTTGATTGTCGTGTAAGAGCACGAGTAGACGAAAGAGTTATATGATTTTGGAGTGTTTTTAATGGAGCTCATGCTAGCCTTATTTTTTTCGTTCGTGATGTCTCTTGTAGCGATTGGGGTAGTAAGACCTGTTGCGATTCGTTTCAACCTCGTCGACAAACCAAATGAACGGAAGAAGCACGAAGGAAATATTCCATTAATTGGTGGAATTGCAGTTTTTTGCAGTGTATCAGTGACCGCTAGCCTCTTTTTCCCTTTAAATAATGAACTAGCCAGTTACTTGTTTGCTTCGGGTCTAATGGTAATGCTTGGAGTGATGGATGATCGGCATGATTTAAGTGTTCGGATTAGGGTTTTTTTTCAGGTTGTCGTGGCTACATTGATGATAGTTTCGACTGAAGGCTACATCGAAAACCTGGGGAATATCTTGTTTTTTGGTGATATAAACCTTGCATGGTTTGGTGTTATCTTTACTTATGTGGCGGTTATCGGAATTATCAATGCCTTTAATATGGTTGATGGTATCGATGGGTTACTCGGATCAATGGCTATCATCACGTTAACCTCTATTTCATTTCTCTTGTTTAATAGTGGTCAAACCAGCTTATTGTCGATTTTATTGGTTGCGGCTCTCGTCCCGTATCTAATATTCAATTTGGGTGTATTTGGTACGCAGTATAAAAAAATATTTATGGGTGATGCTGGTAGTATGTTTATTGGCTTCACGGTAGTTTGGTTACTTGTAATTAATACGCAGGGGGAGTTTAGTTCATTTCGTCCTGTTACAGCCTTGTGGATTGTAGCTGTTCCACTTATGGATATGGCTGCGATTATTATTCGGCGAATTAGAAAAGGGAAATCTCCCTTCAGTCCAGACCGTGACCATCTGCATCACATTTTTCTACGAGCTGGTTTTACCTCAAAGCAAGCTCTAGTCATTATTTCAGTTATCGGCATTCTATTTGCTATGGTAGGACTTGTTGGCGAGGTATATCAAGTATCAGAGGGATTAATGTTTTTGCTATTTATTGCGATATTCATTAGTTATAACTATGCAATATTACATGTTTGGCGAATATTAAAGTGGTACAGAAAGCGTACAGCCATAAGGTAAAAGTAGTAATGAGTAAAGGAAAATCGTTCAATATCACAGTTGTAGGAACGGGTTATGTTGGTCTTTCTAACGCTGTGTTACTAGCCCAGCACAATAACGTTATTGCATTGGATGTTGTTCAAGAAAAAGTTGAATTGTTAAACCGAGGTGTTTCTCCAATTGAAGATAAAGAGATCTCATCCTACTTATCTTCTAGTGACTTGTGCTTCACTGCAACTATGGACAAGCAGCGAGCATACGATAATGCTGAAATCATTATCATCGCAACACCGACAGACTATGATCCTGAGACAAATTACTTTAATACATCGTCTGTTGAAGCTGTTCTTCATGACATTAAAAAGTACGCTCCATCAGCAGCTGTATTTATCAAATCAACTGTGCCTGTGGGGTATACTGAGAAGATAAAAACACAGCTTCAATTCGAGAATTTAACTTTCTCTCCAGAGTTTCTTCGTGAAGGAAAGGCATTACGTGATAATTTGTATCCATCGAGAATTATTGTTGGTGGCTACACTGATATAGCGAAAACCTTTGCACAGCTTCTTCAGCAGGGCGCAAAAAAAGCAGATATTCCTCTACTTTTTACAGATTCAACTGAAGCTGAAGCGATAAAGCTGTTTTCTAACACTTATTTAGCAATGCGTGTCGCTTACTTCAATGAATTAGATAGCTATGCAGAGGCGCATGGACTGAGTAGCCGGCAGATAATAGAGGGAGTGGGGCTGGATCCTAGAATTGGTAATCACTATAACAACCCTTCATTCGGTTATGGTGGCTATTGTCTGCCCAAAGATACTAAGCAGTTGTTAGCTAACTATCAAAATGTCCCAAACAATATGATAGGTGCGATAGTCGAAGCTAATACCACCAGGAAAGACTTTATTGCCAACTCAATTTTGGCAAAAAAACCTCAAGTCGTTGGGATTTATAGGCTTATTATGAAAGCAGGTTCCGATAACTTTAGAGCTTCCGCTATTCAGGGGGTGATGAAACGCATCAAGGCTAAAGGTGTAACGGTAATAGTATATGAGCCGAGCTATGATGGAGAGCACTTTTTTAACTCCGAAATTGTAAAGTCTATCTCCGAACTAAAAGAGCGCAGTGATATTATTGTCTCAAATAGAATGGTTGAAGAGCTCATGGATGTTAAAAGTAAAGTGTATACAAGAGACATATTTGGCTGCGATTAAATAAACACTGCGTTATTAAGCTTAATTGTAAGTGCTATAAGCATCAAAGTTTACTTTAGCGATCTAATTATCAATAGCCTATGGCTTTCTTAGTCTAAAAATCCATATTTTATTTTTCATTGTAATGAGCAATAGTTGAAACTTAGGTTTTAACCATTGCCATTGCTTTGCTGAACCGTGAATATAAAAAGTAATTTATAAGGGTATATTTTGAAGATTCTAGTTACAGGTGGTGCAGGATTTATCGGCTCTGCTGTTGTTCGCCATATTGTTAATAAAACCGGTGATTCTGTTGTAAATCTGGATAAATTAACTTATGCGGGCAACTTAGAGTCAATTGAGAGTGTCGAAAAAGATGAACGCTATGACTTTGAGTTGGTGGATATTTGTGATCGCGCTGAACTAGATAGAGTATTTAAACAACATCAACCTGATGCAGTAATGCATTTAGCGGCGGAAAGTCACGTAGACCGTTCTATTACAGGACCAGCCGAGTTTATTCAAACTAATATAGTAGGTACTTATAATCTATTAGAGGCTGCACGGGTATACTGGAATACGCTAGGTGAAGACCGAAAAGCCAAATTCAGATTTCACCACATCTCAACTGATGAAGTTTATGGAGATCTGCCTCATCCAAGCCAATTTGAACATGCTGCTAAATTGCCGCTGTTTACTGAGAAAACCGCTTATGCTCCAAGCAGTCCATACTCTGCAAGTAAGGCTTCTAGTGACCATTTGGTCAGGGCGTGGTTGCGCACATATGGATTACCAACGATAGTTACAAACTGCTCAAACAACTACGGCCCTTTTCATTTTCCTGAAAAGTTAATCCCACTTGTTATTCTGAATGCGCTTGAAGGACAATCGTTACCAGTTTACGGTAAAGGGGATCAAATTAGAGATTGGTTATATGTTGAAGATCACGCTGAAGCTTTGTATACAGTTGTCACAGAGGGCAGAGTTGGAGAAACCTATAATATAGGTGGACACAACGAGAAGCAGAACATTGATGTGGTTGAGAGTATCTGTAAATTGTTAGATGAACTAGTGCCAAAAGACTCAAAGTATGCGGAGCAAATCACCTTTGTAAATGACCGTCCAGGCCATGATCGTCGCTATGCAATTGATTCTACCAAAATGCAGATTGAACTGAATTGGACACCAAAAGAGACATTTGAATCTGGATTAAGAAAGACCGTTCAGTGGTATTTAGCTAATCAAAAGTGGTGTCGGAATGTTCAGGATGGTTCATATAATAGATCGCGGTTAGGCGAAATTTCGAATTTATAAGTTGAGGATATAATGAGAGGAATAATTTTGGCCGGAGGGTCGGGTACAAGACTATATCCACTAACACGAGGCGTTTCAAAGCAATTGCTGCCAGTTTACGATAAGCCAATGATTTATTACCCTTTATCAACTCTTATGTTGGCTGGAATTAGGGATATTTTGATAATTACAACTCCAGAGGACAATGAAGGTTTTAAACGTTTGTTAGGGAATGGTAGCGACTTTGGCATTAACTTAAGTTATGCAGTGCAGGAGTCACCAGATGGCCTTGCGCAAGCATTTATTATTGGTGAAGAGTTCATAGGTGATGAAAGTGTTTGCTTGGTACTTGGTGATAATATTTTCTATGGTCAGTCATTTAGTAATACATTGAAAACAGCAACTCAGCGCGAAGGTGCTACAGTTTTTGGTTATCAAGTAAAAGATCCAGAACGCTTCGGAGTGGTTGAATTTGATGAACAGATGAGGGCGATTTCTATTGAAGAGAAGCCCGTTACTCCAAAATCTAATTATGCTGTAACTGGTTTATATTTCTATGATAATCGAGTAGTTGAGTTTGCCAAGCAAGTAACGCCATCTGAGCGTGGTGAGCTTGAAATCACATCAATTAATGATATGTACCTACAAGATGGCAGTTTAAATGTTGAACTGCTCGGAAGAGGGTTCGCTTGGCTGGATACTGGAACCCATGAGAGTTTGCATGAGGCTTCTTCTTTTGTCCAAACAATTGAAAACGTGCAAGGCTTGAAAGTAGCGTGTTTAGAGGAAATTGCTTGGCGAAATGGTTGGTTAAGTTCAGATGAAATCCTAGAAATAGCAAAGCCTATGCTCAAGAATGAGTATGGCCAGTATTTGAATCGGTTAGTATCTAAAGGGTAAGTAATGAAAATACTTGTCGCAGGGAAAAATGGTCAGGTAGGGCAAAGCCTTGTATCAATACTTGAACAACAAGAAGAAATTACTTTTTTGGCGCTGGGTCGAGATGAGCTTGATATTACAGATATAAGTCAAGTTTCAAAGTGTGTTTCTAGTTTTAAACCAGACGTTATTATTAATGCTGCTGCATATACAGCAGTAGACAATGCTGAAAATGAGATAGAGGCTGCGTTCCAGGTTAATCGAGATGGGGCTAAAAATTTGGCCATTGCAGCGGATGAACACGATGCGGCGATTTTGCATATATCAACAGATTATGTATTCGCTGGAGACAGCCCCGAGTTATATACTGAGCTCGATACTGAGAGCCCGCAAAATGTTTATGGGCGAAGCAAGCAAGCAGGAGAACAACAGGTAAAAGAGTCTTGTGAGCGCCATGTAATTCTCCGTACTGCGTGGGTTTTTAGTGAATATGGCAATAACTTTGTAAAGACAATGCTACGGCTTGCACAGTCTAAAAAGTCATTGGGCATCGTTGCTGACCAATTTGGAGGCCCAACTTACGCAGGCGACATAGCTCAGGCTTTGTTGTCAATTGCCCATTCTATTTATAATAGAAAAGCTAAGTTTGGAGTTTATCATTTCTCTGGTTTTCCCTATGTAAGTTGGTATGATTTTGCTCAAGTGATCTTTCAACGGGCGCTAGAGCACGGCATCGTATCCACTCCGATCGCACTTACCCAACTTACAACAAAAGAATACCCAACATTGGCATCAAGACCAGCTAATTCTAAATTAAATTGTCAAAAAATATTTGAACAATTTGCAATACCTCAAAGCGATTGGCGACTGCAGTTACAACAGATAGAAAAATATCAATAGGCAGATATAAATAGATGAACGTAATAGATACAAATATACCAGCTGTCAAAATTATAGAACCTCGTGTTTTTGAAGATAAAAGAGGTTTTTTCATGGAAACATGGAATCAACAGAAGTTTGAAGATCTAGTGACCCATCAAACAACTGAATTTGTACAGGACAACCATTCCAAGTCTAGCCAAGGTATTTTACGTGGACTTCATTTACAAAAGGAGCACACTCAAGGAAAACTGGTGAGAGTTGTATCTGGAGAAGTCTTTGATGTTGCGGTTGATTTACGCAAAGATTCACCGACATATGGCCAATGGGTCGGAGAATATCTATCTGCTGATAACAAGCGCCAATTATGGGTACCAGAAGGGTTTGGGCATGGCTTTTATGTTGTAAGTGAACATGCAGAGTTTGTCTATAAGTGTACCGATTATTACCACCCTCAGTCCGAAGTGACTATTGCTTGGGATGATAAAGAACTCGCGATTAAATGGCCTTTAAAAGGCCAACCCCTTCTTTCAGAAAAAGACAAAGAGGGCATCTCGCTTAGAGAGTTTCAATATTAGAATCATGACCTATTTAACTTTAAATATCAGCTGAAGATTAGTTAACCAATTAGTTTTAAGTCTGGTTGAAGTTGCTCCCTGTCTGGGTACTGGGAGTAGACTCAACCCAACCCAATCATGCTAAATGAGTATGAGAAAGCTGCTTGCTATCTGAAAAAATACTATTTTAACAATAGGTTAAGATGGAAATGGCTACTCATCGTTTTAACTACGCTAGATCGATTACACTATTAATAAGCTTAACTCAGTTGATATAAACAATATATAGGGCTCTTATTAACCCTGTCGTTAAGATAAAACATTTAACTCCTAAAATGAGAGAGTGCATTAATTAAATTAGTATTATTCATGCTGAAGTAGTAACTTCACGGTAATTTGGTTTAACCTTAACGAACACTTTGAGAGGGAGCTGATTACTGTGTAAAAATTCACAGTCTACTTAATTTAAGTGCACTCACTCGGTGTAGAAAACTCATACATGAAAATATCAAGCTTATTTGAGAACAAATTAGTCAAAGGTGTATTCGTTGTTGCAACTGGCACTGCTGGCGCTCAGCTAATAACAATTCTTTGTTCTCCAATTATCACACGTTTATATGGTCCTGAATTATTTGGATTACTGGGAAGCTTTACCGCATTGGCGACAATATTATTGCCGTTAATGACTTTTAGCTATTCAATGGCGGTAATTTTGCCCAAAAAAGAAAGTACAGCGATACAATTGGCGATATTGTCTTTGGTTTTTGCACTAGGTTGGTCATTAGTCATTTTTATTGTTCTGTATAGTAGCAATGATATTTTACTAGGGTACTTTTCGTTAAGCGAACTCGATGCAATAGAAATCATAATTTCTGTATATGTACTGCTACTAGCTGCGCTTGAAGTGTTTACATACTTGGCGCTCAGGAAAAAGTATTTTTCTTTAAATTCAAAGGTTTTATTATTTCAGTCTTTGCTAAGTAATGGATTAAAGCTGGGACTTGGAAGTACTTTGGATTCCCCTATTACCCTTATTGCAATTACAACGTTTGTGACAGCCGTCAGCGTCATTATCTATTTTTGTGCTTTTCGAAGAAGCATTACTGAAGCGCCCATTAAAGTGAGTCACACACATTACTATCGCGCTCTTGCATATAAGTTTAAAGATTTTTTTAAGTACCGTACCCCACAGAGGCTGTTAGCTGGGCTTAATCAGTCACTGCCAATTATTTTGCTAGCGTCCCTGTTTGGGGCTCCAGCAGCAGGCTTCTTTACTTTGTGTCGTAGTATTTTGACGATGCCACTAAATCTTATTGCTAAGTCTGTAAGTGATGTTTTGTATCCAAATATTAGTGAGCGCTTTGTCTCAGGTATCCCTATATTTGGACTTCTTTTAAAGTCCACACTAGTTCTTGCACTCATTGGAGTCATTCCAATGATAATTTTAATTTTATTTTCCCCTTGGCTATTTAGTGCTGTTTTTGGCTCAGAGTGGCATCAGGCAGGCGTATATGCTCAGTGGTTTAGTGTGTGGCTCTTTTTCAACTTTATTAACCGGCCTTGTGTTGCAGCAGTCGCAGTGCTGAAGTTTGAAAAGGTACTATTAGTCAACAGCATATTTAATACAGGGTTAGTTTTATCCGCTTTTTATCTCGGGGGGGCATTGGGTAGTGATGTTGCCGCAGTGGCACTTTTCTCAATTGCAGGTATCATACCTCAATTAATTATCATTGGTGGCGTTCTACTAAAAGCAAAGCGCCATAGTCAATACAAATCGTGTTAGGGTTGTGTGTGAAAAAAATAGTTTTACTTGGGGCATTTGATCGTTACAACTACGGCGATAACCTTATGCCGATTCTCTTTGAAAGATTCATAAAAAAATATAGACCGGAAGTGCTTGAGGAGTTCCAGCTTGAATATGCTGCAGTTAGCAAAGCTGATTTAACCAATTACAAATGTTTGCCTAGCGAATCAATCAATGACTACACGACGCTTCTCAATGATGGATCTGCGGTAATCGTAATAGGTGGTGAAGTGCTTTGCGCAACGAATGCAACTTTGTATCTTCACATGCAAAAAAGCGCACTGTTTAATAAGTTTCTAACGCTCGTAAAAAAGGTGACCAGAAGATACTTTTCACTCTATTCTGATTGGTTTTACTCAGCTAAGTGGGAATATCCGTTTATCGTTGATCCTGCAAGCTTTGAGGCTTCTGTGAAGGTTATTTATAACACCGTTGGTGGTGGTATTCAGTGGTTGAGACCAAAAGATAAAAAAACAGTGGTCGATCGTCTCAATAAAGCATCTTATGTATCGGTACGAGATACTCGGACACAAGCTCAAGTACAAGAGCTAACTTCTGAAACAGGATTGGCGCCAGACTCCGCATTTTTGATGTCAGATTTAGTCGACGATGATACCTTTGCCGAGCACGTATCAGAAAAGGTAAGGTTAGCATGTAGTGAAGACTATATTGTATTTCAAGCCGCACCGACTAAAGTTGGAAACTCGATAGAAAGTGTAGTTGAGAACCTCAAGAGCGTAGCGCAAAAAAATAATAAAAAAATTATCTTATTACCAATTGGTTATGCTTCTGGTCATGACGATAATGAGTATCTAGTAAAACTCAGTGCAATTTTGGACTATCAACACCAGTTACTTTACCCACTGAATGTATGGGAAATTATGTATGTGATTAAACAGTCCTCGCTATTCATAGGGACAAGTTTACACGGAGTGATTACAGCAATGGCTTATGCAAAGCCTCATGTCGGTTTAAATCCACAAATTCCTAAATTAGATAGTTTTCTTAAAGATTGGAGTCTAGCTCCATTCAATAAGTGTTTAGACATGAGAAGTGCTGCAAAGATTCTAGACTATGTTGATAACGAATGTTTAGAAAAACTAAAAGAAAATAGGGACAGAATTAATCAATCCATTATTGAGAATAACAATAAAATTTTAGATATCATCAAGGAAAAGTAAGGTGAGTCTAGAATTTGATACTGCCATTCTAGTCTTGTTATATAACAAAGAGATAAGCGAAAGTGACACAATAAACTCACTGCTACGATCTAAAGTTCAATATAGAAATGCTAGACTAGTTATTTGGAATAATGGACCTAACCCACTGAAATCTCGCGATGTATCTCGATTACAACAGGTTGGTTATGATGTTGTAACTGAGGAGACAATCGAAAATCGCTCATTAGCTGCGATTTACAATCGATTTATTCGCGAAACAAAGAGTGAAAAATATATTTTTTTAGATGACGATTCGCAGTTGAATGAAAGTTACATTGACGCTTCAGCGCAAGCATTCTCTGATCGGATAGCCATGCCATTGATTAAATCATCAGGGCAGATCGTTAATCCTGTAATTAATGGTCGGCCGGCAAATCCAAGTGCTCAAATAGGGCAACAAGACAAAGTGATTACAATTGGAAGTGGTCTTATTGTTGGAAGAGACATTGCAAACAGGTTAGAAGCTTTATTTGGAAGTGTGTTTGATGAGCGCTTTTATTTATATGGGGTAGATACTACATTTTGCTTTCGTGTGTTTTTAGCGAAACTCTCTGAAGCAATTATGATTATCCCTGGATTTGAACATTCATTGTCAAGACATCAAAAAGAAAGTAAAAAAGTCATTGCTTTTAGAAGGCTTGAGCGAAGTTACGACTTGGGTCTTACATTGCGGTACTACACACCATTAATTAAGCAATTGATAATACTTACCAAAGTATGCAGCAGTACTTTGACTACACGTTTGTTTAATGGCCAGCCAACCTTTGATTTAGCTCCCTTATTTAAAGCGCTTTTCTCAGGAAAACATTATCGTAAGCAATGAGTGTATCTGTAGTGTAATCAGCTTGTGCCTAGTAATCTAAGCAAGCGTTGAGCCACAATGAACAAAGTGCAAGCAGGTGAATCCAAAGGGCAGCGCTTGATTGGCATTTTTCTGTGTTACCCCACATGGAGGTGAGGTAAGAGACTTTACAGGAGTAAAAAGCCTTTATCACCTTACGCATAGAATAACTATGCTGCGTAAGCTCTGCCTTATATGAATGGCAATCAAACTGCTGCGAAACAAAGGTGAAAGATAAATAGGCCCTATGCCAGTATATGAGACTCAACCATAATATAAGTTTCAAGTTTTATTGTAATAAGTGTAATTATTGTTAATTGGTGACAGTAATTACATGAGTGTTGAAACGCCCTAGACACAAGCATCTATTCAAGTATAATTCCAACAATTAGTTTGACTACCAAAAAAATTGATAATGGATTATTGCATGGAACGTTGGTATCTACTTTACTGTAAACCGAAACAGGAATTCAGAGCACAGGAAAATCTTCAAAGTCAAGGGATCGTATCTTGCTTCCCGACTTTCATAAAACAAAAAAACTCAAGTGCGAAAGCGGTAACACAACCTCTTTTTCCACGGTATTTATTTGTTCGTCTTGATCCACATTCTTCACACTTTTCTGCGGTAAAAAACACTCGCGGTGTTGCTAATTTCATTCGATATGGAATGGATCTACAAATAGTACCGGATGAACTAGTTAATGAGCTCATACAATCTTGCAATGTTGAGGTGCAATGCGACTTGAAAGAGGGCGACCTGGTTCAGTTGACTGACGGTTGCTATAAGGATATTCACGCAATATTTCAACAACCTGACGGAGAAGTTCGAAGCATTTTATTAATTAAATTGCTTAATCAGTATACTAGAATAGTTGTTGATAACAGCACAATCAAAAAGGTACAATGAGAAATTAATCCTTTATTCTTATTTATTTGTAATATTAAAGGTGTACTGTGTTGTCGGTTAAGTTATCTAAAGTTGAAATTTAAATCTTCTCTAACTCTAGAGAGCAAAAACAGAACGATGTGAGCGGTTTTGGCCCCTGTAGGTTGGATTTGCTCTGCAACTTGATTCTACTAAGAATAATAAATTAGCTGGATAACACAGCAGCAAGCTACTGTAAAAGCACAAAGCTATGGCTGATAGCTGAGCGGCACTTTATTTGGGTGCGTTAAGTTAAGTGTAGATACATCGCCTTGAGATATATTTGCGGCCTAAGCACAACAAATAAAAACTAGAACAGCATTTAGGAGCTGCAACCTAAGGGCGGAAGCGTGCCTAAACGTACTGAGAAGGGTTGAGTCAGGTACTTGTGTCCTAGATGAATAGACGGTCCGTCTCAGTGAGACTGCAATAATTAGAACTTCGCTCTATATTTTATGTATTAGTTGCAAAATGAGAAATAAAGCGGGTTGGGCTAAATAAAAGGTTTTGGTGAAAATTTATGGGGCTAAGGCACAAGTTCTTATCACATAACAGATAAAACACGGAACTAAGAGTGAGAATAGCTGGAAAACCTAGTACTCGCTTGCGATCAACAATCGTGCATGCTTTAATTAGCCCACGAAATTTCTGTTGTCTTTACGTTATTAAGTAAAAGGCAATAAAAGTAATTAAAAGAAAAGACTATAAACACTTTTGGGAAGATACAATGGCGCTACGCTGTAAAACTATCATTGCTTCAACTGTATTACTTGCAATGAGTGGCTGTACACTCGTTCCAGGTGGCCATTTCGAAGGAATAGGTTCTGGTGAACAAACTGCAAACCTTGAGCGAGATCTTGAAAAAGTAAATATTCATATTATCGACTCGCAATTGGTGCAAGAACATAAAATCAAACGAGCGAAACAAATTGATCACTCGTCGCTTGCGGGTATTGATGTTTCAAATTATGAATATCGTCTTGGCGTAGGTGATGTAATTACCATTGGTGTGTGGGATCATCCTGAACTCACCATTCCAGCAGCTGTACAACGAACAGCAGAGTTTGACGGTTTCCGTGTTCAAGCCGATGGTACAATCAACTTTGCTTATGCGCCAAAGGTTCCTGCTGCTGGTCGCACAGTAACCGAGCTTAGAACTGACCTTGCAAAAAGACTAAGTCGTGTTATCGAAGAGCCGCAAATCGACGTAAAAGTGGTTGGTTTTAAAAGTCAAAAAGCGTATGTAACCGGCGAAGTTACAAAACCTGGTGTGTATCCAATCACAGAAACTCCAGTGACGCTCATTGATGCTATCAACCAAGCCGGCGGTTTAACAGAAAGCGCCGATTGGGAAACGGTAACCTTTACTCGTGGTGACAAAACAGAAGTTATTCAACTCGATGATTTTTATGCCGAAGGTGATATTTCACAAAACCGCTTACTTAGACACGGTGATATTGTACACGTAAGTCGTAATGATAAACGCAACGTGTATGTGTTGGGTGATGTGATTAAAGCGGGCAAAGTAGACGTAAACCGCTATGGTTTAAGCCTAGCTGAAGCACTAACAGATGTTGGTGGCTTTAACGAGCGTACAGCAGACGCAAACGGTGTTTTTGTCTTGCGTAAGCGCGACCTGCAAAAAGATGGTGTGCTTGCAGATGTATATCAGCTACATGCTAAAAACGTAGCCTCTTTAGTACTTGCTGAACAGTTTGAACTTGAGCCACAAGATATTGTGTATGTGACTAGTGCGCCACTTGCTCGTTGGAACAAAGTTATCAGTTTATTATTGCCTTCACTGTCTACAGTGGATGCGATTCAAGATATAGAAAACCAGTAATTGTGAGTACTCATGTTTGATAGTGTTTTAATGGTTTGTGCAGGTAATATCTGCCGCAGTCCTACGGCAGAGTATCTGCTAAAAAACAAACTAAGTGGCAAAAATGTAGCTGTTTCGTCAGCTGGATTAACCGCCCTAGAAGGAAAAGCCGCTGATGCATTAGCGCAGGAGTTGGCGAAAGAACAAGGAATCGACATGAGTGAGCACCAAGGTCGCCAGTTAATTGGTACCTTGGTCGCACAAAATAGTCTCATCCTCGTAATGGAGCAAAGGCATTTAACTGACCTTTGCAGCCGTTACCCTCAAGCTCGTGGCAAAACTTTTTTACTTGGTAAATGGATTGGCGATAAAGAAATTCCAGATCCGTATCGCCAATCACGTGAAGCGTTTGAGCATGTTTATGAGCTTATCGATAGCGCCTGTGGCGCTTGGCAACAGTATTTATAAGGATCCGTGAGTATATGAATGCTCAGCCAAATCTTATCTCTAATCAAAAGTCATCAAAAGAAGAGACGCAAGAAATCGATTTAATGGCGCTAGTTGGCGCATTATTAGATGCTAAGTTTTTTATCGCAGGCATTACTGCACTATTTATGTTGTTAGGCATAGCCTACGCAATATTTAGCACGCCAATCTACCAAGCAACTGCAATGGTACAGGTAGAGGAAAAGGGCGGTTCTGTTCCCGGTTTTGATGATATGTCTGGTATGTTTGAAAGTACCTCTGCCGCAGTAACCGAAATTGAGCTACTAAAATCCAGAAGCGTCATTGGTGAAGCGGTCGACACATTAAATTTAGATACCGTTGTTGAACCAAAACTATTTCCACTATTTGGTAGCCGCAGCTTTCGTAAATTTGTTGCACAAAGCGAAGGCGAAGTTGCAGAGCCAAGCCTCGGCGCAAGCTCTTATGCGTGGGGTGGTGAGCAAGTTGAAATACATCGATTTAAAGTGCCAAGTAGTGCCATAGGTACTTCTTTTATTTTACAAGCTAGGGCTGATGAGTCATTTGCATTATTAACTAGTGATGGCGACGAAGTGCTTGCAGGTAAAGTGGGCGAAGAAGTAAAGCAAGGTCAATTTGAGCTGACTATTAAGACTTTGATAGCACGTCCAGAGACCGAGTTTTCAATCGTTAAACGTAACCGTCTTCAGACGATTTTAGATCTACAAAGTGCAATATCCGCGTCTGAGAAGGGGAAGGACTCAGGTATTATTAACTTGGCACTTCAGAGTGCTAGTCCTGAATATGCAGAAAAAGTGTTAGATAAAGTGGCTGGTATTTATGTGCGTCGCAACGTAGAGCGTAATAGCGCGGAGGCGCAGCAGTCTCTTGAGTTTTTAGAGGTGCAGCTTCCAGAAGTTAAACGTAACCTAGAACGTGCAGAAAAAGCCTTTAATGACTACCAAATTCGCCAAGAATCCATTGATATTAGCCTAGAAACACAGGGCGTTTTAGAGCAAATTGTAAAACTAGAAACTAAACTGCAAGAGTTAGAACTAAAGCGTTTAGAGCTTGGCCGTAAATTTAAGCGTGAACACCCCTCTTACCGCGGTGTGGTAGAGCAAATTGATACCGTAAAGCGCCAACGCAACGAATTAGCTAGTGAAGTTCAAGGCTTGCCAGAGACTCAGCGCGAGCTGCTACGCTTAAAGCGTGATGTGGAGGTAAATAACGAAATTTACACGCTGCTTTTGGGTAAAACGCAAGAGTTAGATATTGTGCGTGCGGGTACAGTAGGTAACGTTCGCATAGTGGACTACGCAGAGGTAAATACTACCCAGCCAGTCAAACCTAAAAAAGCACTAATCGTTGTGATGGCAACCATGCTGGGCGGTATGTTAGCTGTTGCTATTGTACTTGTGCAAAAAGCGCTGCATAAAGGTATTGAAGACCCAGCGGAAATAGAAGCATTAGGTTTGCCTGTATACGCAAGCGTGCCATTCTCAGAGTACCAAGTAAAACTCACCGGTTTTGCAAAGGCGCGCAAGGGCAAAGTGGCAAAGGCAAAATCGATACTCGCCATGGATAATCCTGCAGACCTTTCTGTTGAGGCGCTACGTAGCCTCCGTACTAGCTTGCACTTTGCTATGCTAGAGGCAAAAAACAATGTTATTGCTATCTCCGGTCCAAGTCCTGGCGTGGGTAAATCCTTTATTACCGTAAACCTTGCAACCGTTCTGGCGCAAAGTGGCAAACGCATTCTTGTTATTGACGCTGATATGCGTAAAGGATATCTGCAAACTCAGTTTGGTATGAAATGGGATGACGGTTTAAGTGATTACCTCTCTGGCCGATTGAATTTAGCGCAGGTGATTAAGCCAAGCCAAGTTGAAGGTTTGCAAGTAATGACCCGAGGCCAAATACCGCCGAATCCTTCAGAGCTACTAATGCATGAAAACTTTAGCAAGTTGATTGGTGAAGTGAGCAAAATGTACGACTTAGTTATTGTTGATACTCCTCCAATCTTAGCGGTGACAGACCCTGCTATTGTGAGTGCGCATGCAGGCACAACATTACTAGTAACCCGTTTTGGTCAAAACCATGCAAAAGAGCTAGAAATTACACGAAATCGTTTTGAGCAAAATGGTATTGATGTAAAAGGGGTGGTATTCAACGGTGTTGTTCGTAAATCAACTAATGCCTATGGTTACTACGGCTACTACAACTACGAATACAAATCAGATAAAGCATAGCAGGTTATGTCGCTGCAACCCGTAGCAGCGACTTTACGTCGCGACTCGTAGCAACGGCTTTATGTTACGACCCGTAGCAGCGACTTTACGTTACGACTCGTAGCAGCGATTTTATGTCGCGACTCGTAGCAACGGCTTTATGTTACGACTCGTAGAACGGCTTTACTTCGCGACTCGTAGCAGCGACTTTATATCGCGACCCGTGGCAACGACTTTACGTTACGACCCGTGGCAACGACTTTACGTTACGACCCGTAGCAGCGACTTTATGTCGCGACTCGTAGAACGGCTTTACGTTACGACCCGTAGCAGCGACTTTATGTCGCGACCCGTAGAACGACTTTACGTTACGACCCGTAGCAACGGCTTTACGTCGCGACTCGTAGCAGCGACTTTAGGTTACGACCCGTAGCAGCGACTTTATGTCGCGACTCGTAACAAAAATTAAAATTGCGGCCAAATAAAACGACAAGAGCGGCCGGACATATTCCTTAACTTTCTTCTAAAGAAATCAAAATTAAACATTCACCAAGCGAGATGTATATGGATTTAAATAAAGTAAAAATTGGTGTTATAGGGTTAGGCTACGTCGGCCTTCCTCTAGCGGTAGAATTTGGAAAAAAATATGCAACACTTGGTTTTGATATTAACCAAAACCGAGTAAATGAATTACTTGCAGGGCATGACTCAACGCTAGAAGTCAGTGATGAAGAGCTAAAAGAAGCACCACACTTGCAATACTCTTATAACGTAGGCGATCTTAAAGCGTGCAATCTATACATCGTAACTGTACCTACTCCAATAGATAAGCACAAACAGCCTGACTTAACACCACTAATTAAAGCCAGTGAAATGCTAGGAAAGGTCGTCGACAAGGGCGATATCATTGTTTATGAGTCCACTGTATATCCTGGTGCAACAGAAGAAGCATGCTTACCTGTTGTAGAGCAAGTTTCTGGTCTTAAGTTTAATCAAGACTTTTTTGCTGGGTACTCACCTGAGCGAATTAATCCAGGTGATAAAGAGCACCGAGTAACCAATATTTTAAAAGTAACTAGTGGCTCAACACCTGACGTTGCCGAGTTTGTAGATCAGTTGTACAAGTCAATTATTACAGCAGGTACACATAAAGCGAGCTCAATTAAAGTTGCAGAGGCGGCCAAGGTAATAGAAAACACTCAACGTGATGTAAACATTGCTTTGATAAACGAGCTCTCTATTATTTTTAATAAACTCAATATCGACACTCTTGAAGTACTTGAAGCGGCAGGTACTAAATGGAACTTTTTACCATTCCGCCCAGGTTTAGTGGGTGGACATTGCATTGGCGTTGACCCATATTATTTAACCCATAAAGCACAAAGTGTTGGTTATCATCCTGAGATGATCTTGGCCGGTCGTCGTCTAAATGATGGTATGGGTAAACATGTTGTATCTGAGCTAGTCAAAAAAATGCTGAAAAGACGCATTCAGGTAGAAGGTGCAAATGTTTTGGTGATGGGATTAACCTTTAAGGAAAACTGCCCAGATCTTAGAAATACCAAAGTAGTGGATATTATTACAGAGCTTAGTGAATACAATATCAACGTAGATATTGTCGACCCTTGGTGTTCAAATGAAGAAGCACAACATGAATATGGTCTCTCATTGACTTCTGAACACAAGCAAGGCCACTACGATGCGATTATTCTCGCTGTAGGTCACAATGAGTTTAAAGAGCTTGGTGCTGAGGAAATCAAAAAACTAGGCAAAAAAGAGCACGTATTGTACGACTTAAAATATGTGCTACCAAAACAAACCGTGGATATTCGCCTATAAAAAGCGGACCTTAGCCTATGAAAAGGGTTTGTTAATAACCCTTTTTAATTTTTTGAACTAAAAACCCAAAGAGTTTCTCATGTCTCGTTACGAAGAAGTTAAAGCTGAACTACAAAACAATCCAAAAGTCTGGCTAGTCACTGGTGTGGCTGGATTTATAGGCTCCAATCTACTTGAAACGCTATTAAAGCTAGGCCAAAAAGTAATAGGACTAGATAACTTTGCTACGGGCCACCAACATAATTTAGATGAAGTACAAAGCCTAGTGACTACAGAGCAGTGGCAGCGGTTTACTTTTATTGAAGGTGACATTAGAGATTACGCCACTTGTGAAACTGCTGTAAGTAACGTTGATTACGTTTTACACCAAGCCGCACTGGGTTCAGTACCCAGATCAATCGCAGATCCAATTACCAGCAACGCTGCCAATATCACGGGCTTTTTGAATATGCTCCAAGTTGCGAAAGAAGCCAACGTGGAAAGCTTTACCTATGCAGCAAGCAGCTCGACTTACGGTGATCATCCAGCTTTACCTAAAGTGGAAGAGAACATAGGTAATCCACTATCGCCTTATGCTGTAACTAAATATGTAAACGAACTTTACGCAGGTGTTTACGCTAGAACCTACGGCTTTAAATCAATTGGCTTACGTTATTTTAATGTATTTGGTCAACGACAGGATCCCAATGGCGCTTATGCAGCGGTTATTCCTAAATGGACTGCGGCCATGATAAAAGAGGAAGATGTTTACATTAATGGCGATGGTGAAACTAGTCGTGACTTTTGCTTTATAGAAAACACAGTGCAAATGAATATTCTCGCAGCTACTGCATCTGATGAAGCTAAAGATAATGTTTATAATGTAGCTGTTGGAGATAGAACAACGCTTAATGATTTATATAAATCAATACAGTCTGCACTTAAAGAGTGTGATGTAGAGCATACCCAAGAGCCAATTTACCGTGATTTTAGAGCCGGAGATGTTCGTCATTCTCAAGCTGATGTCGGTAAAGCTGTTAATAATTTGGGGTATGCTCCTGAGTACAAAATTTTACAAGGTATTAGTAAGGCGATGCCTTGGTATAAAGCTTTTTTAGATTTTAACTTATAGGCGATGAATATTTTATCATTATTTAAAACACGAGATGGTAAAATCATAGTAGAAAACTTTTTGTCATTGTCATTTTTACAGGTGGTGACAATGATTTTACCTTTGATAACCTTGCCTTATATTATACGAGTTATAGGCTATGAAAAATTTGGTCTTATTGCATTGGCAAGTTCTTTAGTGATGTACTTTCAATCACTTGTTGATTATAGTTTTAAAATCACAGCCGTAAGAGATTTATCACTCAATAGACGTTATCCCAAAAGAGTAAGCTTAATATATAGCCGAGTGATGTTAATTAAATTCATCCTTTTGATTTTAGCTCTTACATTACTTAGTTTTATTGTATACATATATCCGCCCTTTTATGTAGAAAAAGAGCTTTTTTTCTATACTTCACTTTCTTTAATAGGCGGGGTTTTATTTCCAGAGTGGTTTTTTCAAGGTATTGAAAAAATGAGATATATAACTATTATTAATGCTTGCATCAAAGTGATTTTTTCTCTATCTGTTTTTGTTTTTATACAAGAAAGTGGTGACTATTTATTAATTCCTTTTCTGACAAGTTCTGGGTTGATTGTTTCCGGAATTGTAGGGCAAGTATATTTACATAAAAATTTTAGAGTTGGTTTTGTAATTATACCGATAAGAAGTTTAATAAAAGCTATTAAAAATAACTTTTATATCTTTATAAATCAATTTGTTCCAAATTTATATAATAATAGCACCTCATTTCTGTTGGGGGTTTTTGCTGGCAATGAAGCTTTAGGGGTATATAGTGCAATATTGAAAATTATTGATCTTTGCATCGTGTTGTTAAATGTTGTGTCTAGGGTTTTCTTTCCTTTTAATAATCGTAATAAATCATCGTTTTTGGTTTACAAAAAAATTATATTTCTACTCGCTTTTTTTGGTGTTACTGCTCTTCTTTTGGTTCATGATGTCATATTCTTTTACTTAGATTTAGAAAACTATCTAGCTTTACCTCTGCTAATTATTACAGGTTTAAGTATTTTTGGTTATGTTTTGTATGATGTCTTTGGTCTTAATTATTTTATAGTGAATAAGAATGACAAGTTGGTAATGAAGAATACACTGTTTAGCTCAATATTTTCTTTTTTATTGGCATTTCCTTTAATAGCCTCATTTGGTGTCATCGGTGCAGCATGTACACTTCTTATTGGTCGACTGTTAATGGGGGGAGTGTTGGCTGGCTTATATATGAAGGATAAAGTATGCTTCGGAAAATGATAAAGCTAACTATTTTGAAAGTTAAGGTTTTCAGAATAAAAAGAGAGTCTCCCAATATGGTTTTTGGTAAAAACTTTAAGTTAGACTTTAGTACTGAAATTAATGTCGGAGCAAACAAACTTATAATAGGAGATAATGTCTATCTACGCTCGCAAAGAGAGGGTTACCATGCTGGAATGCCTTTTCCAGCTGCAATCTTGATTGATAAAAATGGCGGTGAATGTTCTATAGGTGATAATTGTCGTATCAATGGGGCGTATATTCATGCCCAGGAAAAAATTCACATAGGGCGTAATACATTGATTGCTGCTGGAGTGAATATTATCGATAGTAACGGGCATAATATAATTTCAAGTGATAGAACTAAAGGTCGAGATAAACCAAAAGAGATTTTTATAGGTGATAATGTTTGGATTGGATTAAATGCAATCATATTAAAGGGTACAGTTATTGGTAGCAACTCTGTAGTGGCTGCAGGTTCTGTAGTTAAAGGTAATTTTCCTGACAATGTTTTGATTCAAGGTAACCCCGCAGTAATTGTTAAAAAGTTGGAAGTAAAAAATGAAAATTGCTATTCATCCTAGAAAAGGAAGCTTTTCGGAACGTTGGATTGAGTATTGCAAAAAGCAATCCATTCCATATAAACTGGTTAATGCATATGAAACTGATATTATTAATCAATTAGATGGTTGTTGCATATTTTTATGGCACCATCATCACGGAATATATAAAGATGCATTGGTAGCGAAGAAGATACTTTTCTCGTTGGAGCACTCAGGTGTAAGAGTTTTTCCTGATTTTAAAACAGGTTGGCATTTTGATGATAAGGTTGCACAAAAATATTTATTAGAAAGCATTGGTGCACCCCTTGTACCTAGTTACGTCTTTTATAATAAAAAACTCGCTTTTGATTGGGCTTCAAAAACCGTATACCCAAAAGTTTTTAAGCTAGCTAGTGGGGCTGGAGCTGTAAATGTACAATTGATTAATAGTCGTCATGATGCAATTAAAGTTATAAATAAAGCATTTGGTAATGGTTTTTCACACTCGGATAGATATCAGTATTTTAAAGATAAGATTTCTAGTTATAAGGCAGGTAGAGGTCATATAAGTCATGTGTTGAAGGCGGGGTACCGGTTGTTTTTTCCAGTTAACTCCGATAGTGCGCTGCCAAATGAGAAAGGGTATGTTTATTTTCAAGAGTTTATACCAAACAATAGTTTTGATATAAGAGTTATTGTTATAAAGGATAAGGCATTTGCGATAAAAAGAAAGGTAAGAACTGGGGATTTCAGAGCTTCGGGTAGTGGTGAAATTATCTATGATATAGCGAAGATCGATATACGTTGCATTAAAATTGGATTTGAGACTTCAGAAAAACTTAAAGCCGATTGCCTAGCTTATGATTTTGTTTTTGATGAGAAGGACAACCCATTAATAGTAGAGATTAGTTATGGTTTTTCTATAGAAGCCTATGACAAATGTACAGGTTATTGGAATCGAGATTTACAGTGGAACGATTGCACTATCAACCCTCAGGAATGGATGGTTGAGAATTTAATTAAAGAGCTGCTATAGAAAAACTTTATAATTTTTAATTTAAAATTATATTTATTCTCATCTTTCCAAGCTGAGTGTTTTTAATTTAATGCATATTAAGTTTGGATTTGTTATTTGTGATTTGCTTTAACCTTGGATTAAAATAATGTTATATGAATTGAGTTTTTTTGTAATGTATTCTGTAACTTTATTGTTGCTGCTTTTTATAGTGAGAAGTTTTTTTAGAGGTGGGATTAATGGTTACTACTTTGTAATACCTGTCTTTATCTTCTTTTATATTCTCCCTAGCCTTGTTGATTTTTTAACTGGAGATGTATTCCTTGGCCCAGCTTATAGTCCAGCAGCGTATGAGGCATTAAGTGATGAGACTACAACATTAATCTATAATTTATATGTCACTATCACTCTGGTTTTGTTCTATTTTTTTTCTCAGGTTAGTAGAGTAAACTCATATTCTGATTATGAGATTAAAATTAAAAGTGCTTTTGATAACCTGAAAAAATATCAGTTATTTGTTTGGGTTATCATCTTTTTACCGTTTATTTTTGCTGTTTTATCTGCTGATTTTTCTTTTTATTTAGAGTATACGAAACGAATTAGAGCTTCAGCAAATTTCTTTCAAGAATTGGCGGCAAAGTTTTCTATTGTAAGTATTGTTTTAATTGCAATTCTATTACCGGAAAGGGTTTATAGGTTTAAGAAAAACAAAAATTTAGTCTATGTAATCGTAATAGCGATATTGGTTTTTTTTGCAGTTTTGAACTCATATATTCATGGTAAAAGGAGTGTTGTGGCTTTGTTTTTATTTTTAACAATTGCTGCATTCTTCATTACAAAATCGGTGACTCGCAAGACGTTAGTTAAACTAACTTTATTTTCATCAATAATATTCTACGTATTTCTAATTATGTATGGGAAAAATACGCAGGGGGCACTCGGGCTCTTAGAACTTGCGAAAGAGTTAAGGATTGATTTCAGTCGAGACTACAGCTTAAAGTTTGTTATATATCATGAGCTTTTAAATAATGAATCTGTTCTTCCCTATGCCGGGGCTTCATACCTTTTTCTCTTAACTTTCTTTATTCCTAGAGAGGTTTGGGATGAAAAACCTTACCCTTATGCAGTTTATTTGACGAATTCTTTTTTTGGTGATTTCGGTGGATCCTATATGTATGGTTGGGGGCTAACTACATCCTTCGTTGCCGAAGCGGTATCTAATTTAGGATTTTTCGGGTTATTGCTTTTTCCTATTTTTTATATATATTTTTTAATTAAAGCAGATAAATTAAAAGTTTTAGGGTTAAAAGTTCTCGCTTATTTAATTGCAACTCTATTGCTTCTTGTTCACCCAGTGGCAATAATTACACTGATTCTACTCTTTCTGCTCTTTTTGTTTTTGAGTAAGTTTCGAATCGTCATAAATAAAGGCTAGTAAAATGAGGATTATTTTTTTTGTTTCAACACTAGATAGTGGCGGTTTAGAAAATTATCTACTCAGATTTCTCAATGAAAAAAGTAGTGAATTTGATGTGATTTATATTTGGTGTAAAAGCGGAAGTGCTGGACAGCTTAAAGATAAATATAAAAATATAAAAAATGTTCATGTTGTTCTAGGTCGGTTAGGAGTTTTTAATTTTTTCTCTCACATAAAACTTACTTGTTTTATTAAGAAAAATAGAATCGATGCAGTTTGTGATTTTACAGGGAACTTCTCAGCGTTACCTCTCTTATTTTCTTGTTTCGCTCGGGTGAAAAAACGTGTTGCTTCCTACCGCAATTCATCTGACCGATTTAAGAAAAGCTTTTTAAAAAATGCTTGTAGTAACTGTTTGAAGTTTATTGTAAAAACAACTGCTACTAATATAATCGCAAACTCTGAAGCAGGTTTAAATTACTTTTATACCAATAAATGGAAAGGCGATAAGCGTTTTTCTGTAATTCGCAATGGTTTAAACTCTTATGAATTACTTGCAGAAAGTGGAAATTTAAGAAAGAATTTTGGCATACCTGACCAAGCATTTGTCATTGGCCACACAGGCCGTTTTAATGAGGCTAAGAACCATTCTACAATCTTAGCCGTTGCCGCGATTTTACTGAAAAAGTATCAAGATATATATTTTATTCTATGCGGAAATGGTGTCTTGGAGAATCTTCGATCTTTAGTAGTTTCAAAACAGCTTAATGAAAGAATATTTTTATTTGAAAATCGTAACGATGTCCCTCGTTTTTTGAATACTATGAATTGTTATTTTTTCCCATCAACTACAGAAGGACAGCCTAACGCTCTTATTGAGGCTATGGTTTTAGGGCTGCCATATGTTGCTTCAGATATTGCTTCAATTCGAGAGACAGCCAGCGAGCACTATAAGCTTTATGACCCGTTAGATGTAGAAGGCCTTTCTGAAGCGCTTGAAAAGCTTTACTTAAATAACACTCCGAGAGACATAAGTTTGCAAAAGGAAACTTGCGAAAGGTTTGAACACACAAAGAGGTTTGACGACTTTTATCGCGTGCTTTCAGGTATGTAATAAAATAAACTATTTTTTGGTTTGCATTGCAGTGATTGGCTTGCAGGAAGCTTTATATGGCTTTTATTTTCATGACCATATATTTTTTGATTTTTTGTGAAGACTTTGCTTTATAAAATGTTTGTTTACGCAGTGTGTACTCTTTATCTATGTTTTTAGATTTGATTTTTATTAATTGGTTTTGGTGTGTTAAAAATGAATGTTAAAGTAGTCCGAGTAAGTTTAGAGCATCGTTTTTATCTCTATAATGGGGAGTATTATACTCGGTTGGCGTTTCCTTATCTGTATTGGAAGGATTATCTAAGATATTTTGATAAAGTTGAAGTGATAGCTAGAGTTAAGAATTTAGAGTCGATAAGTCAAGATTACAAAAGAGTTGATGGAGAAAATGTCAATGTAATACCTATGCCATATTATGTTGGATTGAAAAGTTTTATTTTTAAGCTCCCAAGTTTATTGTTTCGGGCATCTAATTTAGTTAAGTCAAAAGATTACTTTATTCTTCGAAGCGGTAATGTTTCAAATGTATTATGGGTTTTTATTGTTCTATTTAGAAAACAGTACCTTAGAGAATATCCAGGGAATGTATATGAAGGAGTAACAGGGTTTGCAGGGAAAGGCATTCATATAAAATTGCTGGCTTATTTCTTAGATGGTTTGGCTAAAAAACAGGCTTTGCTGTCTAAGGCAAATAGTTTTGTCAGTGAAGATTGCAAAGCAATTTATTCCACGAGGAAGCCAAGTTATGTATTTTCAAGTTTCAATATCGATGAGATAAATGTTCAAAAAGAAAATTATAGCTATGGAGGGGAGTTTAATCTTGTTTCTGTAGGACGTTTAGAAGGAGAGAAAGGCCACAAAGATCTTATAAGTGCATTATCTAAAATTAAAATAAAGACTAAGCTAAAGATTATTGGTGACGGTAGCCAGCTAGGTGCTCTTCGTCAACAAGCTGCCTACCTAGGTGTAGATGTCGATTTTTTAGGTGCTATTACGGACCGGGAGAAGCTTTTTAAAATTATTGCTGATTCAGATCTTTACATAATCCCATCTCATACTGAGGGGATGCCACGCTCTCTTCTTGAGTCTATGGCAATAGGTATGCCTTGTATAGGTACTTTTGTCGGTGGTATACCAGAGGTACTAAATTCTGATTATTTAGTGCAAGCAAAAAAAATAGAAGCTTTATCTGATTTAATCTTAAAACTATCTAGGGATGAGAAGCTTAGAATGAATATGGGTAGAGAGAATCGTTTATTTATAAGAGAAAGCTATTCAAGAGAAAGTATGGATAAACAAAAATTAAAATTTTGGAGTGAGTTATATAAATGAATTTAATAAAAGAAATTAAATATCAGCTTAGATATGCACTTCCTGTATGGTTTATGCAGCTTCTTACTTCTTGGTTGCCCGATATTTCCGTTTGTATCAGGATTAGAGGCTTGTTGGTTTCATTTTTTTTACCCGGAATGCCAAGGAAGTTAACATTAGGTCGAGATGTTACCTTACTTGCTATTAATCGCTTTAAAATAGGCGATAATGTATATATTGCGAAAGGCTGTTGGATTAATGCTATCGGAGGTGTAACTTTTGAAGATGAAGTGGTTTTGGCCCCCTATGTAGTAATGTCTTCAAATAATCATGGTTTTAAAGATGGCTCAGTAAAAAGAGGAGGCGCACATCCCGGGCCAATACAAGTTGGTTTTGGTACATGGGTTGCCGCACACTCTGTAATTGCAGCAAACGTAAATATAGGTAAAGGAAACTTAGTTGCCGCTAACAGCGTAGTGACTAAGTCAACATCAGATAATAGTGTTCAAGCTGGGGTACCTGCAAAGCACATAAAGACACGACTAGACAATCCGTCAACAATAAACAGTAAGCACGACATTAAGCTATGAAAAAAAAAATATGCATTATTGTTACTGATGCGGTTTCATTCAACTACTTAATGAAAGGGCAGTTAGAATATTTATCTAATTCGGGTAAATATGAAATAACATTAATTTCAGGAGGTGATGAAAAGCAAATAGCTATTTTGGAGCATAGAAATGTTGGTAGGTATGTCTACTTGCCATTTAGTCGTGAAATTGATATTAAAAAAGATATTTTTTGTATATTTAGGCTTTTTGTTTTTTTTATTTTTAATCGATTTGATGTTGTAGTTTACTCAACCCCTAAGGCCCTTTTGTTAGGTTCTATAAGTTCAGCTTTGGCGCTTCAAAAAAAGCGAATCGCAATTGTCAGAGGGCGAGTTTATGAGAACTACTTAGGAAAAAAGCGTAAATTCTTTGAATGTTTAGATAGACTTTCTTTATCTATTAGTAGTAAGTGTATTTTTATTTCTAAATCTCTTATGCAAAACTTTATCGCAGAAAAAATTGTAGACTCTAGAAAATCTGCGGTTTTACTAAATGGTTCATCTAACGGCTTAGATTTTGACTGGGTAAACTCACCTTCAGTGAAAGATGAGCTATTAAAACTTAAAAAAGAAATTGGCTATAATGAGTCTGACTTCATAGCTGTATGTGTCGGTCGTATTTGTATTGATAAAGGTGTTGTTGAGCTTGAAGCAATTTTTAATAATTTAAAGCACTACCCTGAATTTAAGCTAGTTCTTGTTGGGCGCATAGAGGATGAGTTTGCGGATGATATCATAGCTCGACTCTCGGGTTTTGATAACTTTTTTCACTTTGATCAAACTTCTGATGTTAGGTGTTTTTTCAAGTTGGCTGATTTACATCTATTTCTATCACACAGAGAAGGTTTTGGTAATGTAGCGCTTGAAGCTGCAGGGTTTTGCGTTCCTACTTTTGGTTACGATGTGGTTGGAGTTAGGGATAGTGTATGTAATGGAGTAAGTGGTAAATTATTTCCTTTCCAAGAAGTGGAACTAATAGTTAAGGAAATTGGAGGTTATATTCACTCAAAAGAAAAATTAAAAGATGAATATTCTGAAAGTGCCATCTGGGCCAAGAGAAATTTTAAGTCAGTCACTGTTTGGGAAGCCTATGAAAAGGAATTTTACAAATGAAACGCATCTTTGATTTTTTAGTTGCTTTGTGTGCAATACTCATTTTAATGCCAGTAATAATTGTTGTTGCAGTGTTGATACATTTTAAATTAGGTTCTCCTATTTTATTTACTCAAGCTCGGCCTGGCCTCAATGGCAAAATATTCAAGATGATGAAGTTCAGAACCATGCTTGATGGTAAAGATAAGCAGGGCAACTTATTGCCAGATGACCAGCGCATGACCAAGTTTGGTGGTTTTTTACGTTCAACTAGCTTAGACGAGCTACCTGGGTTGCTAAATGTGATTAAAGGGGATATGAGCTTAGTTGGACCTAGACCTTTACTCGTTCAGTACTTACCTCTTTATAGTCCTGAGCAAGCGCGCCGCCATAATATCCGCCCTGGGATTACTGGTTGGGCACAAGTAAATGGCCGTAATGCAATTAGCTGGGAAGACAAATTTAAGCTTGATGTTTGGTATGTAGAAAATCAAAGCTTTTTACTCGATATAAAAATACTCTTTTTGACCGTAAAAAAAGTCTTTGTACGCGAAGGAATAAGTGGTGATGGACACGTGACTATGGAGCCGTTCAAAGGAAATCAAAATGATGGCTAAGCTGGCTATTTTAGGGGCAAGTGGTCACGGAAAAGTAATAGCGGAAATCGCTGAATTAAACGGTTATCACGTCGAGTTCTTTGATGATGCATTTGAAGTTAAGAGCAAGCTTGAGCACTGGTCTGTAGTTGGAGATTCGGAAGCGTTAGCTCAAAGACTCGATAATTATGAAGGCGTAATAGTTGCTATTGGTAATAATCAAATTAGAAAAGAGAAGCTAGAGAAACTGTTAGCTCTTGGAGCTAAAACGCCTGCATTGCTCCACCCGAGTGCTACGGTAAGTAAATTAGCTAACATTGGTGAAGGTACAGTCGTTATGGCTGGTGCAGTGATCAACGCTTTTGCTCTAATCGGTCGGGGCTCTATCATCAACACGAATGCGACAGTTGAGCACGACTGTTTTATACAGGACTATGTTCATATATGCCCAAGTTCAGCCATTGCCGGCGGCTGTAAAATTGCCAGTGGAGTGTGGGTAGGTATTGGGAGCTCTTTTAAACAGTTGATTGAAGTTGGAGAACTAGCGATTATTGGTGCCGGTTCTGTTGTTGTACAAAATGTTCCTGCAGGTGTTACAGCATATGGTAACCCTGCTAAAGTTGTGAAGGATTAAGATGTTAAATTCCCCGTTTTCCCCTTGGCCTAGCTTTACTCAGCAAGAAGCAGACGCAGTAAGTAAAGTTGTACTTTCTAACAAAGTGAATTACTGGACAGGTACAGAAGGGCGTGAATTTGAAAAAGAGTTTGCAGCTTGGACTGGTGCTGAATATGCGATTGCACTTGGTAATGGCACATTAGCGTTAGATATTGCGTTGAAAGCATTGAACGTTGGCGAAGGAGATGAGGTTATTACTACTCCTCGTACTTTCTTAGCTTCTGCAAGTAGTATTGTTACAGCGGGAGCTGCACCTGTATTTGCCGACGTTGACTTAAATAGCCAAGCTATTACTGCTGAGTCTATTAAAGCGGTTTTAACACCTCAAACAAAAGCAGTTATTGTGGTGCATTTAGCTGGGATGCCTGCTGAAATGGATGCAATCATGGCCCTCAGTAAAGAGCATGGCTTCTATGTTATAGAAGACTGTGCTCAGGCACATGGTGCTAAGTATAAGGGTCGTTCAGTTGGTACTATAGGCCATATAGGTGCTTGGTCATTTTGCCAAGATAAAATTATGACCACTGGTGGTGAAGGTGGAATGGTTACTACAAACTCCAAAGACCTATGGTCAAAAATGTGGAGTTATAAAGACCACGGTAAAAGCTTTGATGCCATTTACAATCGTGAACACCCCCCGGGATTTCGCTGGTTGCATGAGAGTTTTGGCACTAATTGGCGTATGACAGAAATGCAAGCGGTGATTGGGCGTATTCAACTTACTCGTATGTCAGACTGGACGGCTAAAAGGCAAAACAATGCTCAAGCGATAGATCAAGTTGCAAAAGCATTCAATGTGGTACGTACAGTGCGCGTGCCGGATTATATTGAGCATGCAGAGTATAAACATTATTTGTTTGTAAACTCTGCGGCGCTTAGGGAAGGTTGGACAAGAGATCGCATAGTCGACGAAATCAACACGCTTGGCGTGCCCTGTTTTCAAGGTAGCTGCTCAGAAGTTTACCTAGAAAAAGCCTTTGATAGTACGCCTTGGCGACCAAAAGAGCGCTTAACGAATGCAGTAGAGTTAGGTGAAACATCTTTAATGTTTTTGGTGCACCCAACGCTTACTACTGAAGAAATCAGCAAAACTTGTGAGGTAGTAAAGCAAGTACTTCACAAAGCATCACTATAAATAGGAAGGGTGCGCACGCATCCTCCATATTTTCCTCATACATTTTTGCTACTTTTGTGTATACTGCAACATGTACTATGCTTTAGTTCGTCTGCGGTTTTAATTCGGATTGGAATAAAAAGGGAACACAATGGATAGTTGGTTTCGCGCCTTACTTGGCGCTTCTCGTAGCCAAAAACGACTTCTCACGCTCGTATTAGATTCAGTTTTTATAGTCTCAGCCTTTTGGTTAGCGCTTATTGTTCGCCTTGATAGCCTAACACCACTGGCTAATTTTAATAACTGGTTAATCCTCGCGTTGTTACTCCCAATTAGCTTGGTGATATTTGTAAAACTTGGTTTATATCGCGCTGTGCTCCGTTACGTTGGGGCAAATGCCGTAGGTGCTGTTGTATTTGGTACAGTTATTAGTACCGTGATTTTAGTGTTGTCTTCATTTTTTACGCAAACCGCCATTCCTCGTACTATGCCCTTTATTTATGCGTGGTTGATGATACTTTCAGTGGGGGGCTCGCGTATTTTGGTAAGAGCACTTATTTGGCGATTAACCTCATTTACTAAAACCCCAGTGGTTATTTATGGCGCTGGAGATGCTGGTCGGCAGTTAGCTACTGCGCTAGCAACAGGGCCTGACTATTATGTTACGGCGTACCTAGACGATGACGCTACCAAACATAATGCTATTATCCAAGGGATCCCCGTTGTTGCCTTTGACGAAATCTATAATTTGATAGATAAAAAGCGAGTGCATAAGGTTTTGCTTGCTTTACCAAGCGTATCGCGTTCTCGCCGTAAAGAAATACTCACTAAGTTAGAAAAACTGCCGCTCGAGGTGATGACGGTGCCAGGTATGGCAGACGTTATCGACGGTAAAGCGCAGCTTAATGAGATAAAAGAAGTTGAAATTGAAGACTTATTGGGCAGAGACCCAGTAGCGCCACAAGCAGAGCTGATGGCTGCAAATATAAAAGATAAAGTCATTATGGTAACCGGTGCAGGCGGTTCTATAGGTTCTGAACTATGCAGGCAAATTATATTAAATGGACCTAAAAAGCTGGTGCTTTTTGAGGTGTCTGAGTTTGGTTTATATAGCATTGAAAAGGAGCTGAATCAGCTTGCATTGAATAAAGGTGTATCATTGGAAATAGTACCAGTGATGGGGTCAGTGCAACGTATCAACCGTATTGAAACTTGCATGAAAGCCTTTGGGGTGCAAACTGTCTACCATGCCGCAGCCTACAAGCATGTACCGCTTGTAGAGCAAAATGTTGTTGAGGGTGTTCGTAATAATGTATTTGGTACTTATTACACGGCTAAAGCCGCTATTAACGCAGGAGTAGAGACCTTTGTATTAATCTCTACAGATAAAGCGGTGCGCCCTACCAATGTAATGGGTGCAACCAAGCGTATGGCAGAGTTAGTGTTACAAGCCTTGGCTGAAAGTAAAGTAACGTCTAAAAATACCCGTTTTTGCATGGTACGTTTTGGTAATGTGCTTGGTTCTAGTGGTTCAGTTGTGCCTCTATTCCGTAAGCAGATTAAAGAAGGTGGACCAATTACCTTAACGCATAAAGATATCACCCGGTTTTTTATGACCATACCGGAAGCTGCGCAGTTAGTTATTCAGGCGGGTGCCATGGGTAAGGGTGGTGACGTATTTGTGTTAGATATGGGTGAATCTGTTAAGATCAAAGACTTAGCGACCAAAATGGTGCATCTTTCTGGCTTAGAAGTTAAATCAGAGTCAAACCCTCATGGCGATATTGAAATTGAATGCACAGGATTGCGCCCAGGTGAAAAGTTATATGAAGAGTTATTGATTGGTGACAATGTAGAAGAAACCTCTCATCCACGGATCATGACGGCCAACGAGGTAAAACTGCCAATGGCAGAGCTAGAGTCTTTTATGAGTGCAATGGACACGGCTTGTCATAATTTTGATCATGAGCTTATTCGTAAACTGTTGCTAGAGGCGCCTACGGGCTTTAATCCTACAGACGGTATTTGTGATTTGGTGTGGAATGAAAAACGCCAAGTGCTTGAAGCGCAACGTGAGTCCGAGCAGAAAGTGGTTAATTTAAGAAACGCGTAACGATCTTATCGCGGAGCTATGTATCCGTAGCAGCGACTTTATGTCGCGACGCTTATATCTCGGGATAAACCCGCTGCTACGAGGTTGGGTTTTTCTATACTTCATTGTACGATGTCTACATAATACTTATAACGGTGGCTGAGCTGGTTAATTTGCTCTGCCACATTTAATTCAAGAATTGAAAATAAAAATCGGTCTGCGCACATGTCAAAAATAAATACGATTCTTGCAGGTAGCATTGCACTTGCAAGCATACCTGTTTTAGCTGATACCCAAATAAATAACTACACTGCATTTGCGGGGTACACTGGTATTTTTAATACCCCTACTGCCGAGGTGCTTGAAAAGGGAAGTATAGATATTGGTTACAATAACCAACTTGATCACAGTGGCAATGGCTACTTCGATGGTCACAACTATATTTTCTCAGCGGGTGTGTTTGACGGTTTAGAGGTAAGCGGTATGATTGCTTCTAATACAATGCATGACAATCTTTTTACTGCTAAAGCTAATGGTGAAAATCAAACTCGCGACCTTTCATTTAACTTAAAATATCAACTCCCTTTTGTGCCTAAAGAGTGGTTTAACTTAGCTGTAGGTGGTAAAGACCTTGGCGGAGCGGCAAATAACTATGAAACCTATTATTTGGCAGGTTCTCGTGAATGGAACGACTTTAGATTTTCAGCGGGTTTTGCGGTAAGCGATCGCGCAACCGGGCAAATGGATGGCGCATTTGCGGGTATTGAGTGGCAGCCACTAGACTGGCTAGCTGTGCAAGTGGAACATGATGCTGATGCGGTTAATGCCGGTTTGCGCTTAACAGTACCAAAAGCATGGATTTACGATGTGGGTACTTTAACGCTTACCAGTAAGTTTTACAGTAATACTGATCACGCTGAAAAAGACACCTTTTGGGGTGTAAACTTCTCCATGCCTTTGTTTGAGCAGGCAACATTAAATGACCCATTAGAAGCAGCTCCAGCGCCAATGCTTGACGCAGACGCCAAGCGAGAAGCCGCATTTAAAGCTCATTATGAGGAGCAGCGCCGTCTCGCCCGTAAACCTCTTCCTGAAGCGAAAAAAGAAGTCACAGAGCGTGATGAATATAAAAAATCTCTAACAATGCAAACGCGCGCTTTAAAAGCGGCGCTCTTGGAAGACGGCTTTGAGTCGGTAAGTGTTGGCTTCAATCGAGACCCTCATGTTGTCGTGAGTTTTGAAAACTATGTTTTTAATCGCAACGACATAGATGCAATTGGTTTAGTATTAGGTCGTATTGCTGAACATGTGAACGAGCCGAACGCGCAGTTTACTGTTCAATTGCTAAATCGTGGTATTCCAATGTTAGCATTGCGAGGCCACATTAATAATTATAGAGAGTTCGTAAATACTGGCACTACACCTGATATGGATATTCGTCGAGGCGAAATGGACCCAATTGGTAGTGTGTCTTGGGTTGGTATGCCAAAGGCAAATAGCGCGTACTTTAAACCAAGATTAACCGTTGGTCCTGCACTGGACTCAAGGTTGGCAACGGAGCTGGGAGTTTATGATTTTTCACTCGCCTTAAAAGCAGATGTTGATGTACCAATGTGGTATGGCGGTGGTATTAATTTAAGTGCCGAAACCGAAGTTGCGAATACGAGTGACTACGATGATGGAAAAGCATTTGGTCGTTTGGCTAAACAAAGTGGCTTAACACAAGCGACTATCTATCAAACATTTGCACTGCCTTATGGTATTTATAACCAAACACATATCGGCTTTTTTAAAGAGTTTAATGATTACACAGGTATTAAGAACGAAACAACTTGGTTGAGTGACAATGGTCGTCATCAATTTTCAGCAGAGCTTGGATACTTTGAGTATGATGATTATGACTTAGATAAGGATTATCAAACCTTGTCTTATCGTTATAACTGGGTTGAGCAAGATGTTAGTTTTCATGCCACAGCTGGTAAGTTCTTTTATGAGGATAGTGGCGTTAAGCTAGAAACGCGCTTTTGGTTTGGTGACAGTTACGTGTCCATATTTGCGCAAGATACTGATGTGCAAATCGCGGGTATATCTTTTAGCATTCCACTTACACCTAGAAAAGACATGGCACCAACACGTTATGGTCAAGTTAAAGGAAATGAGGCGTGGCGCCATGCTGCAAGTACGCGAATTGGTGAATCAAAAAATGCCATTGCTGTAGGTCGCGGCCATTTAGTAAATACACCGGTTAATATTGATAAAACATTCCTCAATCAAGGTCGTTTATCGAGCAGCTATGTATATAGTAACTTGGCTCGACTAAGAGAAGTGTATTTGACCTATAAATAAGAGATGGTCACGGGTAAGCCTGCGATAATTAGTAGCGGCGACTTTATGTCGCGATGCGTTTATCGCGGGATAACCCACTGCTACCAAAGTGGTATTTAGGTGTGTTTTCACGGAGTAAGCCGTGCGGAGTAACCCCGTGGTTTCGGGTCGCGATTCTCTTTTTAACTTTATATCGTGACGCTCGTGAAGATAGCTGCATTGAAGCAATCGCTACACATTTACAATTTAAACCTCGTTAATCAATAATCATTATGTTGCAATTATTTGCGATAAATTTAACTTCATTCATTGTGTATTTAGTGTACCAACGGTATCCTACTTTCAAACTAAATCAAGCGGTTGGATCTAGCGCTTTACTGTGATAAATTAGCGGGGTCATTGTGGGCTGTTTATATCTTGGTCATAGTTTTGACTGTAAAGCCCATGTTGAATCGGGTCAGGGAGTGACTTAGTCCCTGTCTGTAATGCAAATTTTAATTTGAAGCTTTCATTGCTAGCAATGGGGCTTTTTTTATGTGTTAACACGCTAACGTGGCGTTGTTAATAAAAAAGAAAACAAGGACTAATCATGATTGCAAATAAAAAATCTCTTCTTGCGCTCTCTGTAGCGTCTGCGCTAACGCTTTCAGGCTGTTTTAGCGATGATGACAACAACGTAACTATCACGCCTCCACCGGAGCCTACTGATCCAGTAATCGTTGCACCTGAGACTCCTGATGCGCTATCGCTAGTTGTAAACGGCAACGTTGTTAATGCAGACTTCGACGCGATCAAAGCTCAAGTAACTCTACTTGAGAATGGTGAACTAAGTGCAAACACTGTTGACGTAAATGGCACTGCAGTAAACGTGATTGACGCAACTGAAGGTGACTTTACTTTCACACTGAAAGAAGGCGCTTCTGTTGATTCAATTACTGTTAACGTAACAGCTGAAGGTTATGTATCTAAGAGCTTTATTGTTGATTTAACACTTGCTGAAGGCGAGTCTGTAGTCCCTGCTCAACTAGAGCTTGTTTCTAAGAACGCTGAAGGCCTAGCTGATAAAGTTGTAGAAGCTTCTGTAACTGATGCGACAACTGCTGAAGTAATCTCTGCAAAAGCTGAATCTGGTAAAGCAGGTGCTGACGTTTCGGTTCCAGCAAATACTCAGCTATTTGATGCAAACAACAACCCAGTATCTGGTTCTACAATTTCACTAAATGTTACTGCTGCTGATAGCACGTCAGCAAGTGCGGGTGCTATTCTTCCTGAAGGTCTTAACGCAGCAGGTGCTGCTGAAGTTAAAACTCCAGTTGCTGTAACTAACATCGTAATGACCGACGATGCTGGTAACAAAATCAAGAAGTTCAGCAAGCCTATCGAAGTAACAATGGCAATTCCAGCTACAACTACACTAAGTAGCGGTGAAGCTGTACAAACGGGTGATGAACTAACGCTAACTTCTCACAACGAAGACACGGGTGTTTGGTCTACTGAGACAAACAAAGTAACTATTGGTGCTTTGAATGAAGAAAACGGCACATATGCTGGCTCATTCATGACTGACCACCTTACGTTTTTCTCTGCGGTAGATACATTCGATGCATGTCAATCAGACATCAATGTAACTTTCTCTGGTGACGAAATCCCAGCTAACGGTTTAACTGTTAAGATGGAATCTAGCGACTATAAAGCGTCTGTACAAGCAAAAGCAGGTTCTACATCACAAACTGTTATTTCTGCAAACAAGGCATCACAAAAAGGTATTGCTGCGGATGCAACTGCACGTGTAACTGTTAAAGACAAAAACGGTAACACATGGTTCGATAGCGAAACTGAAGTGTCAGTTTGTGGTAACGTAAACGTTGCATTATCTAACCCTGTTACACTGGTTGCTGAGTCATTCGCAGTAACTGCTGTTTGTGAAAACGACAACACAGTAACGACACCACTAACAGGTGCTGTAGTTAAATACCGTTTAGAAAACAAAGGCTTTGAATCAGCTACAGGTACTGGCGGTACATACGAGCTAACAGACCTAGTAGAAGCTTCTTCATATGAAGTACGCGTAGTACCACGTGGTGCTAAGTTTGCGGGCCTAGGCGCTCAAAACTTTACTATCACAGCAGATGGTACTGATGAGTCAGCTGAAATCACTGTAGCATGTGACGAAGTAACTGGTTCTTAATAACTATCGACTAAGGTTAGCCTTCATTAAGGCAAATTACGTCTTAGTAAGATTAAAAAGCCGCTTAAATGCGGCTTTTTTGTGTCTGTTTCTCATTCAGTGGTTTCTTTTAAAAGGTGTTGCCGTGCGACCTTGTATATAAAAAATGTCAGTAGTCGTTACGATAACCCAAGGTTATGAAGTAAAAGCTCATGCCAATCAAAAACTAACTAGCAAGTCTTAGTATAAAAATATTTTAATTACTAGCTGGACAATCTTTGAACTTTCTCTATATTTAAGTTTCGATGTAATAAAACGCGCGTTAGTGCCGCTTGGCACTTTCAAAAAAGGGAACAAGGACCAATCATGATTTCGAACAAAAAATCTTTACTCGCTTTATCTGTAGCTTCAGCTTTGGCACTTTCGGGTTGTTTTAGCGATGACGATAACAATGTGGTAATCACTCCGCCACCTGAGCCAACAGATCCGGTGGTTGTTGCACCAGAAACTCCAGCAGCTTTAGCATTTGCTGTAAGTGGTAATGTAGTTGATGTTGATACTGTTGATATCGTTGCGCCGGCGACAATTACCTTTTTTGAAGATGGAGAACCAACCTCAAATTTGGTTAACGTCAATGGCGACGCAATCACTCAGATTGCTACAGAAGATGGTAGCTATACCTTTACTGTAAAAGAAGGGGCGAATGTTGGGATTGTAACTGCAGTAGTCGCTGCTGATGGTTATTTTTCAAAAAGCTTTGACATCGACTTAAGTAATGAAGATTCGGCAGCAACGCTAGAAGCTGAATTGGCGCTTGTGTCAAAAGGTGGTGACGAAGTTGCTGAGGCAAGCGTTTCTGAAAGTGTGGCTGACGCTACAACAGCCTCTCCTATTACAGCAGCGGCTGCAAAAGGTAAAGCAGGTTCTGATGTAACGATTCCTGCAGGGGTACAACTAAGAGATGCAAGTGGTAATGCAGTTACAGGTACTTCTGTATCATTAACTGTTGGCTCTGCAGATCCGACGTCTAGCAAGATTTCAGCTGTTTTGCCTGCAGGGTTGAGTGCAGGTAGTACAACCAGCATTAAAAAGCCAGTTGGTGTAAGTAATATCGTTATGCAAGATAACAACGGAACTAAGATCAAGCAATTTAGCCAAGAGATCGATGTTTCAGTTTCACTTCCTGTCGCAACCTTAGCACCATCGGGTGATAGAACAATTCAAACAGGAGACCAGTTTGATGTTTCTTCAAATAACGAAGATACTGGTAAATGGCAGTCAGAAACGAATAAAGCAACTGTTGGTGTGTTAAACGCTGAAGGTACTGCTTACAAAGCATCTTTTAAAACCGATCACCTTACGTTTTTTACACTGTCTCGTTCAGTTCCAATTTGTACGCAAGGTATCACTGTTAATGTGACTGGCGATGCTGTTCCTAGTTCAGGTCTATATGTAAGTATGACCTCTGCTGATGCAAGTGTATCAAGTTATTTACGCGGTGGTAGTACGTCAAAAACAGTTGTGTCAGCTAGCACTTCAGCGCGTTATGGTATTAGCTCAACAGCAACAGCACGTGTAGTTATCCGTGATGCTGCAGGTAACGTGTGGGGAAATGCTTCATCAACGAATGCTGAAGTTCCGGTATGTAGTGGTCCAGTTTCGATCACGCTAGCAAATCCAATTCAAACCACTGTTAATGAAAATGTAACTGTTAGAGCTGTATGTTCTAACGATACGACAGTAACAGAAGTTATCCCAGGTGCGATTGTAAAGTATAGATCAAGTACGACTAAGCCATTCCGCACAGCAGCGAACAATGGTGATGGTACTTTTGCACTGTCAGCACTAAACGGTGATGTTGCGTCATATGCGGTTAGTGTAGACCCTCGAATTTCAGCACCATTTACAACGTCTATTACGCCTGATGGAACAGATGAAACCATCGATGTTTCAGTAGCTTGTGACACTGTAACGGGTAGTTAAGTAAAGAATGATTAGTCCAATCAGTTAAGCCGCGGAGACGCGGCTTTTTTCTTGCCTAAATTTTAAATATTCTTATTCATAAAATCATACTCCCAGAATTAATCTTTCTTTCGTAGCAAAGACTTAATGTCGCGACTGTTTTTATGCTTTTACGTCGAGATTCTTTCTAGGAGTTTATGTGAAGGTGACGCTATGACGCTCCTGCCGACGGACAAGCCTGTGCTCCAGATGGGAAGGTGACTATCAAACTTCCGAAAAAGACTAAAAACCGTTAAACTTAAGATCTTTAGTATACTCAATACGTTGACTACAGTATGAAATCTCATTTAGGCCGCAGAGCATTTTCCACTATGGAGCTTCATACCTTGTTTAACGGTTATATCTACTCAGATGAAAAGCTAAAGCGTGAGCAGCCTAAACATTGGCATTTTTGGCTACCTTTGCTGAGTTATTACACTGGTGCGTATAGTGATGAAATTGGCTCACTTACACTTAATGATGTTTACTACGAAGACCACGTTCACGTACTTCACTTTAACACCCATGGCAAAATTCAACCGCGAGTGGTGCCTATTCATCCCGCATTATGGCAAGCAGGACTGGAGCAATATCTAGCATTGGTAAAACAGCAAGGACATCGACGTCTTATGTTTGATTTACCAGCAAAAACTGGTCGTTATAGCGAGAAAGTTAGAATATGGTTTTCTGGAGAGGGGGAAAGACAGGGGTATCTACAAAAATGTGGTTTACCCAATGTTGATCAGCAGGGAATGAAAACGGCGATCAGCAGTTTACGACTAAACTTCGAGCAACAAATCAGAATATCAGCTATTCAGCTCGGGACTAAAGACAGTTTTCAATATTTATTGGGTTTAAAGCAAGATGGACATGAAGTTACGCGCCCACCTTTTCATTTGCTCAAGCAGGTTATTTCCCCGATCCGGGTTATTAATCCCAATATCACATGGCAACGCTTTTTGGATCGGCATTAAAACGTAGTACTCAGTTACTACCACTTCTTACGTTAAGCGCATTATTATTTGCAAGATAAGTCAAACAAGTAACACGCAGCATAGACGCCAAGTTTTTAATCTCACCATGACGTTCAATCACTTCTTGGTAAAGTAAGGAAATAAACTCGGCAAGGCCTAGATCTTCCCGTTGAGCTATGGTTTCTAATACTTGCCATATTTCATTTTCTAACGCGAGGCTAGTAACAGCTCCTTGAATGCGAATAGAACGTTTGGTTACTTCGTAACGATGAGGCTCTGTTGATGCGTAGAGTTCACACATATAAATTCCATAGGTAAAGTAATGGCAAAAATGATCCACTCAATGATCAGAGTAAAAGACGCTGATCGTTCAATTAAATTTTATCATGATGTATTTGCGTTGGTAGTGAAACGACGTATCGACTTTAATGATTTTTCTCTTATCTACCTTGGCAACGATGAAACTTCGTTTGAATTGGAGCTAACTTGGAATCGTGACACTACGGTAGATTATACAATCGGTAATGGCTACGGGCATTTGGCTTTCGCTACTGATAGCCTACAGGCTATCTACAACAAGGCTCAAAAGAATAGTTATTACCCTAAAGAAATCAAAAATTTTTATAATCAAAATCAAAATGTATTAATAGCAAGATTCTTTTTTATTAAAGATCCTGATGGTTATGATATTGAAGTAATTGAAAAAAGTGATGTGTATCGGTAGTAACGGGTTTATCTTGCGACCAAGGTTAGTGGGTTGCAACATAAAATCGTTAAAGGATTCGCGACCTAAAGTCGCTGCTACGAATGTACACAAACCTGTATCTGGGGGGATCCGGAGACTAAGGTTGGCAATTTCGACATAAAATCGTTGTTACGAATGTACATAGACCTGTAGCAGCGGGTTTATCCAGCGACAAATTAAGATGCTAGGCTTAATTGATGAAAGCGTTTCAAAAATTGCGAAAACTCTTCACCTAATTGCTCATCGCGAATAGCATATTCAACAATGGCTTTAAGGTAACCAAGCTTGTCGCCACAATCGTGCGAACGACCGCTCATATGAAAAGCCTCAACGGTTTCCTGTTCCATCAACATATCGATAGCATCAGTTAACTGGATTTCTCCACCAGCACCGACTGGCGTTTTTCTTAGCAATGGCCAAATATTTTTTGAAAGCACATAGCGGCCAACAACTGCTAGGTTAGAAGGTGCTTCTTCTATGGCTGGCTTTTCTACCATATGCTTTATTGCACTACTTTCACCAGGAAGTAGCGACACACCGTTGATATCTGCAATACCATACTTGCAGACATCCTGCTGTGGTACAGGCTCTAACATAATTTGACTGGCTTTCGTTTGCTTGAAACGAGATAGCATTGCAGCTAAATTTTCATTTCCCTGATCGGCTGTGTATTCATCCAAAATGACATCGGGTAGTACAACAACAAAATCATTATCCCCAACAATAGGTTGCGCGCACAAAACCGCATGGCCAAGACCTTTAGCTTCACCCTGACGCACATGCATAATCGTAACATCTTCAGGGCAAATCGAGCGTACTTCTTGTAAAAGTTTACGCTTTACACGCTTTTCAAGGGTTGCTTCCAATTCAAAGCTGGTATCAAAATGGTTTTCAATTGCATTTTTTGATGAGTGAGTCACTAACACAATTTCTTTAATACCTGCGGCAACACATTCTTTGACAATATATTGGATAAGTGGCTTATCTACCAAAGGCAACATTTCTTTAGGAATGGCTTTGGTCATTGGGAGCATCCTAGTTCCTAACCCTGCGACTGGGATCACTGCTTTCATATTATCTCCGATTTAAATCTTGCTGCCTTTTCTCGACATAGTCGGCAATTTTAACCGTTATAAGCTAAGTTGCAAACGAATTTATGTTGCAATATGTACGGTTGTTAATTGAGGTTTGGTTTTTAAATTTAGCGGAGAAAGTCCCAGCACCAAAATAATGGTTATCGACCCTCTGGTGGTAAAGGTATAAGTCACCTTTACCTGCTTCTTCTCCAGGTATTAAAACAGGCCCTTTTAGTATTTTCATTGCACAAAAAAGCCCCTTTCGGGGCTTAAATTAACCTTTAGATATGGAATAATTAAAAGTTAACTGTGATTTCGTTTGAGCAGATTTCACCAGATTGACATACTTTATATGTGTAGCTGGTGGCTTCTAAATCACGTGAGAAGTCTCTGAACTTACCTGTGTTTGCGATTGTTTCAAGTGCTTGACCATCACGGTAAATCGTTACTTCATCAGCACTGCTGCCTTGCCATGAGAGCTCTACGCGGATAAAGCCTAAGCGAGACTTATTAGCGCGAATCAGCGATAGCTCAACCTCATCAGTGCTAACCGTAACAGACTGAGTGGTTGTGTGGCTGTTGCCTTCACTATCAGTCACCGTTAGAGAGACACTGTACTCACCAGATGCTGCAAATTCATGAATTGGGCTTGCGTCAGTACTGATGCTGCCATCACCAAAGTCCCATGCCCAACTAACGATATCATCATTCGGATCACGGCTTTCATCAGTGAATGTCACGGCAAGGCCGGAAGCTGCAAAGCTAAAGCCCGCAACAGGAGGTTGAGGTGATGCTTCGCCTAGACCTGTTAGGTTTAGTGTCCAGCTGTTCAATGTACCAGTATCGATACCTGCATTATCTGAGACAGACAATGTCCAATCACCCGTTGCAACTTCACCATTAAATGCCGCAGAGTTAAAGGTTTGGTTAATGTCATCAGCACCGCCACCTTGACGGTTATGTAGTGTTGCTACGGTTCCAGCAGGAGAAGTAAGCGTAACAATTAAGTCGCCGATGTAGGTGTGTGTAATATCCACTAAGGTATTGCTATCAAATACAGTAACGGTGTCAGCCACAGTGATCACAGAAGTAATACCTGAAGCATCGTTATCTGGAATGTCTACCGCGGTAGTATTTTCATAATTGAAATCACTTAACCCTTGAGGTAATACATACAGTCCTACTTGCTCTTGATCGGCAAGTTCGCCGGATGTTGCGTTAAGCGTGAAGCTATACTCACCCCACTGAGTTGAAGCTGCAGTTGGTACAGAAAGTGTTACTGTATCGCCTGGCATCGCAGTAGTTGCAGACAGCGTTGCACCTGCAATTGGTGAAGTAACGGACAAATCAATAGTGCCCTGCCAGTCAGCGACTGAAGCAAAAGTAAATTCGTATGTTGCAGTATCGCCCGCTGTGATTTCTTGATTAGCAGGACGAGCTGATACTCTAAAGCCTGGCTCTGGATCCGCATCAATTACAGCTTGATTCACATTTAAGCGCTTACCAGATACTGTTTTATCTGTAAGGTCAGCATTAACATCACCACTTTGCATCAGTAGGTTTTTAAGCTCAATAGCAGTGAGTGTCGGGTTGATAGAAAGTACTAGGGCCGCTGCACCAGCAACGTGAGGCGTCGCCATCGAAGTACCTGAGTAGCTTGAGTAACCACCACCCGGAACGGTAGATAAAATTGCGCTACCTGGCGCACCCATGTCTACAGACGTTAGACCCCATTGTGAAAATGAAGACATCGCGTCAGTGTGGGTTGTACTAGCAATAGAGAATACGCTGTCGTGCTCGTAGCTTGAAGGATAGTGAGGGTTTACATCGTTATCTACCGCACTGTTACCGGCCGCTGCCACAAATAAGATGTCCGCGTTTTCACTTGCAGTGATTGCATCAGAGAGTGCTTGGCTAAAGCCGCCGCCGCCCCAGCTGTTATTAGTAACGCGAACGTTGTGACCGGCATTTTTAAGCGCTACGATATAGTCAATACACTCAATCGCATCTGAAGTTGAGCCTGAGCCTGATGCATCTAGGAATTTACAGCCTACGATTGAGACTTCATGGTTCACACCAGCAACGCCTGTAGCGTCGTTGCCTGAGGCACCGATAGTACCTGAAACGTGTGTACCGTGACCTTGGTCGTCCATCGGATCGCCACTACCTGTGATGGCGTTAATACCGTGCACGTCATCAATATAGCCGTTACCATCATTATCAATGCCATCTCCAGCGATCTCTCCTGGATTGCGCCATGCGTTTGCCGCGAGATCTGGGTGAGTATAATCAATACCCGTATCGATCACACCGACGATAACATCACGTGAACCAATAGTGATATCCCATGCTTCAGGGGCATCAATATCGGCATCAGCGGTACCACCAGTTTGACCTGTGTTATGCATACCCCAAAGTTCATCAAAGCGACTATCGTCAGGAATTCCAAGTGCTTTTACTTGATAGTCTGGCTCGACATATTCGATGGCAGGGTGGTTAGCTAGTTTTTCAATTGCTTGCTTTGCTGTGATGCTATCTAGTTTAAAGTTTGCTAGGCGACCTTTTAAAACATTGCGATATTTGTCGTCTACGCCATCAGCGTTCAAATCCGCCATCTTGGCTTTTACAAGGTTTCTTGCATTGGCACGAAGTGCAGCAGAAGTGTTTTCTTTAAACACAACTAAGATGCTGTCATCTGCGGTTGCTGTTGTAGTTTCGATTTGAACAGCTGCTTGAGAAGTGAAAGCAAGTACAGGAAGCAAAGCCAAAGACAATGCAGAAAGTTTAGATCTCATATTAATAACCTTTTTAATTTCAAGCGTATCCATCAATACACAATTTTTGAGTTGGTAGTTTTTCTGGTAGTGGCTGTGGTCTTTTTGGCAACGTCTTAAAACCTAGACCCAGATATTGAGCAGTGCAATGTAAAAAAAGAGTTAATTAATAAAATCAGTTTTTTTTACTGATTTTTAATTTTTGGAATAGATTATTTGGTTCTTTTTTATGGGTTGAGTGGATATGGTTACGATTGAACTTTAGTCATACTTTTTTTGTACCTCCATATTTTATTCGTAATTTTGTGTGAGTGTACTCTTGTACTTTATTGAAATTAATAAAGTATTTTTTTCATAAAATCTTCTTATTTATCTTCAGTTGTTCCCATCTTAGAGTTAAAGGTGACAAGACGTAATAAAATATATTATTTCAACATATGAATTTGCTGACTTTGATATAGATTATGTTTTTCACTAAAAATGTAACACTCTGGTAACTGGCACAGGTGGGAGCGACTCAAGAGTAATGAGTCATAACAGGACGTTAGTTAAGTGGAAAGTTGCAGTTGGCTGAGTTCGGCAACAACTCAATGCCTGCACCGATCACTTAATTGAAAAATAATATAATAAATCTCTAAGGAGAACAGTGTGAAGTTTTCAAAATCAATCGTGAGTTGCGCTATCGCGCTTGCGTTAACACATTCAGTTACAGCACATGCTGAGGCAAAATCAGATAATAAACCACTTTCAACTTCTGCACTTTCACAAGTGGAGCGTGCAAGTGGAACAAGTAACGAACTCAAACTTTCACAAACGTCAGGTAGCCAAGGTGGTAACGAGTTAGCTTCGGTGCAACTGGGTACTTCTAACCTGACAGATGTGACTACGATTGGCGACAACAATATTACTGAGGCCGATCAGAATGGTACTGGTAACGTCGCTATTATTACGACCACCGGAAATAACAATAACCAAGTATATAGCCAAGATGGTGAATCTAACGGCGCATTAACTGAGGTTACTGGTGATGATAACGCGATTGACATTCAGCAATCAGGTAGCGGGATCCTTGGGATTAACAACGAAGCCATCAATGTGATTAATGGCGATCAAAATACGATTACAGTATCTCAAGGTTCTGGCGGCCAATGGTTCTACAACCTAAATATGCAAGGTAGCCAAAACGAAGTTACAGCGACACAAACAGGTACGTGGAACGAAGCGACACTTGAGTCAGTACAAGGTGACATGAACCAAATCACCTTAGATCAAGATGGTGTGTACAACCAATATAAAGTAGTTAGTCTACAAGGTAATGAAAACGAAATTGAATCGAGCCAAAGCGGCAACTTCAATGTTATCTCTGTAGAGACTGTGATTGGTGATGACAACCAAGTTGAGATCGAGCAATCGGAAGGTGATAGCAATACGGTTAACGTATTTGAAATTACCGGAGACAATAACGAGCTTACTATCGATCAGGAAGGTTCAACTAACACTTTCGCGTCAGATTTATTAGTTGGTAACGATAATGAAGTGATGACTGAACAACGTGGCGACGAGAACAAAGTCCAAGCAGACGTGATCGGTGATAATAACGAATTTACTGCGATGCAAATCGGTAATGGTAACGAGATGTATCTTGGTGTTGCTGGCGAGAACAATGAATTCTCAGCAACTCAAGTAGGTGATGCGAACATCGCACACATTGCGAACTTCAACGGTAGTGATAATGATGTTGATGTTACCCAAACGGGTGATGAAAACGAGGCAGTGGTGCAGTCATCTTATCCAGACGTTAGCCTGGCAAGTAATGATAACGCAGTTGATATTTCACAAAGTGGCACTGGCAATGGTGTTGTTGTAACAATGAGCAGCGTATTTGATAGTAGCTCAAACCAAGTGGATATTGCGCAGTCTGGCGAGTTCAACGCGATTGATCTGATGCTTGAAGGCAGTCGCAATATGCTAGACATCACACAAAATGGTAGCAACAACTTTGTGATGGGTATGGGTTCTGAGGCATTCATCATCAATGGCGATGATAATGCGTTTACAGTAAGCCAAATTGGTGACGGCAACTTAGTCCAAGGTGGAATTACAGGTAGTGGTCAAAACATTACCGTAACTCAGGTTGGTGACAACAACGTTGCGACTATCACTCAGCAATAACTAAGTAATTTAGATAGGGGGCAAAACCAGCCCCCATATTTTGTACTATTCAGCTAATCAAAGACATCAATGTGAATCTCGTCAGCAAAGACATTCTACGCCGTGAGTAAACAAATAATGATAAGAATAATAACACTCTTGAGCGCTATGCTCGTTTCTAATTTTTCACTGAGTGCACAAGAAGATGTAGAAATTGAGGGTTTAGTGATGGATCAGAGTATTAGCCGATTTGGTCACCAGTTTTACTTTCAATTTTCACAGTTGTGGAGAGATGTTCCTAATACCTCGGGAATTAATATCACGGTTAAAGAAACGGTTTTGCCAAGAGCTGGCACTCGGTTAGAGGTATTAATGAACAGTCGCGCAGTGTACGCAACAGCAATGGGAAGAAGGGGCGGTTCCGTTGATGAACGAGTTGAAACTGCTATTTTCACCATTATGGACGCGATGGCGAGAGAACAATATCAACAGCATGGTTCAGAAGATTTAGCAGCAAGTGGGTGGTAACATGACAACAATAAAAACAACAATCGTGTGCGCTGGTTTAATGCTACTTAGCAGTGCTAATGTGACAGCGACTGAGCTTGTATATAAACCAATTAACCCTGCATTTGGTGGTAATCCGTTAAATGCCAATATGTTACTGAGTAAAGCACAATCTCAAAATAAGCACAGAGCACCAATCATAGAAAAAACCTATGACGAAAAGTTTCAAGAATCACTCGAGCGTACGTATCTCAACCGTTTGGTAAGAGAAATCACGGATGTTGCGTTTGGTGATGACATCAAAGACAGTATATTTGATCAGGATGCGACATTTATGAGTGGCGACTATCAAATCCAAGTGATCACCAGTACATCCGACACCATCACGGTTAGAATAACAAATACAGCATCGGGTGAAGAAACAATTCTAGAGGTCCCCAGATTTGCCTCATCAGCTGGTGGAGGATATTAAATGCTCCGCGTAATTTTATTGGTATTTTTATTACTGCTCGGCGGTTGTTCTAGCATGTCTCGCGTGTTGCCACCTTCGCAAAGTATAGCAATTGAGCTGACCGACACTGAAACCTTTGCAGAACTAAAAAATTTACCTACACCTAAAGGGCGAATCCCTGTCTCTGTTTATTCATTTCGCGACCAAACTGGGCAGTATAAACCACAAGATAATGTAAGTTCATTTTCAACAGCGGTAACTCAAGGCGCTAACTCTATTCTAATGCAGGCACTACACGAAACGGATTGGTTTATTCCGGTAGAGCGTGAAGGGCTACAAAACCTGCTGACTGAGCGCAAAATTATTCGTGCAGCAAGTGATGATAATGACACAAACGCTTTACCACCTTTAATGACCGCAAAGATCATTTTAGAAGGCGGGATCATCAGCTATGACTCTAATATCCGAACAGGTGGTTTGGGGATGGAGTATTTTGGCATAGGTGCATCTGAGCTTTATCGTGAGGATGTTATCTCCATTTATATGCGCGCAGTTGATGTTCGTACTGGGCAAGTGTTGCTCTCCGTCGCGAGTAGCAAAAAGGTGCTATCCATGGAGGTTCGGGCAGGGTTTTTCCGCTATGTGAGTTATAAACGTTTGGCTGAAGCCGAAGCGGGTTTTAGCGATAACGAACCGATGCACATTTGTGTAACCCAAGCGATAGAAAAAGCGCTGACTTTGATGGTACAACAAGGCATTGAAAAAGGCGTGTGGTCGGCCGCTACCGCATCGTAGGTCGCGCTTTAGCGCGACAAACCTTTACCACAACGCTTCCTTTTGCATGGCACGCATTACCAACCTTAGGTCGTGCTTTAGCACGACAAACCTTTACCACAACGCTTCCTTTTATATGGCACGCACCACCAACCGTAGGTCGCGCTTTAGCGCGACAAAACCTTCACCACAACGCTCGATTTTACACGGCAGACACCACCAACCGTAGGTCGTGCTTTAGCACGACACAACCTTGAGCACGTGCTCCATACTACCCACTTTAAAATAAAGAATAATACTGGTGCATGAGATTCAACAATAAAGTCAGCCACCAATAAGCTGAGTATGTTAATCTAAATAGCAATGAAATAATAAAGAACGCTAACATCATGCACGTACATATTTTAGGGATTTGCGGTACCTTTATGGGCGGGATCGCAGCCATCGCTCAATCATTGGGGCACAAAGTCACAGGTTCAGATCTCAATGTTTACCCGCCGATGAGTACACAACTTGAATCACTCGGAATAGAACTAACTCAAGGGTACGACCCTCAACAGCTCATCGATGTTGAGCCTGATGTGGTGATCATCGGCAATGCCATGAGCCGTGGTAATCCGTGCGTTGAATACGTTTTAGAAAAAGGTATGCGTTATACCTCAGGCCCTGAATGGTTAAAAGACCATGTATTACGCCAGTCATGGGTGTTGGCTGTGGCCGGAACGCATGGCAAAACAACCACTGCAAGCATGTTAGCGTGGTTACTCGAATATGCAGGATTACGCCCAGGTTTTTTGATCGGTGGCATAGTGCAAAACTTTGGTGTGTCGGCGCGCACGTCAGATACGCCATTCTTTGTTATCGAAGCCGACGAATACGATACGGCGTTTTTCGATAAACGCAGCAAGTTTGTCCATTACTTACCTCGCACGTTAATACTCAATAATCTTGAATATGATCACGCTGATATTTTTCCAGATTTAAATGCCATTCAAACCCAGTTTCATCATTTAATTCGCACGCTACCCAGCCAAGGCAAGGCCATATATCCAGCGGATGATGCTGCGTTACAAAACGTCATTGAACGTGGTTTTTGGAGCGAGCAGGAATCCCTTGGTAAAGAATGGTCGTATAACTTGCTCAAGGCTGACGGCTCTCGCTTTACGGTATTATTTGAGGGCGAAGAAAAAGGCGAAGTAAATTGGCAAGCGATTGGTGTGCATAATGTCAAAAATGCCATGATGGCGATTGCGGCGGCAAGACATGTGGGTATTCCAATCGAGGTAAGTATCGAAGCGCTAGGGCAATTTATTTCTCCCAAACGCCGTATGGAAATTAAAGGGGAGGTCAATGGCGTTACTGTCTATGATGACTTCGCGCATCACCCTACGGCAATAGCAACGACCCTAGCAGGGCTTAGGGCCAAAGTTGGAGATGCACCTATCATTGCTATTTTAGAGCCTCGCTCAAATACGATGAAGCTTGGCATTCATCAAGAAACCTTATTGCAATCCCTTGATGTGGCAGATGAAGTGTATCTATTCGAACCAGATGGCCTATCTTGGTCTCTTAAAGCACAAGCCGAAGCCGCGGGTCGTCAGTGTTTTGCAAGCGTAGATGAGATTGTCGCACAGGTTGTGACAAATCAAGCACCAAACCAGCATGTGCTGATCATGAGTAATGGTGGTTTTGGTGGCATCCACGACAAACTTTTAACTGCATTGAAAAAGTAATCACTATGTCAGAACAAACATTTAATGGGCCAATTACGCTGGCCTTTAGTGGTGCGTCGGGCGCCCCATACGGACTGAGATTACTCGAGGTATTAGTGTCGTTAAACTATCAAGTTTACGTGCTAATCTCGAGCGCAGCCAGAGTGGTGCTGGATACTGAGTCCAATCTAAAACTCTCAGGTAATGAACAAAAAGCAACGGAGCAACTAGAGGCGCTTTTCTGTGCTAAAGATAAGCAAATTCAGGTATTTGGTAAAGATAACTGGTTTAGCCCTGTAGCATCTGGCTCGGCGGCACCCAAGCAGATGGTGGTGTGTCCGTGTAGCGCAGGAAGCGTGTCAGCCATTGCGCTTGGGGCATCTGATAATTTACTTGAGCGTGCAGCAGATGTGGTGATCAAAGAGCGTGGCCAATTAATATTAGTGCCGCGTGAGACGCCCTTTAGTCCAATTCATCTTGAAAATATGCTCAAGCTGAGCCGCTTGGGGGTGACTATCATGCCGGCAGCGCCTGGTTTTTATCATCAGCCACAAAGTATCGACGATTTGGTCGACTTTATGGTGGCCCGTATTTTAGATCATCTACACATCGAGCATACCTTAGCGAAGCGCTGGGGTTATGGAGAATAATAAAATATGACAATAGCACTGAACATCAAAGGGTTAAAGAAAGTTTATAGTAACGGCGTCGAAGCGGTTAAAGGCATTGATCTCGAAGTTCAAGAAGGGGATTTCTTCGCGTTGCTTGGTCCAAATGGGGCGGGTAAATCTACCACAATAGGGGTTATTGCCTCACTGGTGAATAAAACCCAAGGCAGCGTAGCGGTTTTTGGCCATAGTATTGATACTCATTTGGAAGACGCTAAGTCGAACTTAGGTTTAGTACCACAGGAATTCAACTTTAGCCAATTCGAGACGCTAAACCAAATTCTAGTGACTCAGGCGGGCTATTATGGTGTGCCAAGAGACGTTGCCCATCAGCGAGCCGAGAAGTATCTCAAACAACTAGGGCTATTTGATAAAAAAGACAAGCAAGCTCGCACGTTATCTGGCGGTATGAAACGTCGTTTGATGATTGCAAGAGCATTGATGCATGAGCCTAAGCTTCTTATTTTGGATGAACCTACCGCTGGTGTGGACATTGAACTACGCCGTTCTATGTGGGACTTTTTGCGTGAAATTAATAAGCAAGGCGTAACGATCATACTCACAACGCATTACTTAGAAGAGGCAGAGCTGTTGTGCCGTAATATTGCGATTATTGATAAAGGTACGATTGTTGAGCACACGACCATCAAGGCATTACTCGCAAAGTTAGACAAAGAAACGTTTGTACTTGATCTTAAGCCGCCCATGCAGCCTGTGGCACTCGATGGTTACCAATTTACCACCGTTGATGACCATACTATTGAGGTAGAGGTAGCTAAGTCGCAAGGGCTCAATGGGGTATTCACACAACTCACAGAGCAAGGTAATCAAGTATTAAGTATGCGTAACAAAGCTAACCGTTTGGAAGAGTTGTTTGTTGGCTTACTGGAGCAGGGGAGAGGGGCATAATCGTGTTGAAATATGGCGTCGCGTTAAAAAGTATTTGGATAAAAGAGTGTATTCGGTTTTTACGTATTTGGGTGCAAACCTTAGTACCGCCAGCGATCACCATGACACTTTATTTTGTGATATTTGGCAGTTTAATCGGCTCGCGCATTGGTGATATGGGTGGCTTTAGTTACATGGAGTTTATTGTTCCTGGCTTAATCATGATGTCGGTGATCACCAACTCCTATTCTAACGTCGCTTCTAGTTTTTATTCCACCAAGTTTCAAAAGAGCATTGAAGAGCTACTCGTTGCACCTGTGCCTAACTATATTATTGTACTTGGCTATATGGGCGGTGGTATGGCGCGAGGTATGCTCGTTGGGCTTATTGTTACTATCGTCAGTCTGTTTTTTGTGGATATTCAAATTCACAACCTAGCGGTTATTGTTATTACGGTTATTTTAACGTCAGCCGTGTTTGCATTAGGCGGTTTGATCAATGCGGTGTTTGCCAACAGTTTCGACGATATTAGTATAATCCCAACCTTTGTGCTGACACCCCTGACTTATCTTGGCGGTGTATTTTACTCAATCACATTACTACCGGAGTTTTGGCAAGGTGTGTCGCAGGTAAATCCAATCATTTATATGGTAAATGCCTTCCGTTTTGGCTTTTTAGGTGTTTCGGACGTTGATATTGGCGTCGCCTTTACGGTATTAGGTGTATTTATATGTGGTCTATTTTGGTTGTCACTGCACTTAATTAAACGCGGTGTTGGACTAAGACACTAATCGCAGGATAAAGAATGAGCGCTGCCATCAATTGCAGCGCTCTTGCGTTATTTCAGGTAAAATCCTTACCATTCCTCCTTAATAATGACTGGTTATGACAGAAGCAAACTCTCGTAGTATCACCACTAATCAACAAGGGCTACACGAAAAGCTCGATGAAATCGTTACTAAGCATCTAACCGCTGAGTTTAAAAAACCCATTGCGGCACATACACAAAGTGCTTTCGATGAGGTTAATGCACGAGTACAGGCCTTTAATGGACCGATTATTTTGGATTCATGTTGTGGTGTTGGTGAAAGTACTGCAAATTTGGCGAAGCGACACCCTGATGCGTTGGTAATTGGCATCGACAAGTCTGCGCATCGACTAGATAAACACGATGTTGAATATAAACAAACGGAACAAGGCCAATATATTTTGGTGCAAGCCGATCTCAATGACTTTTGGCGATTAGCGCTGGAAGCAGATTGGCAGCCAACTCACCATTATTTGCTGTATCCTAATCCGTGGCCGAAAGCTAAACATATTCAAAGACGCTGGCATGGTAGCGCGGTGTTCCCTTTTATCGTCAAGTTAGGCGGCAAGTTGGAGCTGCGCAGTAATTGGGATATTTATGTAAAAGAGTTTGCCAGAGCTTTGGCGCTTAGCGGTGTTGATGTTGCAGTGGAAGCCTACGAAAGTGATGAGGCTATTACACCCTTTGAACGTAAGTATTGGGCAAGTGGCCAATCTAGTACCCGCTTAGTCGTAACGCTTTAATTTAACCTATTACAGATCTACACTTCAAATTGATAAAAGCGGCTTAAAGATGGCCGCTTGCTTTGCCTATCCAGCTACCTTCTAATCTTGCAACGCCTGCTGCTTCCAATTGTTTTGCCTGTTTGCTGGTGGCAACACAGGGTACAATCAAGTCGATCCGCTTGGCATTGCAATGACTTGCAAGATATTCAATGGAGCTCAGCAGCATCTCATCTTCATCCAGGTTTTCACAAATACTGGCTTCTAAACAAATGGCATCCAGTGGGAGTTTTAAGATCCGGTTGATGGTAAGAAAGCCGCTATTCACACCCGTTACCGCAACATTTGCACCTTTTGCTTTTAATGACTGCATCATTAAGCTCATATCACTAAAGTTTTTGAGTACATCCGTTTCATTAAACTCAAATGTGATGAGCTGTGGCTGCGGGTAACGGCGTAGGATCTGGCTGATATATTCAAAATATTCCGCATCCGCGATTTCACTGTGGCTCAATTGCATGCTCCAAGCATGATTTGATTTACGAAAACGGGTGACGCATAACTCAAGTAGCTTCATACTAATTTGGGCGCGGAGTTTTGGTTGCTTCATCACTGGGTAAAAATGTTCGGCGTCGATGATAGCGCCGCGCTCGTTAAGGACGCGTGCCGTGCAATGGTACTGAATGTCAGCATGATCATGACAAGCTTTACGCGGCGTAAAGAAAGGAATGATGCGGTCTGATTCACACGCGCTTTGCAGTAAACGGGTGAGGTGGAGATTTTTTGATTGTTGTTGAGGATTCAGTTGCAGCTGAGAATCAAAATAACACACTTGGGTATTTTGCTGTTGAGCCTGACGTAGCGCGAGAAAGGCATTTTCAAGTAACAGCGCGCAATTGCCTTTAGCAACACCCGCACACAAATTAACGTATAAATGCGGCGCGTCGTATATGGGTTTTGCACAAGGGAATGACTCTGTTAAGTTCGCCAAATAATGCTCACCGTTTTCGATACTGGTAACTAGCGCAATTTTAGAGGTAGTAAGGCGATAAACTTCAAATGGATGGGTAAACTCACTAAAGTAGCTCATGACTTTTGCCATAACGTTATCGCCAACTTCCGTGCCATAGAAGCTAATGATATCCTCAAGCTCTTTAACCCATACTACGCTTAAGCATAGGTGTTGCGATTTAGAATATTTAAGTGCTTGCTCAAGGGCGATTCGGTTGCCAAATCCGGTGCGACTATCTGTTGTTAAAGTCTTCTTGTAGTACATAAAGTACAAGCTCACGACGACCAAAAACATCACAAAGAAGAAGCTAGCGTCAATGGCGGCATCCATCACACTTTCTTGTAACCGGCTTTCTAAATCGTGAATGGTTAAGTCAGCACCTGCTATATAAGTAGTGCCATCGGGTAGCACAAAAGGAATAAACACACTTTTAAAGTGACCCCATTTGTCTTTGGCTATTTCAAATACAGGTTCGGTAGAATGAAAGGCGCTTTTTAGGGTAATCGAGGCCTCAGAATAAACGTCTTGGTAACGTGTAAGTCTGTTGAGTTTAAGGTCTTCCCGGGTGTAACTGGACGCGGTAAAGTGCACGTAAGGTGGTTTAAGCACCATGGTATAGACGTATTCAACATTTAGAGCTCGGGCAAGCTCGGTGAGGGCATGACTTTTTTGCTTAAATTCGGCTGGGGTTATTTGCTCTGGTGACTCGTGATATTTTTTACCTACAATGACGTTGGCGCTGGTGGCAGCATTGATTAGCTGGGCGTCGATCCTTGCCATGATATCGCGGCGCGTATCATAATAGTTGGCGATAACATAAATCGATAGGGCAGCTAAAAAGATAAAAGAGGCTAAAACGAGCCAAGCAACTGGGAGTCGGGAAGTGTAACCTGTGAGCCCTAAAAACTGAGTTGCTTTTGCTGTAGGCTGCCTAGATTTAGCTTTGAGCGGTTGAGCGATACTCCGAGTATTCATGATAATCCTTTATCCACAATATCGTTATCTAACAACGATAAAATACCTAACTGGCGTAAGCGTGGTGGCTGCTTTGTTACATAATATAAACAATACAACATAAATTGACGTCTTGAGAAGAAATAAAGCAAAAAACTTTTTCTCCAATGATCAATAAAATGCATTGTTGCGGGCAAATCGGCAATATACCGTTTTGCTGGGTTTATGTCCCCATTTTATACCTTATTTTTGACGAGAATGTAAAATAGAAACGCCAGAATACTGAGGGATTTTTCACTGAACTTTCGTTGGGTTTTCATAAAATTGTCAATGTTTCATGAATTTTAACTAGACAATAGAAGACAATTCCCTTTCTTTACAGTAAAGTTAGCCATTTCATGTATCACAATCTCTTGTGCAATTTGTATCTACTCAATTTCTAAAATGGGTAGATAGGCTACTGCACCGTTTGATGTTTAGGTAGTATTGATGGGTCCAAAGCGTTGCGCCGTTGCGTCTGAAGAAAGCTTAATGCGTATATTTACCGTGCCAGAGGCGCCTGATTCAACTTTAAGCAGAATCGAGCAAGAAATCTCGAGCAATTTGGCTGGCTTTTTAAATGAGAATATTGCGGCAATCGAAAAGCCACTGCACGAAGTTGAAAAAGACTTTCAGTCGGCGGTGATCCCCGAAGTGCCGATGTTTGTCTCAGACTATGCGCAAGATATCATGGAGCAATTAGTTGCTCACTCAGTACATACCGCAGCCCCAAGCTTTATTGGGCATATGACTTCAGCTTTACCGCATTTCGTGTTGCCTCTGTCGAAGCTGATGGTGGGACTCAATCAAAACCTAGTCAAAATTGAAACGTCAAAAGCCTTTACTCCACTTGAACGTCAAGTGTTGGGAATGATGCATCACTTGGTTTATGGCAGCGATGATGCTTTCTACGATAAGTGGATGCACAGCGCAAAAACGTCACTTGGTGCTTTTTGTTCTGGTGGCACAATTGCCAATATAACCGCGCTTTGGATTGCAAGAAACCGCTTATTAAAAGCAGATGGTGAATTTAAAGGCATTGGCGCATCGGGTATTGTGGCTGCAATGCTACATTATGGCTACCGAGGCTTAGCGGTATTGGTTTCTGAAAGAGGTCATTATTCACTAGGTAAGGCCGCAGATGTGCTAGGTATTGGCCGTGATAACTTCATTTCAATCAAAACAGCTGGCAACAATAAGGTGGATGTTGATGCCATGCGAGCTAAAGCTCATGAGCTTGAAGCGCAAGGGATTAAAGTACTGGCTTTGGTTGGTGTTGCTGGGACGACCGAAACGGGTAATATTGACCCGTTAGAAGAGATGGCTGATTTAGCCGAAGAGCTCAATTGCCACTTTCATGTTGACGCCGCTTGGGGTGGAGCAACACTACTATCGAATAACAATCGCCACCTTCTTAAAGGGGTGGAGCGAGCAGATTCAATAACCATAGATGCGCACAAACAAATGTATGTGCCGATGGGGGCGGGTATGGTGCTATTTAAAGACCCTGCAGCATCTGATGCAATTGAACATCACGCCGAATACATCTTACGGAAAGGCTCAAAAGATCTGGGTAGCCATACTTTAGAGGGGAGTCGTCCTGGTATGGCGATGTTAGTGCACGCATGTCTGCGTGTCATTGGTCGTCAAGGCTATGAGATGCTCATCGATAAAGGGATTGAAAAGGCACGGTATTTTGCTGAACTAATTAAACAAACCCCTGATTTTGAGCTGATCTCTGAACCTGAGCTATGTTTGCTGACTTACCGCTATGTGCCTGAACAAATAAAAGCGGCAATCGCACAAGCGGATGAACAAGAAAAGATAGAGATTTATGCCGCACTCAACCGTTTTACTGCTAGCATGCAAAAGCGCCAGCGTGAAGCAGGTCGCTCTTTTGTTTCTCGAACACGCTTAACGCCAGAGCAATATGACCGCCAACCTACGGTGGTATTCCGAGTGGTTTTGGCCAATCCTCTGACATCGGAGTCTTTGCTTAAAGAAATCATGGATGAGCAACGACAATTGGCAATGTCAGATCCGGTATTAAAAAAATACCTCGCAAAATATATTAAATAATCAACGAATAAAGTGGCCTCGTGCCACTTAAATAATCTCAGGTTTATTACCTTTTAGCATTACCTCCTTTACGGATTGCTCTACTTATATTCTTATTTCTTACATAATCGTGTGAAAATATTCCTAAACATAGGTTAATTCTAGTATTTAAGACTATGCTTAAAAATTATGGCGCGTTATGCTAGCAGAAAAGAATAAAATCTTCGTATTATGTTGAAGAACTTTAGCAATGTCACTCAGAGGCTTAGGCGGCTCAGTTCGCAGGAGCTTGATGTATCGGGAACATTTCAAAGCTTCCTGATTGATTTACTAGATGAAGGTAAGCTTACCTTAGACGTCACTCGGGTTTCCGTTTGGTTGTTTGACGATCTTGACAAACCCTCTGAACTTATCAATGTTGCTAATACAGATTGGCAGGATGATGAGTTACCTGTGCAATTGCCTGCTTTAACGTATGAAAACTTTCCCGCTTATTTTTCAGCAATCAACAGTGGTCAATCGATAGATGCGAACGACGCTGCTGCCGATCCCAGAACCTCTGAATTTCAAGAGTGTTATTTAACTCCAAACCACATAGTAACCATGTTAGATACGGTGATCTTTAAAAATGGTATTCCTCACGGAGTGGTGTGCTGTGAGGGGAATAATGGCGTACGTACGTGGCACAAAGATGAAATCGCGTTTGCAGAGATGATTGCGGACTGCTGCAGTCGCCGATTACTGGTTAAAGAGTTATGGCAGTTACAGCTGCAACTCACTGACATGGCGTTTAAAGATCCACTCACTGGGTTGAGTAATCGACGTTTTTTAATGGATAACGCAAAACGTGAGATCAGTCGTCATGCACGCTTTGATCATCCATTTAGTATGATGATGCTAGACATAGATCACTTTAAAAAAATCAACGATAATCACGGCCATGAAACCGGTGATTTAGTGTTAAAAAGCTTTGCCGAAATCTGCGTAAATACCTTAAGGTTAGAAGATTGTATGTGTCGTTTAGGGGGTGAGGAGTTTATTGTGCTGTTACCTAACACGCCGGTAAATTCAGCGATGGTGATCGCCGAGCGCCTACGACAAGAAATAGAGCAATCGGTTATCTCTACGCCATCAGGGGAGATCACCATTACATCAAGCTTTGGGGTCGCTGAAGTCAATACCAATTTACCTTTTGGTCATTCGTTAAAAGCCGTTGATCACGCGGTATATCAAGCCAAAGCTGCAGGCCGCAACTGCGTGATCCCCGCGCAATAGAGGTGGCGTTGAATACACCAACCACAGGCGCAGCCAATTTGCTATTGCACGCTCAAGTTAGTTGAAGCGTCCGGCTCTGACGCGCCTTACCCTTTGGTTTATCCAATGTCTAAAGCAGTGTGCATAGAGCCATTGCTTAATGCCGGTTAGATTTTTGTGTTGCTGATAAAGCGCATCAGGACTTGTATAAAGCCCTAAATCGCGTGTGATACTTTGCTTTTGAATATACGCACCATTTAACGAAAAGCGATTATCGGGTTGCTGTAAACAGGGAGTGGAAATACCAAACCCAGTAAAGTTTTTTGCCTTCGAGAACTGTTGCTGAACTTGTTTTAGGTAGCCGTCATCTATTATGTAACCTTCAAGCTCTATCCAGCGCTCCTCTAGATAAACTTCAACCCAACTATGGATAATACTTTTTGGAGCAAACCACGTCAGTAGGGTAGGAATTAACCCTTGTTTAAGATCGTTGGCTATCTCAAACCCATGAACTCGGGTGGGAATATCACAAGCCCTTAGCAATGCGACCAGTAATGTTCCTTTGGTATTACATTGTCCATAGCCTTGCTTAAGCACTTGGCTTGCAGTTAGTGTATCTATCTTACTATAACCAAATTCGATGTCGTCTTTGACGAAGTTATAGATTTGTTTCGCTGCCGCGATGGCGTCAAGTTGCCGCCAACCTTTTGCTTCTATTAAGCCTTGGATCTCTGAATGTTGATAATCAACTAAAGGGGTAGTTACTAAAAATTGCTTCATGGTTATGCTCCTATTTTGGTAGTAGTGTGATGCAACTTAGGTAACTAAGCTTGAATAAACTGGCTAAGTTCATGGTTAGTTAATGGGTATACAAATAGATTTTTTTATTTTGTATTTAGGGAAGGAACCTATGAGAAAAACAACAAAGATTGTTGATAAGATATGTACTGACAAAGTACTGAAGCAGCGACCAAGTGACCACGATGACATGTTTTACGATTATGGAGGGTCGCTTGCATGATGTGGAAAGTCTTATTTTATTTCTTACTACTGACGTTTATTGCCTCAATCTATGATGCATTTACGCTGCCGGATCATTTAGCAATAGAATCGAGCGTGTTTACTGGGATTGTGTTATTGGTCGCAGATCTCTTAAATGTATTTGGTGCCTTTTGCGTCGCTTATGGCAAGCGTCCTATCACAGATGTGTGGTTTTGGAGCGTGTCATTAGCACTATTTATTGCTGCCAATGTTTACATTCAGCTTCAGGCATTTATTCAGTTTCGTATTGGCTATACGGTCGATGAGATGATTGTTCATTCGATTATTTTCCTCGTCGTATTAACCATATCGTCGCTACCTATGGTCAAGCTGATTGATGAAGCTTATAAGCGAGGTAATAAACAAACGGCTTAGTTTATATCGCTTTGTGTTTTTAATGCCTCAGTCGGTGTAATGCCAAACTGCCGTTTAAATGTACGGCTTAAATGAGCGCTATCTGCAAACCCCGCGAGCATGGCTGCTTGTGTAAGGTTGTTGCCTTGTTGTATGGCAACAACTGAGCAGATCAGCCTGCGCCACAGCACATAAGGTCGCCACGCTATCCCTACTTGCTCTGTAAACAGATGTAGAAAGCGACTTGGTGAGAGATAAAGTGACTCGGCAATTGTATTTGCGTTGAAGTGACTGGGTTTAAGGCAAGTTTGTGCGTTAAAACACGCATCTAATTGCGCCAATACACGGTCAATTCGTGGATCTAAATCTGTTGTCGATAGCTCGGTAAGTCCTACTATGTGTATCAACTCGGAAAGCTTGGCATTGCTATTTGGTGCAGTATTTATCTTGATTGCTGAGCAGCTGTTGCCTTGTAGCTGCTTGCCATACAAGCTTTTTGGCTCGACTAATATCACCCAGCCTAAGGTCATTTTTAAGCTATGTTCTACGCCACTAGCAATTACGCTTGGGCCAGATAGCGTCTTGTCACCGATTTTCGCGATACAGTCGCTCAAGGGCAGATTAATTTGAATAAGGTGATGTGAATGGCACGCAGCATTCAAGTCTTTGACAAAGGAGGCGAATATACCCGGAGTGAGGTGCAGCATAAAAACAGCCGAGACTTTCGTCTCGGCGAGCAGTATTAACCAGCGAATGCGTCTTGCAATGGTGGTACAACTTGCTTTTTACGGCTCAGTACGCCGTCCAACCATACTTTGCTTGCTTCAGGCTCAACGTCGTATGCTTTTGCGATGATCGCTTCATCATCAGAAGCGATCAGCATTTGTGAGCCTTCTTTCATGATATCAGTAAGTAGTAGCATCACACTGTGGCGATTACCTTCTTCTTTTAATTTTGCGATATCGGCATGTAGCTCATCTTTGATCTTATCAAATACAGCAAGATCAACCACTTCAAGCTGGCCAATACCAACAAGGTTGCCATTCATGTTAAAGTCTTTGAAATCACGCATGACTAGGTCACGAATTGGTGTGTCTTCAACTGCTGATTTCACCTTGAACATTTCCATGCCAAGCTCTTTAGCATCTTCAACACCCGCGATTTTTGCAAGCGCTTCAACACATTTGATATCCGCAGTGGTACAAGTTGGTGATTTGAAGATGACTGTGTCGCTTAGGATTGCACACATCATGATACCAGCAATGTTTGCTGGGATTTCTACATCGTAGAAGTCGTACATCATTTTAATGATCGTGTTACTACAGCCAACAGGGCGGATCCAACACTCAAGTGGTGTTGAAGTTGTAAGGTCGCCTAGTTTGTGGTGATCAACTACGCCAACTACAGTTGCTTTATCGATGTCGTCTGGTGCTTGCGTTTTTTCAGTGTGGTCAACGATATACACATCTTCGCCAGCATAGCTCATCTTAAGCTCTGGTGCTTCAAAACCAAAACGGTCAAGAATAAACTGAGTCTCCGGTGAGACTTCACCCAAGCGCGTTGGGATTGCTTCTTCACCAATTTGGTTTTTTAAATAAGCAAGTGCGATTGCACCGCAGATTGAATCTGAATCAGGGATCTTATGACCCACTACATACATTGCCATTGACGGAACTCCTTAAAATTTTGCCCACATTCTAGCAAAATAACTTGTCATTTAAATAGTGTAAATGCGCAATTTGGCGTAGATAGGGGGCGGTAACGACAGATTGTTGAACTAGGCGAAATAGCCTCGTTGAGCAAGGGCTAATTGAGCATGTATAAATGTAAATTAGTATTATACACTAACCGCTCAAACGCTTAGGAGATGGGTATGATTCAAATGAGCCGTAAGGGCTGGAATAATGTGGTGATCTTTTCCATGTTACTGATGATCTTTTTTCTCAACGGCCTCCACTATAAATTGAATCCCAGTGACGACAAAGCAAAGATACAAGCTGTGCTGCCAGAGCAAAGCTTTGTCTTAACTGTGGCATTTCCTGGCTATAAAATTGAACGCATTGGTACGAGCTGGCGTATAGAGTTACCGCAAGGCTCAAACCAGAGCTTTAGTGAAGATGCCTTACGTGCGCTTGTTGCCAAGTGGCAAAGTTTACAGCTATTGGTTGTTGAGGCGCCAAAGCAGTTGGAGCCCGCGTTGAGCGCTGCGCAGTTTTGGCTGGCAACCCAAGAGCTTCCGCTTAGCTACCAACTGTATCCTAGCGATAATGGCTTTGTATTATTTGATAAACAACAACAGCGTTGGTTTGAGCTTGATAGCGTGCAAGCCAAAGCATTATTTCTACCGATAGAATTGTAATACCACAAACCACACAGTAATAGAGTGAATTATGCCTGAGTTACCAGAAGTCGAAGTGAGCCGTTTAGGCATTCAACCGTATTTAGAGCAACATATTATCCAAAGCGTAAAAGTACACAATGGTAAGCTAAGATGGCCTGTACCAGAGGAAGTACAATTGCTTGAAGGTGAGAAGGTGCTTGCGGTTAAGCGACGGGCAAAATATTTGCTTATCGAATCCAAGCATGGCACTGCGATTTTGCATTTGGGGATGTCAGGAAACTTACGCGTTGTTGATAGCAAAGAGCCACTAAAAAAGCATGATCATGTGGAGATCATTCTGGCCTCAGGTAAGTCGCTCAGGTTGAACGACCCACGTCGCTTTGGTGCCTTTTTATGGCAAGGTGCAGGCGAAGATCATAGCGTTTTTGAAAAGCTGGGTCCTGAGCCGTTGACCGAGCTTTTTACTGCAGAGTACTTATTTGAAAAAAGCAGAGGCAAGAAGCAGCCAATTAAACAATTTGTTATGGATAATCATGTGGTGGTTGGTGTGGGTAATATTTATGCCAATGAATCTTTGTTTAAAGCGGGGATCCATCCCAAAAAAGAAGCAGGTAAAATTTCACTTAAACGCTACCAATTACTGACACCGATCATCAAGGAAACCTTAAGTGCAGCTATCAAACAAGGGGGAACGACACTTAAAGACTTTGCTCAAAGTGATGGTAAACCGGGTTATTTTGCCCAAGAATTGCTGGTGTATGGTCGCAAAGGTGAACCTTGCGTAAGCTGCGAAACGCCACTAAAAGAGATACGTCTAGGGCAACGCAGTACAGTGTATTGCTCTAAATGTCAGCGCTAGAGCAAAGTGCAGGCTAGGAGCCTGCGGTTTTAAAGTCTATCTTAACTTGGTTTTCTTGTAGCGTTGCTGAGCAAGGGGGATAACTGCGGGTTGTTTTATACACGCGGTCAAAGATATGGATTTCAACCCCTGAATGAAGCGCTTTGTTTGCTGCAAGCTTCGTGTTGTCGAGCAAATCGTGTAAGTCGTGATCAAGCTGGCTGAGCTTTTGCTCAAGGTGCTCGGCTTGCTGGCAGTAGTGCATCTGTGTTGCGCCAATTTTAGTTTTGAGTTGCTGCTTTTTGGCTGCGTCTTTTACTAACTCTGCTTTTTCTATCGCTTGCTGTAGTTGATCTAAAGAATCATTGGTGGCGGCGACTTCTTTGAACAGGGTGTCGGTTTCTTGGGTGATTTTAAGACCTTTGCGTGCCAGATAAATCATCATCTTAGCGCCAGACTCACTGCCAATCTCTCCCGCAACTACCATTTGTGCATCGATAATTGAGCCACCTATCAACTTGCCATTTGGATGATCGCCAGTGCCAACTTGTATCAGCTTTTGCGCTTTAATATCGCAGTGGTTACTTTGCTTATTGATAATAATGTTATCGCCTTCAAGGTAAGTATATTGTCCATGGGCAATCTCAACATTGCCTTTGGCGATAAGTTTGCAAGTTAAGCCTTGCTCATTATTTTGATGGTCGACATGGCCAATCACGCCACCTCGCACTTCAATATGACCACCAGCGATAAGTTCTCCAGATTCTACCGTGCCGAGCACTGTGATATCGCCTTGTGCGGTTACGTGCATACCCGGCTCCACATTATGGGTAACGATAACGCTGCCATTAAAGTCGACATGACCACTTTTTACTGTGACATCGGCAATCGTAAATACATCATCCACGCGCATACCGTTGGCGATATCTGAGGGGCAACCTGCGATAGTTGCGATAAGCTCTAGTGGGTTGGTGGGGTTGATCTCGGTGCCTTCACCCGCCATAAGCTGGAACGATTCGCCGGGCTTTGCTTCAATACTTTCACCGCTAACCGTAAAGCCTTCTTTACCTGGTGTTGCGGGTTTTTGAGTCACCAATAAATCACCCGGTGCAACGCTTGCAAGCTTACCAAAATCACGCATGTCAACGGTGCCGTCTTCACGCATTCTAGGTTGCTTGAGTCTCTCTTTTAAAGTTTGTACATGCGGCAGTAATTTTGCTGACTGGCCGTCTTGTGGTGGCCGGCCTTGGGCGATTAACCCAGATGCTTCTTCACCAGGTGGAAGTTCAAATTGTTTGCGCAGGATATTTTCTAGGTAAGCTTGCTTATAGCCGCGACTGACGCCTGCTTTAACAATGGCTTTTTTCGCTTCTTCTAATGATATCGCTTTACCACCGCGAGCCGTTTTAAGTTGCCCAAAGGCCTGCATTTTATCGTCACTTAAGGTGACTTCAAACTCGGCATCATGTTGTTTAGCTACGACAATTTGGCTCTCGGGGAAGTCGCTTTGGAAAAAGGCATTAATCGAGTCGTGATCAATTTCGCAGTCGGCAAATTGCGACTTTTCAAGGGCTTCAATCACAAACGCAGCACTCGGCGGTGAAGCAGACTTCACATCCATTAAGATATTGCCATTGTGCGCAAGCTTGAACACGATAACTGCCTCGTCGAATTTTTATCCTATAGTTTCAGCTTGCTAAAGAAACATCAATTGGTCAAGTGCTTAGGCCAATTTTCTTACGTTAATATGGGTTAAGTTAAAAAACAGAAATAAATCGTGATTTTCTAATACTTTCAGATGAATAAAATCACCGCGCTTAAAAATGTGCGGGCTTATCATGCGCTTCTTGCAGCAGGATTTTAATCGCTTCAGGAACAACCTTTTTCTGTGTTGAAATCGCATAAAAATACTCATAAATATTAGGTAGTTCCTGATATTGCTGTAGCACCCCTTGGGCTATTTCGTCTTTTACTACTACGGCTGGTAAAACAGCCACCGCGCCACTGTCTCGTGCCAGTAGTCGCATCATCGCCATATCGTCGACCTCTGCCAAAATGTTGGGGAAATACTGATACTGAGCGCACAGAGCATTAAATGCGGTGCGTAAATCTGAGTTGGCAGGTGGCAAGATCCAGCGTGTTTTTTCAAAGCCTTGTGGAAATGGCGAGCTTGGCTTGAGCGCAGGCGGACCAATGATCGCCAGCGGTTGCTTGGCAACCAGTTGGCACTGCCAATAGGGATCTGAAGTATCTAGGTTTATTGTTCGGTTGGTAAGCACTAAGTCCAGTTCATAATTGGTTAAGCCGTTGAGTAGCTCAGAAATACTGCCTGACTTTAACTTAAATTGCACATCGTTGCGTCGCATCAAAGGACTAATAAAAGCTTCTACAAAGTTACGTGACAGAGTGGTCAACACCCCAATCGTCACGTGGGTGGTTGACTGTACGCCTTTGCTTAGCAAAGCTTCGAGCTCTTGCCCCGTGGTAAAAATATCATCGGCATAGCTCAGCACCTTTTTACCCTGATCGGTAAGCATTAGGCTGCGGCCTACGCGCTCAAATAGCGATACTCCGACATTATGTTCCAACTGTTTGATTTGCGCCGAGAGCGCAGATTGCGAAACATGTAATTCTTTAGCGGCCTGAGTCAGGTTTCCGAGCTTGGCAACCTGCCAAAAGTAGTAAAGGTGGTGATAATTAAGTCGGCTCATCTATATATAAGTAAAACAGAACGAATGGTTAAATTATATCTATTTTTATTAAATTAAAAAGGTTGGAATAATGACCTAATTCAAGACTTAGGTGAGAAGCATAGAAAGTGATGATTAATATCTTAGTGGTGTTGTTGCTATTACACTTTTTGATTGCTGCGTCTTTCATGAGCAAAGCGTCTCGTAGTAACGCTGGGTTATTTCGTATCGCGAACGGTTTTGCTATCGGTGTGGCAATTTGTATCGCTTTTGGCTGGGGGAGTTGGGCAACGCAAGGTGATATTGCCAGTAGCCTGTTTGAAATAAACTTTTTACGGCTTAGCGTGGTGTCATTGATTGGCTTTATGAGCTTTATTTTACTGCGTTACTCCATTCACTATTTACATGGTGAAAAACACCGGGGCCGCTATTTTCGCTATCTACTCACCACGTTACTGAGCGTAACTGTCGTGGTGCTCAGTAATCACTTAGTCCTATTTTGGTTGGCTTGGGTCGGCATTAGCTTGAGCTTGCATCGTCTACTGCTGTTTTATCCTAACCGCCCGAGAGCGGCATTGGCCGCACACAAAAAGTTTATTTTGGCGCGCTTGGCAGAAAGTGCATTGCTTGGAGCTTTTATTTGTATCTACCTCAGCACTGGCATGCTCCAGCTTAATGACATCACAAACTATTACTTAACTCACTCAACAACACTGACTGCGCTAGAGCAATCAGCAGCTGGCTTACTCGCAATTGTGGCGCTGATAAAATGCGCGCAACTGCCAGTGCATGGCTGGTTGATGCAAGTGGTTGAATCACCCACACCGGTAAGTGCGCTGCTGCATGCAGGGATCATTAATCTGGGTGGTTTTTTGGTGATGGTGTTTGGCCCTTTGATTTTACGCGTAGAAGCTGCGAAATGGCTGATCTTGATCGTGGCAGGAATAACGACATTATTGGCCGCGCTTATCATGACAACGCGGATCAGTTTAAAAGTGCGCTTGGCTTGGTCAACCTGTGCACAAATGGGACTGATGCTAGTGGAGTGTGCTTTGGGACTATATGAATTAGCGCTGCTGCACTTATTAGCGCATTCAGCCTACAAGGCCCACGCATTTTTAAACTCAAGCCAGTGGATCCATGAAGATTTGACTCGTCGCTTGAGCGACCAGCTTGAACCGCCCTTATGGCAATGGCTTATTGCACTTGTCGTGGCAACTGGCCTCACGACAGCAGCTGCAGTTGTCATTGAATATCAAGGTCCTATCAGTATTTGGGGATTAATGGTTGGCGCATTAACGGTGTGGTTAGCGCTGCGTTTTGAGGCGCAAGCCCCTAGCAGCTATTTTAGAATTATCACCGCAGCCGTTGTGTTGTTGGCAGCCTATAGTGCGCAAAAGTGGCTATTGCACTTGGTGGTCGCGCTACCAAATGATCTTAGAGCGCAAGCACTCGATGGTGCTGATATTTGGTTACTCAGCCTAGTAGTGGTACTCATTGTAGTAAATTATCTGCTCTATTACCGCGCACATCTGATAACAGTGCAAAAACTCTCTCGGGTGTTGTATGCCGGGCTGTATTTAGACGAGTGGATGACGCGATTAACCATATTACTTTGGCCCGTCCATTTGCCAAGTATTAAAAAGCAGAAACACCTAGCCATTCATCGCTATGCTGCGGGGCACGAGGAGCAGAAGTAATGATAGAGACACAAGACAACAAACAGACTCAGCTATCTAAGCCGCAACAGCAACAACTCCTGAGCGCTGAAACACGTATTGCGCCAACTTGGCCACTCGATCAATTGATCGCAGTGAATCCATTTTGGGGAATGCGAGATCTGCCTTTTGATGCGGTGGTCAATAAAATGAGTGCGTTGGCACAGGTTAGAATGCTGATGCCCGTGGCATTTTATCTTGAACAATGGCAGCTAGAGGCGATTTCAGAGCAAGCATTGCAGCAATCTGCGGCACATTACGCGGTGGATCGCAGCACCAATGCGTTACTTAATTGGCTCAAAAAAAGTCACTGCGGCGAGTTGCCACACTGGCATACATTAGCGGACTTGCTTGACCGTTATCGCTCTGAGCATAAGATGCCATGGCAAGAGGAGATCAGCCACCAAATTAGCCAATTTTGCGCCGCGCATTATCAGCAGGTGCAGCCTATTCTCAAACAAACCCAAGGTGAAGAGAGACTCTGCTTGTATCGTCACTGGCATGAAACCGTATCACGAGATTTGGGAATAAGCATCGTTATGGGGGAGTCGGGTTTAGTGGATTACTTTAAGGCTTTGCCAACGTCTCCTGAGTCTTTAATTGCACTCGCTGTCGACACCTTAGGGATTGGGTTCAATGAGCTGAGTGATTATTCGCACATGCTACTGCTAGACATTAATGGCTGGGCATCTTGGGCGGCTTATGAACGCTGGCAAGCAGATCTTGCCCAGCATCCGGCTTCCGATATGCGTGCGCTATTGGCCATTCGAATGGCGTGGGAGCTGGTGATTTGGCGTTACGTGAGTGAGCGCCATCCAACGACCTTTACCCGTATTCAACACCATTGGAACAAGCAAAAGCTGCAACTTGCTGAGATCGTGCTTGAGCATAAAAAAGCTTTGTTGCCGCGCCTGGTATTTCAGCGGGCACTCGAGTGCAGTTATCAAGCCACTTTAGTGGGGCAGCTAAAAACTCAGCAGGTAAAATCTGAGGGTGCTCGTGAGCAAGCTACACCGACCTTACAAGCTGCTTTTTGTATTGATGTGCGCTCAGAGGTGATCCGCCGTGCGATAGAAGCTCAAAGCGCAGGCATTCAAACCATAGGCTATGCTGGTTTCTTTGGCCTACCGATTGATTATCATGCGACTAACTGCCGTTTTAGTCGGCCACAGTTACCCGGATTACTAAAAGCGCCAATCACCGCAATACAAACGCCCGCACCCCAGCACCTTGCCACAAAACGCCAGCAAGCTGGCCGTTGGCATAGCTGGTCTCACTCTGCTGCGGCTTCATTTTCAATGGTGGAGTCGATGGGGATGAGCTACTTTTATCAGCTATTTAGCAAAGTGTTTTCATTGCAAAAAACTCAGCACCCCGTCGATAGCCATATTGATTTAAGGAAGTGGCAGTTAAAGCAAGGCGAACATGAAGTTACTGTTTTGGAGCAAGCTAAACTCGCAGCTGGCATAGTAAAAGGGATGGGACTGACCGAATTTGCTGATACGGTCCTACTGGTTGGCCACGGAGCGCATACCACCAATAATTTACATGAAGCCGGGCTACAATGTGGTGCATGTGGCGGGCAGTCGGGAGAAGTGAATGTTAAAGTACTCGCGCAACTTCTTAACGACCAAGCGGTACGCGCAGAATTAATCGCGCTTGGCATCGCTATTCCGCCGCAAACACGTTTTGTTGCAGCGCTACATAATACCACCACTGAAACAATTACCCCCTATGGCGAAATAGATACAGAGATAACCCGCTGGTTAAAGCAGGCAGCGCATCTGGCTCGAGTAGAGCGTGCCCATACACTTGCGATAACTGGTAAAGAGTTATCCGAACAGCAATTAGAGCAGCGATTTATAGCCCGTACTAAAGATTGGTCTCAAGTTAGGCCAGAATGGGGCCTTGCCAACAATGCAGCATTTGTGGTCGCACCGAGACAAGTTACGCAGGGAGTTGACTTGCAAGGCCGAGTCTTTTTGCATGAATACAGTGCCGAGCAAGACCAAGACTTTAGTCAGTTAACTGCTATTTTAACCGCTCCTATGCTCGTCACTAACTGGATCAATATGCAATATAACGCTTCGGTAACCGATACCCACAAATACGGCAGTGGTAACAAGGTGCTGCATAATGTAGTAGGGGGAAGGATTGGAGTGTTTGAAGGTAATGGCGGAGATTTGCGAATTGGTCTGCCAATGCAATCCGTTCACAACGGTGAAAAATGGATGCATACCCCACAACGTTTAAGCGTCATTGTACAAGCACCAACCGAAGCACTAGAGCAAATCATGGCAGCACATCCAGTTGTAAAACAATTGGTAGAAAACGAGTGGCTTTATCTTCTGTCTATTTCGCCTAATTGTAACGAAGTTAGGCGATTTGATAACAGTAAGTGGGAACTTCTTTGAATTCAAACGAAACTCGTTGCAACTTAACAAGTTATTGTGCAGAGTATTGCAGAAATTGAAAGGTGTGGCTGGACGCTGCGTAAACTAGACGACCTCCTAGCCACCGACATTGGACTGTTTATACAAGGAGGCTGCTAGTGGCTTTTGATTATGGCTCTATTGATTTAGGGCTTAAAAACCCATTTAAAACGGAAGGTAAAATCACTGCTATTCGTGGTGCAATACAAACTATTGCTGGAATTGCATTACTGGTGATTGCCGCCAGCTCCGTTAAGAGCGATGCGGGTATGGGTTGGATCATCATGCTATTTGGCATGTTGATTTTAGGTCTTGGGATCACCTCTCTTGCAAAAGGAATATATGCAACGCTGCGTTTTTTTGTGGGTCGTAACCATCCCACCTCTTTAGCTTATAACTTCAGTAAGTCAGAAACTTCAACCGCCCAGCAAGAAAAGGCTGATGTGGCTTACCGTGCTAAAACGCTTGAAGAAATGTTGATTGGCCGAAAAAACAGCACGTTTGTAGAGCCGAAAGGGTTCTTATCGCGTTTACTTCACAGCATTGCACCTAAATTACTCTTTCTTCCTTATCCTATCAGAAATATGAGCCAACGCTTATTTGGTGCATGGGTGAGTACATTAACTGCACTTGTGCTTTATGGTGTGGTGGCGTTTGTATCGCTTTCTGGCTTTGCCGGTGATGCTGGGGAGCTGACTTTCCCAATCTATAGCACCTTACTGATGATATATATTTTGTCATGTTGGTATAGCGCGGCTAAACCGATTTCACGCAAAGCGGAACATGCCATTGAATCTTTGGGGAGTGCGACCCTCACTAAAGTGATTTCGCTCTCTTTTGTGTTACCAATCCTGATTGGTTTAACTTTGTCTTACATCATGGATGAAGGAAAGTTAAGTAAAGCCGATATTGAGCTCTTTTTTGCGCCTTTGCCTAGTCTTCATACTTGGGCTTATCTCACGGGCGTTATCGTGCTTGCACTTGGCTGTAGCGCGATTATTGCTGTTATGCTTAAAGCGCGGTTAGACAAAGTAAACCCAGTGGTTGAAGTGTCTGAGTTAAGAGAAAACTGGCAAGAATCAGTACATCCAAACGAGATATTTATTAACCTCGACAACTTGGTGATGGCTAATCGCCGCTATAAAGAAGTACCAAACCGGGTTTATCGTGAGCTAGATCCCAGCTTGCAAGAACAAGTTGATGGTAAAGGTGGCTTTAAAGGTGAAATGATCCAAGAAGTACAACCTAAAGTCCTACCCCTAGATTTAGGTAAATCATTCGAACGCTTTAGGTTTTTATCTTTGCTAGGTGGTAACTTACTGCTGCTAGTGACCCTTGGATTAAGCGTCTTTTTTGCTTATGCCATAGTAGATATTTACCACTATATAACGAGCGCCAATATCAGTAATTTTTCTAGTGCTTTCAGCGAAGAGAACATTGCGTCATTCAGCGCTGTTGTGATGGTAGCCGTACATTTACTGCTAAGTGGCTTATTGATTAAATCGTTTGCGTCAATGCTAAACAATGCTGCACACGTATTCTATGCCGAGATGCAGTTTGAATCTCTGCTGGTTTATTTTAAGTGTGAAGGGACATTTACTGAGTCAAAAATATCAACAGGTACTGGTATTCACGATTCCACACGCTCTGAAAATACGCTAGTACGCAGCAGTATTACCCCTTGGGTAGTGGTGTCGAGAATTGTATCAACGACCTTCGCTGCCACGGGCATGAAAAACCTAGAGCACCCAAGGCATATATTAGAAATGCATAAAGACGATGCACAGCTAAGCGACATCCGTAAAGATGTGATTAGCTTCTTAAAAGACCGAGAATCCATCGCCGCGATTACCAGCGAACGTGATTTAGGTAACGCCTCACAAGTATACCAACTCAATCAGCAAACGAGAGCGGTGGATAAAAACCATCAACTGCGCGCAAGTAGTGATGAAGCCGGCGCTTATCTGCGCCGAGAAGAAGCACTCGAAAATAAAGAAGAGTAAAAGACAAGTGCCACCCTCAGGTGGCAATTTTGTTGAAGCTAGTGAGCTTTATTCAATATATTTTTTTGAATTTGCTCTTTAAGTGGCAATCTAAACATTTAAAAATTCAAAAGTTTACCGAAAAGAAACCGTTCAAAAATGCCTGTTTGCCCACCAAACTGCCCACCACTTGCCTATGGCTTTTACTAAATCTTAGTGGTTAGCAATGGAAAAACAGTGCCGTTTTTATGCTGCTGTTAGGACTTAAAAATAGAAGCTTTGAAGGGCTTTATCGAGCATGATTTCCGTCGACATAGCTTTGCCATTTTTTCACTGGTTTTACACGATAGTAATGAGTCAGCAGAAAGCTCACTTAGCCTGAAATGGACATTATGGTGTCCATTTTAATAGAAATAAGCTCAATATGGATGCTATGGTATCCAAAAGAGATAAGACTGAGTGTCGAATGGTAAGCATCAGGTCTACAAATTGTTATCCCTAAGGTAACTTTGTGTAGACCTTCGGGGCTAGGCAACGCGCCTTTACCATCTCTCTGGTAAATACTGCGTGAAATACAAAGGCATCACGATATTGGTTTGTTCTAACGCTGAAGAGCCTTGTGTACCCGTTAACTTAAAGGTTTTATTTGGAGTACATTTTTCAACGTAGGATGCCAACGATTTTGCTCTTGTACGTTTACCACTTTTGACTTCCACAGGGATGATATCGCCTTCATCGGTCGCCAAAATAAATTCGATTTCGGCGCGGGCGTCATTCCATGAATAGCTTGGGTCAACGCCAATAGCTGTGAGCTCTTGTAGCACAAAGTTTTCAGCCACATAGCCTTTGTATTCATAGTTTTGTTGCTTAATCTCTTTATAACTGCTGCCCAGCATATGATTGAGTAGGCCCACATCAAACAGAAATAGTTTAACCATATTGTCTTTTTTATAGGCCGCCAACGGAGTTTTCGGTAATCCTTCAATAGGGTAGTTTGGCAAAGCTAAGCGGCAGCAGTTAAGCCAATGGATCGCGGTTTCAAAATCGCTATAACGAGATTTACGCTCATGCACATGCTTAAATTTAAAGCGTTTAACTGACTCATCGCTGACAAGTGATAGCTGGGCTGGAATGCTATTAAACACCGATTCAATCAGTGTGGCATCGACCTTGCCCGCGTACTTACCGAAATCGCGGCGATAACCTTCAACTAAATCGGCATGAATTTTTGTGACTTTTTCAACACGCTCTAGAATGCTTGAATCCTTAAACTGATACCAAGCAGAAACGGCTTCCGGCATACCACCGGTAAAAAAATAGTCGGTTAGTTTATCCATCAATTTAGTGTGCACCGCCGGTGTGCTTGCTTGACTATCAAATGCTTTGATCAGTGCTTGCTCGTTGGATGCGTAAATAAATTCTTGGAAGGTCAGTGGTCGTAAATTGTATTGTTCTACCTTGCCCACAGGGAAGGTGTTGAGCAAACCAATATTTGAACCGCTGGCAGCGACAAAATAGGAGGGGGCTTTCTCGGCAAAGTACTTAAGTGAGGTAACGGCACGCTCACATTCGCCAATTTCATCTAATATCAGCAGATCGGTTTCTGGGTTGAACACCTGATTGGTCAAAAGTTCAATGTTCATTATTAGCTCGTCAGGTGAGAGTGAGCCATCGAACGCTTCTTTGTAGGCGGGATTTTCAAGAAAGTCGATACGAAGGATGTTGGCAAAGGTGTTACCAAACAACTCTTGCAGCAGATAGGTTTTACCTGTTTGTCTTGCGCCATCGATTAATAATGGCTTGCGTACAGATTGACTTTTCCATGCTATTAGGGCGTTGAGTAAGTTGCGCTGCATTGTCATTTCCCGCCAATTAAGACTGTTAACTGCCTGTAGTATAACTCAGTCTACACTTTTACGCGCAGAAAAGTGTGATATTTTACATTTTTATGCGCGTAAAAGTGTAATTTGATGGCCTTTGGCATTCAGGGATTCACATCATCGCCTTGGCCAACGCGCAAACTAAACCTAAAAGTAGGATATAAATCCAATTATATTGAGTAAAGTGGGAATATAGTCCCATGTGTAAGTTGTTGGAGTTGCTTGGGATTCAAAGTTGGACTATATTCCCATTAACGATTGAATAATGGGAATATAGTCCCTTTGGTTTGTGATATGGCTAAGCGTGACTTACACAATGTACTGTTTCCAAAGCAGCGCAAAATCCTGACGCATTTTGGTGAAGACTTGCTGTTGGCGATGAAACGACGTGGTTTTACAAAAAAGCTACTGTGTGAACGTACTGGTTTTGATCATAAAACCGTGAATAAAGTCTTCGCCGGTGATCCGGGCGTTGCCATAGGCACTTACTTAAAAGTGATGGCCGTTCTTGGCATGGAAAGCAACTTTGCAGAAATGGCCGCTCATGATGAAGTGGGTATCAAGCTGCAAAACATAAAATTGCTGGAAGGTTCAAAATGAGCCGTGAAATCGTCGAAGTCTATGCCGACTGGCAGCCAATTGAAGCGCCTTTGCTAATTGGGCTGCTTGCTTACAGCGATTCAAGCCGAGGGGGCGTATTTAGTTTTGCCTACGATAAAGCATTTTTAACCTCAGCCTATCGCTTGCAAATTGATCCAATCCTAACGCTTCACTCCGGTGAACTCTATAACGATGAAGCCGATAAAAACTTTCGCGCATTTCTTGATTCATCGCCTGATAGATGGGGGCGTATTTTAATGCAGCGGCGTGCGGCCATTGAGGCGCGCAAAGGCATTCGAGCAACAAGTCGATTAAACGAATTGGATTACCTACTGGGCGTACATGACTCTTATCGGATGGGCGGGATTCGATTTAAGCGAGTAGGCTCAGATGCTTTTTTGGACGACAACTCTGAGTTTGCTGCGCCACCAATGGCTTCTTTGCGAGAGCTAGAGCACGCCGCAATGCAGATTGAAAAAGACGATAACATCGACAGTGACGAGTATTACCGCTGGTTGAAGAGGCTGATTTCTCCAGGCTCATCATTAGGTGGTGCAAGGCCCAAGGCTTGTGTCACAGATGAACAAGGCCACTTGTGGATTGCCAAGTTTCCCAATTTAAATGATACCCATGATGTGGGCGCGTGGGAGATGGTCTGTTATGAATTGGCTCTGGCGGCAGGTATTGACATGTATCCAAGTGAGATCAGGCAATTTTCGTCACAGCACCATACCTTTTTAACCAAACGGTTTGACCGCGACGGTGAAAGGCGGCTGCATTTTTCATCGGCCATGACACAGCTTCAATACTATGATGGTGAACAATCTCAAGGTGCCAGCTACCTAGAGATTGCTGAATTTATTTCCAATTGTGGTGCACAAACAACAGCCGATTTAGCTCAGTTATGGCGTCGAATCGTGTTTAATATTGCGGTGTCTAACACGGATGATCACCTGCGTAACCATGGGTTTTTATTAACAAAAAATGGCTGGAAGTTATCACCAGCTTATGATTTAAACCCGATAGTGGGTAAGCATGGCCTGCATCTAAATATTACCGATGCAGACAACACTTTAGACTACCAATTAGCCTTTGACGTAAAAGACTTCTTCCGACTTTCGCAAACCCAAGCCACACAAATTTACGATGAAGTATTAATGGCGGTTAAGCAATGGCACACCGTTGCTAAGCGGCTAGGGATCAGCCGAGCGGAGCAAGCCATGAAACAATCAGCGTTTAACGTTTAATGAGTCAGTGAAACTATATTTTCATTTTTTAGCATATAGAGAAGTTATAGTTTCATTTTTAATCTTTGCCTCACACTCCATGTGTTGTCACACACCTCTTATCCCTTGGGCTTTTGGGGCAGTATAGGCAACGCCTTAATTCACGCTACTTAGCAATATACTAGCCCTGCCCACAGGGTATTTATCACCAGGGGCTTTATGTAAATTCTGGGGCAGCTCGCTACCTGCACCCTCAGAAAGCTGCACGATCTGGGCATTTATCTGCCTACTGCGTCCGTTTAGTACTGGCAAACTCCTAACTGAACTTAACAGATCAGTGAGGCTTATTTTGAAAAAATAGAAACGATGAACTCAACCACACAATCACCCACAAACTCAGTATATCCAGCGCGTCAGCAGCGGATTTTGCACTTGCCTGAGGTAAAGGCCAAAACTGGTTTTGGCCGCAGTCCATTTATGTTCTTTACTTATTGGCAGAGATACCGGTAGAAAATTTCCGCGATACATTCGGATTGGCGTGCGGCGTAGTCGTAATTTTAGCCGTGGTAACGCTATCACCCTTAGAAGTAATTTTAAGCTTGTTTATAAATATTAAGAGCCAGGTTGGAGAGCTAGCTCTTAGCTTAATGCATGACTACGACCGCTTAATTGGGTTGGCTTTAAACGTGCAGGTGGTAGAGGTGTTAATGGCTAAAAAGCACTTAAAAAACCACACCACGCTTTTAACTAAATGCGAGAGCGTGTAAATTTATCTTTCATAATTAAAGGAATAGCAGTACTTATGAATCAAACTGGCATTTATGAGCAAATGATCACTAACTTGATCACGGGTCGCCTCAATAAAGAGCAATTCTACATTGGGGAGCGTGAGCTTGAACAAGCCGAAGCTGCAATATGGCTATCTCGGTTTCTAAGCAGGATCATTGAGTATGCGGTTAATTGCTTGCCTGCCGGAGACGACCAATTACAGCGTCAAATTGAGTTATCAAATCAATTGATATTATGGCTTAAAGATAGGGTCCGAGAAGATGAATTCTTCGATGAAAACTTACTAGCAGGACAAGGAAAAATACTTACGGCTTTATACGAAATTGAAAATCCTGTTGCCGCCGATTTAAAGAAGTATGTTGAAGATATATTTCCGCTAACGGGCTTAACACAAAGCGAATTATTTTGTGGCAGCAATGCAGGTTTATCTCTCGAGAGTGAGTTAAAGCGTGAAATAAGATCGTCAGACAAAATTTATTGGCTGGTCTCATTTATAAAATGGGCGGGGATCAGGATTTTCAAAAATGAGCTAGAGGAATTTACCCGCAGCGGTAAGCAGCTCAAAGTTATCACCACTTCTTACATGGGCGCAACCGATGCTAAAGCGGTTGAGTTTTTGGCTTCACTGCCCAATACAGAGGTTAAACTCAGCTACAATACTCAGCGTGAGCGACTACATGCAAAGAGCTATTTGTTTCTTCGAGATACAGGCTTTCATACTGGTTACATTGGTTCGTCTAATTTATCGCACTCCGCTTTAACCAGTGGCCTTGAGTGGAATTTAAAGATCACGTCACAAGAAATTCCGCACATTATTGAGCGTTCAATTAATACATTTGAAAGCTACTGGAATTCGAGGGAATTTGAAGTGTTTGATGGTCAAGTTAAGGCACGAGAAAAGCTCAATATAGCGCTCAAAAATGCCAAAATGGGCGGCGTTCAAGAGCCAAACCATTACTTTGAAATTAAGCCATTTACACATCAGCAAGAAATCTTAGAGCAATTAGAGGTTGAGCGAGCTTTACACAAGCGCTTTAAAAATCTAGTTGTGGCGGCAACAGGCACTGGTAAAACGTTAATTTCGGCCTTTGATTTTGCAAAGTTTCTCAAACACAAACCCGATGCTAATTTTTTATTTATTGCCCATCGAGAAGAAATTCTTAAACAGGCGCGTCAGGCTTATCGAGGTGTTTTAAAAAACTCGACCTTTGGCGAGCTTTGGGTGAGTAACTACACGCCTGAGCGCTATGAACAATTGTTTGCATCGGTGCAAATGTTAAACAACCAACTTAACAACTTATCCCTTTCTAGTGACTACTTTGATTATATTGTCATTGATGAAGTGCATCACGTTGCTGCCAGCTCTTATCGCAGTATTTTAAATAAGTTTACGCCGAGTATTTTGCTAGGATTAACAGCAACGCCGGAGCGTCATGACGGTGCAAATATTCTTGATGACTTTTGTGGCGTGATTGCAGCTGAAATCCGCTTACCAGAGGCGATTAACCGTCGCCATTTATGTCCGTTCCAATATTTTTGCGTTGATGATGATACCGATCTCAGAAGTGTCAGTTGGAGTCGAGGGCGGTACGACATAGCTGCATTAACCAATTTGTATACGCATAACCAGCAACGAGTTGAGAAGATTTATCAAACATTAAACGAGCTTATAACGTCTATGTCTTGCATGAAGGCATTGGCATTCTGTGTCAGCAAGGAGCATGCAGAATTTATGTGTAAGCAGTTCCTGCTTAAAGGTATATCTTGCGATTATTTGACCAGTGATAACAGCCAAGATAGAACTCAAAAGCAACAAGCGCTTCGTTCAGGCAATATTAACGTTTTATTTGTGGTGGATATCTTTAACGAAGGAGTCGATATTCCTGAAGTCGACACTTTACTATTTTTACGACCTACAGAAAGCTTAACGATATTCTTGCAGCAATTGGGGCGAGGCTTGCGCTTAGCCGACGGCAAAGAGGTGTGCACTATTTTAGACTTTGTCGGTAATGCCAATGCTGAATATGACTTTGCTCATAAGTTTAGAGCTTTGGTTGGCAAAACCGATGGGGCAATAAGTGATGAAATTAAAAATGGCTTTCCTCATGCGCCTTTAGGTTGTCGCATTGAGCTCTCGAAACAAACGCAAGACATGGTGCTGCGTAACATTAAGCAGGCGACCTTGACTAGACAGAGGTTAATTGGTTTAGCTGGTTCGTTTTCTCGAGACTCAACCTTAGAAATGAACTTGGCAAATTTCATAAAGGTATACCCACAAGTTGAAGTAGAAGCTTTGTATAAAAGACTATGCTGGACTGAGCTTTGTTTAGATGCTGGTTTGTTAAACGATGTAGATCTTGAGCTTGTTCGTAACTTTGCCCGGATGGTAAAGACAAGGTTGCTAGTGTGTGATGATCATGACTATCTAAGCAAATTAAAAGAATTCGCTACTAATGGAGCGATAACTTCAGATTTACACCAACTCATGTTGCATTATGATTTCTGGCAACAATCAGGAGAAAAGCTAGGCTTCCAAGATATAAACGACAGTTTAAACCGACTTGAGCATCAGTGGTTAAAATCGGAATTAGCGAGTCTAACCTCTTTGTTAATTGACCGTATACACCATAATCAAGAAACCATGCCTATGATGGGCAATCACCCGATAAAGCTTCATGCTCGTTATGCCAGAGAGCAAATATTGGTTGGTTTTGGTGTGTCTACTTTTGAAAAGCAGCCGAATTCTCGAGAAGGTGTTTTTAGCATTCGAGAGCAAAATATTGAGCTGCTATTCGTTACGTTGAATAAAAACGAAAAGCAGTTTTCGCCCACTACTATGTATCACGACTACGCGATAAATGAACAGCTTTTCCATTGGCAAAGCCAAAACTCAGCAAGGCCTGATTATGGTAGAGGTCTAGACTATGTCACTCACAAAGCAAAGGGTAAGCGACTTTTTCTGTTTGTTAGAGAGCAAGCAAAAGACGAATTTGGCAAAACCATAGGATTTGTTAATTTTGGCGAAGTTGACTATGTATCGCACATTGGTAGGCAGCCCATGAACATCACTTGGCAGTTGCGAAATACCATGCCGACATTTATGTGGAAACAGGCGGCTAAGTTAGCAATGGCTTAGCAGGTTGATATTGGAGCGTTAGCTTAATAAAGCGAGCATTTCCTTAATTGGCCAAATACAGTCTTTTTGTCCTTTAACCATGCAAGGGCGTTCAGCTAACCAGGCGGCAGTTCTATAAGGTGAACAATCCATGATGTTAATTTGGTCGAACCAAAGTTGATATTCTATATCGCCTTTCATTTGATTCATCGTCCCTTGCACACTACGGTTATTGGCTTTGGCAATTGTTAGCGGGCCGAGTAATGAAGCTGCTTTTTGTAATTGCTGGTTAGTTGCACCTACTTTTAGCAAGGTATTCATAAAGCTATCAGCAAATAGAAAATCTAACTTTGCAAAATCTGGTTTGGTGAGACCAATAATAAATACCGGAAAGCGGGTTTGATTATGCATCAGGAGCACACAGTTTCTGCGTTGTATTGTGAGCAAATTAGCATGCCAATCTGACAAAGGGTGAGTGTTTGGCGTGCTTAAATCAGTCAGCTTTGCATCGGAACAAGCGGATATAACTCCTTCATTGACAGGGAGCTTTGCAATGAGTTTTTGTGTACAGAAAAGGTTAATCATGTGATTGCTTTTTTGTTCTAATAACAGTTGAAGTTTAGCGAAATTATGAAGGTTAATATATTTCATAAAATGAACCCAATAAAAAACCGCCGAGAGGCGGTTTTTCAAAGCTGATAGAATATCGGCGTGTTATTCAATATTTTGGATCTGCTCGCGCATTTGCTCAATTAGAACTTTAAGTTCAACCGCTGCATTGGTGATGTCGCTGTTGATTGACTTTGAGGCTAGGGTGTTAGATTCGCGGTTGAATTCTTGCATCATAAAGTCTAAACGACGGCCACAAGCGCCTCCTTTTTTGAGGATTTTGTGGGTTTCTTTGACGTGTGACTTGAGGCGGTCGAGTTCTTCTGCAACATCTTGCTTTTGCGCAAGGTAAATCAGCTCTTGCTCTAGGCGGCCTTCGTCGATGTCGGTTTTTAGTTCTTCTAACTTTTGTGAAAGTTTTTCACGTTGCCACTTAGTGACTTCAGGCATGTAGCCTTCAACGATGGCAACTTGCTCTAGAATACCTTCAAGACGAGTGGTGAGCATGGTTTCTAGGTTTTCGCCTTCACTTGCTCGTGCAGCTTTAAAGTCTTCTATTAGCTCATCAAAGCCACCTAACAGTTCGCTGTTTACGGTGTCTAAATCGACTTCTTCGGCTTCCATTACGCCAGGCCAGCGTAGAATATCTACAGGATTGATATCACCGCCGCTTTGTGATTGTAGCCACTTGGCGCTTTCAACAAGTTGCTTTGCAAGCGATTCGTTGACGGTTAGTTGGCCAACGTGCGCAGGATTTGCGGTGAACTTTAGGAATACTTCAACTTTGCCGCGTTGTAAGTGTTTACGCAGGCGTTCACGTATTACTGGCTCTAAGCCTCTAAATTGTTCTGGTGCGCGGATAAAGGTTTCGAGGTAGCGTTGATTCACTGAACGAATTTCCCAAACCCCAGTGCCCCAGTCACCTTTCACTTCTTTGCGGGCGTAGGCGGTCATACTATGGATCATATAAAGTCCCTAAATTAGCTTGGTTTAACCGAGGCATTATAGCCGAATTTCCGCACAGCCCTAAAGTGAATTTTATTTTTAGTCGGATCGCGTGGCATAGTCTCTATGATCCCTTTATAATGTACGGCAAATTTTGATGATGGGGGAACGTGGATGCGTCCAAGCGAAAGAACTGCAAATCAGATCAGGCCGGTTACATTTACTCGTAACTATACAATGCACGCTGAAGGCTCAGTAATGGTAGAGTTTGGTAACACTAAAGTGTTATGTACGGCTTCTGTAGAAGCGGGTGTGCCACGCTTTATGAAAGGTCAAGGCAAGGGCTGGATCACCGCAGAATACGGTATGCTTCCGCGCTCTACACATACGCGTAACAACCGTGAAGCGGCACGTGGCAAACAAGGCGGCCGTACCATGGAAATTCAACGCTTAATCGCGCGCGCTCTCCGTGCCGCAGTTGATTTAAAAGCGTTAGGTGAGAACACCATTACTATCGACTGTGATGTTATTCAAGCGGACGGTGGTACACGTACGGCATCAATTAGCGGTGCTTGTGTGGCATTGGTAGATGCACTAACGCACATGCGTGCCAAAGGCATGATCAATGTAAACCCGTTAAAATTTATGATAGCGGCAATCTCGGTTGGGGTTTATAAAGGTCAGCCAATTACCGATCTTGAGTATCTTGAGGATTCAGAGGCTGAGACAGACATGAACGTGATCATGACTGAAACTGGCAAACTGATTGAAGTACAAGGGACAGCTGAAGGCGAACCGTTCTCGTTCGACGAGCTAGATGAGTTACTAGGTCTTGCGAAACACTCAATTCGTGAAATCATTGATCTACAAAAGCAAGCGTTAGCGTAATCAACACTCAGTAGGAAAAACATGAAACCGTATCAAAAAGAGTTTATTGAATTTGCCTTAGAAAAGCAGGTGCTTAAGTTTGGCGAGTTTACGTTAAAGTCGGGTCGCACGAGCCCTTATTTCTTCAATGCTGGCTTGTTTAACACGGGTCGTGATCTGGCGCGTTTAGGTCGTTTCTATGCTTCGGCGCTAGAAGATGCAGGTATTGAGTTTGACGTGTTATTTGGTCCTGCCTACAAAGGCATTCCAATTGCAACGACAACAGCGGTTGCACTTGCTGATCATCATAACAAAGACGTGCCTTACTGCTTTAACCGTAAAGAAAAGAAAGACCACGGTGAAGGCGGAAACCTTGTTGGTTCTGCACTTGAAGGCCGTATTATGTTGGTAGACGACGTGATCACAGCGGGTACAGCTATTCGTGAGTCGATGGAAATTATTGCGGCAAACGGCGCTGATCTTGCTGGTGTACTAATTGCGTTAGACCGCCAAGAAAAAGGTAAAGCGGAGCTTTCTGCTATTCAGGAAGTTGAGCGCGACTTTAATACTCAAGTGGTGTCTATCGTGAAATTGGCTGATCTGATCACTTACCTTGAGCAACAAGGTGGTATGGATGCGCACTTGGATGCAGTTAAAGCATACCGTGATAGCTACGGTGTAGCGTAAGCCCTACGATTTTCTGCAGATGGCTAGTACCATGCTAGCCATCTATTTATCCAAACCTCAGGTTATTTACTTCTCTTTTATCTCAGTTTTATTGCGTGTCTTTACACAGCTCTTAATTCAAACTCACTATTGGTATATGGCGTAGCGCCCAATTAGCAAGTTCAACTCGGTTGCGCGAATTGGTTTTTTTAAATGCGCTGTAGATATGCGTTTTAACTGTGTGACTACTTATGTTTAGTCTATCAGCGATATCTTCGTTTTTAGCACCAGCAGCAATAAGCTTGATCACAGACTTTTCTCTGCCGGTAAGCATATTTAACTCTTCATTACTTAAGATAATGTCGCTGTTAGGCAATGCTTGTGGCATCGCGGCGATCAGTTCGCTAAATGCCTCTGAGATAGCGCTGCGACAAAACCAAAGCTCGCCTTTGAGCACACTGCTTAATCCTTGAAATAACGTCTCTGGCGGAGCATTGTGATAGAGTATACCTTTCACATTGCCAAGTAGCGCCGTTTTTTCATTCACGCTGTCTTCATAGGCATTAAAGAGCAGTACTTTGTGTTTAGCCGCCAATAGCTTTACTTCAGCACTGATAAGTTCATTACAATCTCGGTGTTCTGTATCCACCAAAAATAATGCGATTTGTTCACGCAGCGCAGGCTCTGGTAGTCGAGTATCAACTTTGACTGTATGTCCTAGCGTCTCAAGTACTTTGATTAGCACAGTATAATTGGTGGAGCTGGTATTGGCTCGAGCATGAGTCAGAATAAAAAATGCTCGATCTTGCCATGCTAGCGAGTTGTTGGAATATTCCTTTGCAAACATAGAAGTATTAAATCCTTTTTTATTCCAGATTAAATTTAATATACATTTGTTTTACAAAAAATTTAAGTTATTTATTAGGCTCAAACTAAAAAGCTGAGCCTAATACCATGCTTGTGTAAGCTAAGACTGTTTATTTGTACAATGCACGCCATGCACAAGTACGATAGCCGTTCTTCTCAAAGAAGAAGCGATTACAGTTATCGTCATAGTTGGAGTTACCCACATCTATACGATAGCCACTGATGTACCAGTTATGCAGCGAAATATGCCCACCGTTGTACAGTAGCGAAAAGTGAACGTGAGGACCGGTTGATTGACCACCTTGGCACAATGCTGTTGCTTTATCGTCCGCATAACGGCCAAGCCAAGCACCTGCAGAAATGACATCACCAGTGTTATATTGCAAACTTTCCATATGGTAATACTGAGTTGAATAACCGCTTGAGTGAGTCACGCGAATATTACAAGCTGAGTAACGAGTCACTGTGCCGCCATGCGCTGCTTGAACCCAAGGTGTATTACTTCCCCAGCCACCTGAGCCGTTATTAAAATCAAGCGACGAGTAAGGGTAACCTGAACCTGTATTTGAGTGTGCGCCACCGCTATACCAAGCGTAACCGGATGGCCATGGGAAGCTCATGCTAAAGCTAGCAGCTGATACCGCTTGTGTTGAAGCTTGTTCATTAAAAGCGAGGCTGTTGTCCGCTTTTAATGCTAATGACTCACCGTTAAATAACGTTTGGTAAGTATTGAATAGGGCATCTGCCGATGTGTGTGTCAGATCTGCAAGTGCTACGGTTGCTTCGTTTACTGCTGGTAATTTTTTAGCTTTGCCTTCATCACGAAGTTTTTGGAATGCGTAGTATCTTGCACTGAGATTAAGCGCTACATCTTTTACTTGCGCATCAAATCCATGTTCATGAGAGAGTGTACCAAACGGTGCAAAGAGGGATTGTTTATCTGGGTTACTTATCACACCAGACTCAAGTTCCATTAGTGCCAGCAACAATTTAGGGTTAATACTGGCATATCCAGCATAGTGCAAGATCACTTCGAGCTTGTCGCTTAAATGCGGTGCCGTGCTGTCAAGCACCTGCTGCCAATCTACTTGTTGTAAAGCATTGCTGAAAAGAAACAGTTCAGGGTTTACTGCTATTACACTAGAAATAGGTAAGGCACTGATGTGTTCAGCAGTAAATTCAGGCATAGCTACAGAGTCATGCTGACCTGCAGCTGTTGCCTGATGTGAGAGGAGCGCGATTAAACACGCTGATAGATAGTGGCGTTTCATGTTGTATCCTTTCTGTTTGTTTTTTGTTCAATCAAGTTATACCTAAATGTGAGTATTTTGTAAAATAAAAGTTTAAAATGTGATTTTGTTGAGTGGTGGGCTTAGATTTTTGCCTGCTAGATTGGGGTTTTTTGTAAAAGCGACTATAAAAAAGAAAGTGGTGTGATGTGGAGGTTGCTATGAAAAGGCTAATTACTCTGTCTCAACTAGAAGAGTTGCTAGAGGAAAGGCAGGGGGGAGAGCGTCGAAAACAACGAAGTAATGTTTTGCCTTTCGTCGAAAGACGCAACCACGTAAGGAGAAAAGCCGACAAACAATACCTTAAAAATAGAATGGATTAGTACACTCCTCACTCTACTATTTTGCTGTGAGTCCTGCATCCGAGTAAAACGCGTAAGGCAATTGATTCGTCTTCGCGTGATACATAGCTTTATCTGCTTTAGCAACTAACTCTTCTGCTGATGTGGCGTCAGTTGGATAAATCACTGCGCCAATGCTTAAGTCCAGTTTTACTTCGCGGATATTGGCGCTTTCATCTTGGAGACAGTAATTATCACTGAGCAAGTCATACTTATGCTGAGCAAGTTTTCGTAACTGATTTTTTTCGGTTAGATGAGGGGCGATAACCACGAATTCATCACCACCGTAGCGTGCAACAAAGTCTGACGCACGTTTATACATTTTAAGTTTTGCTGCCAGTATTTTTAGCAATTGATCGCCCGCTTGATGACCAAGCTGATCATTGACTGGTTTAAAATTGTCGAGATCAATAAACAGCACACCAAATCCATGACCATACCGCTCTGACTCAGAAATCGCTCTTTCTAATTCGTTATCAAATGCGCCGCGGTTATGTAGCATAGTGAGTCTATCCATCACCACTAGGTTCTCTAGATTTCGCTGCATTTCGTAGCGTTCTTTTGAGAAGGTGATTGTACGTGCCAATAGTGGGCCGCTCACTTCGTGTTTTGGGATATAATCTTGCGCACCAAGTTGAATTGCCTTTTCGCCAAACAGTGTTTCAGATACCCCTGTTAGCACGATTATAGGGGCGCTGATTGGCAACTGTTTTACTTTAATCAGCGTGGTCAGACCTTGGCTCTCATCGATATTTAAATCGATAAGGATGGCTTCAGGCTTGACTGTGTTTAAGGCGGTTTCAAGTTGTTCTAAATTTTTGAAGTGTTTAACGTTAAACTTTTGTCTACCATCAGTACTTGCAAGTGTGCGCTTTACTAAGTAAGCATCTTCATCGTTGTCTTCAAGAAGATAAATCAGCCATGTATTCATAGTTACCCTTGCACGACACAGTTATTGTCAAACCAATACTGCTTGATTAATTTGATCAACGACTCTAAATCACTTAAGCGTCCGGGCTTGGTAATATATGACTTAGCGCCCAATTGATATGCTTTACGAATGTCACTGTGGTGAGTAGAAGTGGTATAGCACACCGTTATTAATTTATCGGCAACTTGCTCATTTTTTAAAGCTTCCATAACTTCAAAGCCACTCATTTTTGGCATGTTTAAATCCAATAAAATAACTTGGTCATAGGTTGCGATAGAATCGAGGTAATGCAGCAGCTCATGACCGTCAGAAAAAATTTTAAGCTCTGGCGCATTGGCAATACTGCTGTATGCTCTTTTAAAAAAGTAGACATCATCGGGATCATCTTCAACTAATAACAGTTCCATTATTACTCCTTAACTTCTTTTGGCAGTATGATTTCAAACAAAGCGCCATCATCACTTTGCAGGCATTTTATTGTGCCGCCATGCAGTTTTACGATTTGTCGGCACAGCGCTAGTCCAATACCACTGCCATACTCTTGTGTGGTGCCAAAACGCCTGAACGGTTCAAAGATTTGCTGACGTCGAGATTTTGGGATCCCAAGCCCATTGTCTTTGTAATGGATCACCGTTTCATGGCCGGTTTTGCTGGTGTAAATTTGGATCACGGGCGCAAGCTCTGGTGACTTAAACTTAATGCTGTTACTGATTAAGTTTTGCAGCACTTGAAGAAAAAGCGAGGGATCAAGTTCGATAGGTAAATCACCATTCTCTAGTTTAATTTCTGCGCCGCTTTCCTCGATACTAAAGCTCATCACTTCACAAACATCTTCTAACAACAAAGTTAGATTGGTTGTTTGTAGCTTCAACTCATGGGAATGCAAGCGTGATAACTTGAGTAGGTCTTGGATCATGATCCGCATTCGTTGACTGGCATCAACCAAGCGCTCTATTTCAAACTTTGCATCGTCGTAGTCTTTGAGTTCTGGCGTAATTCTTTGCGCCAAACTGTCCGAAAAAGCGGTGATCTTTCTGAGAGGCTCTTGTAAATCATGAGAAGCAATATAGGCAAAGTGCTCAAGGTGGGCGTTGGATTCTTGCAGCTGTAATAGCAATTCAGTGTGCTCGGTCATATCGACAAAAGTACCCAGCATCAACTCTGGCTCGCCATTGTGATCTCGAGTGATCACGGTATCGACGGAGTAACACCAAACCCAATGCCCTTCTTTGTGTCTAAAACGATACTTTATCGGGATAAGTTCACCGTCTTGGCTGGCTCTCACTTCATCAATATGCTCGTAAACGAGTGCGCGTTCACTTTCATGAAAACATAGTTCTAAATTTGAACTTTCTAACTCTTGAATTGTATAACCAAGGAGTTGAGTATAACGCTTGTTTATGCGCGTGTTTTTGTGGAGTTTTAAGTCGTAGAGATAAAGGCCACACACCGCTGAATCTATCATTCGCTGTAAAAAGCGTTGGTTGTCTTCAAGCTCTTTTTCTGCGAATTTTCGCGCAGTAATATCGACGGCGATACCAACGATCCGCTCAACTTGGTTTTTACTGTCTTTAAGTGGATAAAGAGTCGTCTGATACCAATGTTCTTTATTTTTGAATGGTATCATTTCGGTATAATCTACGGGTTTTGCGACCTCAACGCAAAGTTGGTAGTTTTTTTCGATTCTATCTACTAGCTCCGCTTCTAACACTGTCCCTCTTAGTTCGCTGAGGGTTTTACCCAATATTTCATCAAGTTTGACGCCAGTGCGCTGGCAGGCAAACTTATTGTACTCGAGCACTCGAAATGTTTGCTTTTCTTCTACCTTTAATAGCCAAATAGCCTGACTTGCACCTTCGTAGATGGCATTGAGAATTTTGTTTTTTTCCGCCACTTGCAGCTCAAGGGATTTTTTCTGATGGATATTTCTAAGTGCTCCAGACATCACCAATGCTTTACCGTGGTCGTCAAATTGGCTGTTGCCTACGGCGGAAAACCAAGCGTATTCTCCTTTGTTGTCTCGCCCTAAGTACTCGACAAAATATTGGTCTTTGGTGGCAAAGTGATGGTCTATGGCATCTTGCACTTTGCCTTGGTGGTCTGGGTGGATATGTGCAAACCAGTCGTCATAGGTGACTTTTTCGTCATCGCGTTTACCTATCATGGTTTTTAAACGAGATGAATAGCTGACGCTGTTGTCGACAACGTTCCACTCCCAAATGCCATCTTCGGTTGCCCCGATTGCACGCTTCATTTGTTCGGTGGATTCCGCGAGTGCTTGCTCTGTGCGTTTAAGTGACGAAAGGTTATTAAACACCGCTAAAATGAGATTGGCACCGTCATGGGGCTCTTGTACTAAGCGCATCTCCATCGGTATTTGATTGCCAAATTTGTCTTTCACATGGCACAGTGCTTCTTTACTGTAATCGTTTTGGTTGAGTAGAGATTGGCTAATGGATTCTAAGCTGTCGAACGGATCATCCAAACTGACGATATCGTGTAATCTCAGCCCAATTAATGCATCTGGCGTGTCGTACCCAAGCTCGCGATAAAAATAAGGATTGCACTTACTCACGGTGAGTAGCTGGTCAAGTAGCAAGGTACTGGTGGGTAAGGCATCGAGCATAAACTCGGTAACTCTGTGTTGGTCTAGTTGCGAATGAAGCGCCTGCTTTTCATCGGTAATACGTTTGAGCCTTGCGGTTACGCCATGGAATTGATTGGGGGTTGGGATTGCGACGGCGCTTGGGATAAGTCTAAAAAGATAAACCGCCGTTACCATTGAGATAAATGCTGTGACTGCTTTTGAAATGCCATGAATACCATAAGCGCCATGCCAAACGGTATAAACGCCAATTAAGTGCGTGAGTCCACATAAAGTGATGAAGCTACAAAACAACACAAAGACCCAATTTCTGCCAACATCAGGGCGCTGTTTTGCATAAATCATAATCGCCATGGGAATCGAAAAGTAGGCTGCGGCTATCAAGATATCGGAGATGACATTGGTCCATAGCAGGTGAGGTTGCCACAAATAGCAATGACCATGTGGCATGTACGCGCTATTAAAAAATGACTCAAATGAGTTCAAATCCATGTTATTTCCTTACCTCAACGTGTAGCCAATTCATATAAAAATATCCGCGGTTAAGACGCTAAAAGCGCACTCAAGCTGCGATAGTAAAATACGCTTTAAAAGTCCTAATGCTCTGCTTTAACTGTAGTATATCTATTTGAAATTTCGACAAGAGGTGTAAGAAATCTTTATCGTGAGGTAGGGAAGAGGGGGAGTTGAGAGATTAACAAGGTGAAGCGCCTGGCTTCACCTTGTTATTCAGTGAGTCGAAGGTACTTTTCGGCTAACTGGTCAAGGCTTTCTTTGTGGTTTGGATCTGGTTTAATGCAATCAATGGGGCAGACACTTACACAGGTTGGTGTGTCGTAATGGCCGACGCATTCAGTGCATTTGTCAGGGTCAATTTGATAAATTTTATCGCCCATGTAAATGGCTTGATTAGGACACTCAGGGTCGCACATATCACAGTTGATACATTTATCATTAATAAGCAGTGCCATCGTTATGCCTTTTTAAAAGGATTACGAGTGTCCTCACTTTGGCCCAAATTGCGCATTAAAATGGCGTGACTTAAGTCTATGTCTTCTGGCAGTGGAATTTTGACGATATGACCAGAGCCCTTGGCGTCATCTATCGCTTCGCCTTTTTTATTTTCCATGTGTTCAAGATTAAAGTGAATATTGCCCTTAGGCGTCATTAATTCCAAGCTGTGGCCAGTACAGAACTTGTTTTTAACCTCAATTTCAACGAGACCATTATTAGTGCGACCTAGCACTTCACCAACAAACTGCTGTTGGTCAGACACCGAATGACCGTAGTCGTAATTTTGATAGTCTTGATGTACATGACGTTTCAAGAAGCCCTCGGTATATCCTCGGTGGGCTAGGTTTTCTAGGGTTTTCATTAAGCTTGGGTCAAATGGTTTACCCGCAACAGCATCATCAATGGCTTTACGATAGACTTGTGCGGTGCGAGCAACATAATAGAATGACTTGGTACGGCCTTCGATCTTAAGGCTGTGCACGCCCATGCGAGTCAGTTGATCAACATACTGAACAGCACGTAAATCTTTGGAATTCATGATGTAAGTACCATGCTCATCCTCAAATGCTGGCATGTATTCACCAGGTCGACCTTGCTCTTCGAGCATAAACACTTCGTCGCTTGGTTGACCCTCCCCTAAGGTTGGAATAATTGCTTTTGGATCGACCTTATGGACAACATCCCCGGTTTCGTTTTCTTGACCAGGTTTGACATCGTAGCTCCAGCGGCAGGCATTGGTACAAGTACCTTGGTTTGGATCGCGCTTGTTGATATAACCCGACAATAAACAGCGACCAGAATAAGCCATGCATAGGGCGCCGTGAACGAACACTTCAAGCTCAGTGTCTGGACACAATGTACGAATTTCTTCTATTTCTTGTAGCGACAACTCGCGAGAAAGAATAACGCGCTCAACCCCTTGTTTGGCCCAAAATTGCACCGTCGCATAGTTAACAGCATTTGCCTGTACGGATAGGTGAATTGGCATGTCTGGCCACTTATCGCGCACCAGCATAATTAGCCCGGGATCGGACATGATAAGCGCGTCTGGCTTCATCGCGATAACAGGCTCAATATCACGTAAGTAAGTTTTCACTTTGCCGTTGTGCGGCGCAATATTTGATACGACATAGAGCTTTTTGTTTTGCTGGTGGGCTTCATTAATACCGATTTCGAGGTTGTTTAGGTCAAATTCGTTATTACGTACGCGCAGACTGTATCTTGGTTGTCCGGCGTAAACAGCGTCGGCACCGTACGCAAAAGCGTAACGCATATTCTTTAAACTGCCGGCAGGAGAGAGAAGTTCTGGTACAAACATGGTTTACCTCATACATTGAACTAGGGCCTGTTGACCTTTGCTGTTTTATTTTTGTTCTCCTGAGTGTGTTTTGGTCGCGACGCTCGACTTGCCGCCTAGTAATCTAGGCAAAAGTTGAGCAACAATGAACAAAGCGCACTCAGGTGAACCCAAAGGGCAGCGATTGATTGGCATTTCTACTGTGTTATCGCCTGACTCACATAGAACAACTATGCTACGCAGGCTCTGCCTTGTATAAATACCAATCAAACTGCTGCAAAAACAAACTTGAAAGATAAACAGGCCCTAATTACGGGTCAGCTGTTGAGTGATTTCGCGTGCTGATTCTAAAAAGCGGCGCAGTATAGAAGAAAGCTAAGTAAGTAATTTTGATGTAGATCAGGTTTTTTGACATTGTGCAAGGAAGGGCAAGTGGCCTTACTGTTAAGGCTTCTGCTGGCAATTCTGCGTATTTAATCGACAAATAATTCACCAAACTTTCGTTTCTTCGCAAAGAAAGCGGCGTGAGATAGTAGGTTTTTTCTACCAAAACACGTATAATTCGCGCCCGTTAATATTCACAATAATATTTTGGAGCAAAAAAGATGGCTTTAGAGCGCACTTTTTCAATCATCAAGCCTGATGCTGTAGCTAAAAACCACATCGGTGCTATCTACAACCGTTTTGAGTCTGCTGGTCTTAAAATCGTTGCATCAAAAATGGTTCACCTTTCTCAAGAGAAAGCTGAAGGTTTCTACGCAGAGCACAAAGAGCGTCCTTTCTTTGGTGCACTAGTTTCTTTCATGACTTCTGGTCCAGTAATGGTTCAGGTGCTTGAAGGTGAAGACGCAGTTCGTAAAAACCGCGAAATCATGGGTGCTACTAACCCTGCTGAAGCGCTAGCTGGTACACTACGTGCTGACTACGCAGACAGCATCGACGAGAACGCAGTACACGGTTCTGACGCGCCTGAGTCTGCTGCTCGCGAAATCGCTTACTTCTTCGCTGAAGAAGAAATCTGCCCACGTACTCGTTAATTCGAGACTTGGTGCCAAAGAAGGGCTTTCGAGCCCTTTTTTTGTCCCGCAGCTAAGTTGCGGGATAAGCGTGCTTTGTAAAGTAATCACACTACTTCACAAAACACGTTACATTATTTGTGATGTTTGCTGCTTTTTTGTACAATGTGTTGTTGGCAATTTAGCTGTTCTTACCGTCTTTAACCGAGGTTGTTCATGACCACTATTGAGAAAAAAATTAACTTACTTGATTTAAATCGCGAGGGGATGCGCGAGTTGTTTGCATCATATGGCGAAAAGCCGTTTCGCGCGGATCAGGTGATGAAATGGATTTATCATTTTGGTATCGACAACTTTGATGACATGAGCAATTTGAACAAAAAGTTGCGTGCGCGGTTGCAAGCTGAGTGTGAGATTAAAGCACCTGAAATTTCAGTAAAGCAAGTGGCTTCTGACGGTACTATAAAATACGCACTATTACTTGAAGGCGGCCAAGAAGTTGAAACTGTGTGGATCCCAGAAAAAGACCGAGCAACACTGTGTGTATCTTCTCAGGTTGGTTGTGCTTTGGAATGTACTTTCTGCTCAACGGCACAGCAAGGCTTTAATCGTAACTTAAAAGTGTCTGAGATCATTGGCCAGGTTTGGCGCGTGGCAACCGACATTGGTCTGCATAAAGGCGATAGCACTAAACGCCCAATTACTAACATCGTTATGATGGGGATGGGTGAGCCTCTGCTAAACCTAAATAACGTTGTACCAGCGATGGAACTGATGATGGACGATTGGGCATTTGGTTTATCCAAGCGCCGCGTTACGCTAAGTACATCGGGTGTGGTACCTGCGCTTGATATTTTGAAAGAAAAGATTGATGTGGCACTGGCGATTTCACTACATGCGCCAAACAATCCACTACGTGATGTGCTTGTACCAATCAACAAAAAGTATCCGATTGAAGAGTTCTTAGCAGCATGTCGTCGCTATATCGACGGTTCTAAAGCAAATAAGGACGTCACCATTGAGTACGTGATGCTACAAGATGTTAATGACAGTACAGATCATGCCCATGAGTTGGTGCAAGTTCTCAAAGGCACGCCGTCAAAAATTAACTTAATCCCATTTAACCCGTTCCCGGGTAATGAATATGGCCGCTCTAGCAACAGCCGCATCGATAGGTTTTCTAAGGTGTTACAAGCAGCAGGACTGACCTGTATCGTTCGTCGTACTCGTGGCGATGACATTGACGCTGCATGTGGACAGTTAGTGGGCGATGTCGTAGACAGAACCAAGCGTTTAGCTAAGAAAAAACAGCGTGACGATAATGCCATTGCTGTCAATGTGAGCGCACAATAATATTCATGAGCTGGGTTTACCCAGCTCATTTCATCTTGACCACAGATAAGTTCTGACTATCTGGTAAAAAATAGATGAATCTCTTAGCCTTTTGGGTAATATAGGGCACACATAGAACCCAGTGGCATTCAAAGGTGAGTGATGCAATCGCGAAATTATCGCAAAACAGGATTGGCTGCATCCATTCTCGCAGGCGCGAGTTTAGTTCTGTCAGGTTGTGTGACGGAGAGTAGTTATCGCTCCGACGGGCGTCCTGTGGCCGAACAACAAGTCAATAACACCAATGCCGCAAGAACTCGCATTGCACTGGCACTTCAATATCTCAATTCAGGTAACACTACCTCAGCCAAATTTAATTTAGAGCGGGCATTACAGCTAGCGCCAAAACTGGCCGAAGCCCATTATACGTTGGCGTATTATTACGAGCAGGTGGGTGAGCAACATCGCGCTGATAATGCCTATCAGGCGGCTTTGGATATTGAGCCAGATAACCCCGACACGCTAAACAACTATGGCACTTTTCTTTGCCGAGTTGGTCAGTATGACAAGGCGAGCCAATATTTTTTCAAAGCGATAGAGGTACCGAGTTATTTGCGGGTATCGGCAAGCTATGAAAACTTGGCGCTGTGTGCGCTGAAACAAAATGAGTATTCCCTAGCTGAAGAGTATCTGCAAAGCGCGATTAAGCATAACGCTCAGCAGATGTCATCGCAGCTTGCGCTCGCGGGCCTGTACTATGCTCGCAGCGATTTCTTAAGAGCAGAAGATGTGCTTGATAACGTTGCCAAGCGTGGATTTATTTCACCAAGAAGCTTAATGCTTGGGCACTTAGTGCATATGCAAATGGGCCACTTACAGAAGGCGCAAGACATCGCCACGACTTTGGTGCAAAGTTACCCAAAATCTGCTCAAGCAGGGCTGATCTTAACGAATAATATCGCTGCAAGTGAATTTGAACGGTTGCGCAATCGCTACCGAGAAGCACAGTTAAATAAGCTTGCCGAGGCGTCGCCTAGTCATATTGTTGCGAATCCAAAAATTAAAATTAAACGTAAGAAAACGCAATCGAATTCAACCCAGTCATTCACCGTTGATTCACCCGCTGAGGCCAATAATTTTGCGCCTTCGGCAAAACCTGAAGTGGCAAAAAGCACGTCTTTAGTGAATGTTAGCTCGGACTCTGAAGCTCGGGTTGAGTTTTATCAACCGGATCCATCGGAAGTCACATTTAGTCCTCGCTCACGTGAGCCTCAAGTGTTAGCGTCTACGTCATCAAGTAGTTCAAGTGTGCCGTTATTAAATCGTGACATTGCGCCTCCTCAGGTACCTTTTCATACTGTTATTGCAGGTGAAAACCTATTTAGTATTTCAGTCAAATACGACATTAAAATGGTTGAATTGATGGAATATAATCAAGTGCGGGAATCTGCAAGATTGTACGCAGGTCAAAAGGTGTATCTTAACAATCCCAATGTCGTGCATGAAATTGCGGCGGGAGATACTTTGCTCAGTATTGCCGATCGATATGGTGTGTTGATCGATGAAATTATGCGATGGAATAAACTCACTCCTGATGTGGCGCTGCAAGCAGGCCACGGATTACTAATTGTAGACCCAACAAATTACGTTTTATGAACCAAACAATGAAAGAGCAGGAAGCACCTGAACAAGAGCAGCCTTCACTCGGGCAAACTTTAGCAACGGCAAGACAAAATGCCGGGATCAGCTTTGCTGAAATTGAATCGCGCTTAAAGATGACTCATGCCCAACTTACCAAGCTCGAGCAGGATGACTATCAAGACCTAGGGCCTGAAACCTTTGTGCGTGGCTATATTAAAAATTACGCCGCGTTACTGGGATTGAATCCGACGGAAGTACTGGCTCGATATCAATCTCCGGAGTTGCCGCCACAGAAAAAGCGAATGCAAAGCTTTTCTCGCCGGACTCATAAAGAAGCCCACGATAACCGCCTAATGATGGTGAGCTACATTGTGCTGGCTATCGTGCTGGGGTCGTCGGCATTTTGGTTTTGGCAGACCAGTAGCTCAGAACAAGAAGTGGTGCCTGAAACGCCGGTCACTCAGCTTGAGACGCCAGTTGAAAATGCCACAACGCCAAAGGTTGATGAGTTAGCATTACCTACTGAGCAAAACAATGACACAACCCCGCAAAGCGAGCCACAGGCGAGTGAAGCGGAGGTTTCAGTGCCAGTTGAAACGAAACCGCAAGCGACAAAACGAGACTCTGCATTGAGCACGGTAGTCATGCATTTCAACGAAGAAAGTTGGGTTGAAATGTTTGACGCAACACAAGAGCGTGTCGCGTTTGGTGTTAAAAAAGCGGGATATACTATGACAGTTGAAGGTAAGGCCCCTTTTTCTGTTATACTCGGCAAGCATCAGGCCGTAGAGGTCACGCTTGACGGTAAACCAGTGTCATTGCCTGCGTTTACTAAAAACCGTCTAGCTAAATTCAATTTACCGTTAACAGAGTAGTCAGCATGTTTTCAGAACCACCTATAAAGCGTAGAAAATCAACAAGGATCTATGTCGGTAATGTGCCTATTGGTGATGGCGCACCGATAGCAGTACAGTCTATGACGAACACCAATACTCTAGATGTTGATGCGACGGTGGCACAAATTAAAGCTATCCAAGACGCCGGAGCGGATATTGTCCGTGTTTCTGTGCCGACAATGGATGCAGCTGAAGCATTCAAAAGCATTAAAGAGCAAGTGGATATTCCACTCGTCACGGATATTCACTTCGATTATCGTATTGCATTACAAGTGGCTAAGTACGGTGCCGATTGTTTGCGGATAAATCCTGGGAATATTGGTAGTGAAGACCGTATTCGTGCAGTGATTGATGCGGCGGGTGAGCACAACATTCCAATTCGTATTGGCGTGAATGGCGGCTCACTAGAGCGCGATTTGCAAGAAAAGTATGGTGAACCAACACCTGAAGCCTTACTTGAGTCTGCGATGCGACATGTCGAAATTCTCCAGCGCCATAACTTTGATCAGTTTAAAGTCTCGGTAAAAGCTTCCGACGTATTCTTAGCCGTTGGCGCTTATCGTTTATTGGCAAAAGAAATCGACCAACCTCTGCACCTTGGGATCACCGAAGCAGGTGGTTTTAGAGCCGGTTCAGTTAAATCGGCAGTTGGTCTAGGGATGTTACTTGCTGAAGGAATTGGTGATACATTACGTGTTTCACTTGCGGCTGATCCAGTGCAAGAAATCAAAGTGGGTTTTGATATTCTAAAGTCACTGCGAATTCGTTCGCGCGGCATTAATTTTATTGCTTGCCCAAGTTGCTCTCGCCAAGAGTTTGATGTAGTGAATACAATGAATCAGCTGGAAGAGCGATTAGAAGATATCGTCACGCCAATTTCGGTGTCTGTGATTGGCTGCGTGGTCAATGGCCCTGGTGAAGCACTTGTCAGTGACTTAGGTCTTGCTGGCGCAAATCGCCGTTCAGGCCTTTATATCAATGGCGAGCGCCAAAAAACACGGATTGATAATGATGATATCGTCGCTCAATTAGAGTCTCAGATCCGAGAATATGTAGAGAAAAAAGAAAGTGAAGAAAAAATCGATGTAAAAATCATCGACTGACACCTGTGTAATCGTTAAGATAAGCGAATTTCGCGCTTTCTCACGGCGTGCTAAACTGCACGACGATAAATGGCATTAAAGAAATAAAACCAATGCGATGAGGCTGTTTGAGCGTATTTAGCCAAAGGTTCAAGCAGCAGTAAATCGATTGGTGACAAATTTAAGTTAGGGTTTTCAGTGACTAAACAACTTCAGGCAATCCGTGGAATGAATGATTGTCTGCCAGGTGACACGCAAGTCTGGCAGAAAGTAGAATCGGTATTAAGAGAGACAGTAGCGGCTTTTGGTTATCAAGAGATCCGCTTTCCAGTCGTTGAGTCGACCGATCTATTTAAGCGCTCTATCGGTGAAGTGACCGATATCGTCGAAAAAGAAATGTATACCTTTGATGACCGTAATGGCGATAGCTTAACGCTACGCCCGGAAGGTACTGCTGTGTGCGTACGAGCGGGTAATCAAAATGGTTTGCTATATAACCAAGAACAGCGCCTTTGGTACATGGGGCCGATGTTCCGCCACGAAAGACCGCAAAAAGGCCGTTACCGTCAATTCCATCAATTTGGTGTTGAAACTTTTGGTATGGCAACACCAGATATTGATGCTGAAGTGATCCTAATGACGGCGCGCTTATGGCAGCAGTTTGGTATTCAAGATCATGTAAAGCTTGAGCTCAATTCTTTGGGGTCAAATGAAGCGCGTGCTGAATATCGCGATGCTCTGATTGCATATCTGGAGCAACACAAAGAAGCGCTTGACGAAGACAGTCTGCGCCGTATGTACAGCAATCCACTGCGCGTGTTAGATAGCAAAAACCCAGAGGTGCAAGCTGTACTGGTTGATGCACCTAAGCTTTCTGAACACTTAGATGAAGAATCACGCGAACATTTTGCTAATTTGTGTGAACGTTTAGAAGCAGCTGGCGTCGAATACCAAGTTAATGAAAAACTGGTACGTGGCCTAGATTACTACAACCGCACCGTATTTGAGTGGGTGACAACAAGCTTAGGTTCTCAGGGTACTGTATGTGCTGGCGGCCGTTACGATGGCTTGGTTGAGCAACTTGGCGGCAAAGCAACGCCAGCCGTTGGTTTTGCTATGGGTATCGAACGTTTAGTGTTGATGCTACAAACGCTGGAATGTGTGGGTGATATTCGTCGTAATGCTGATGTATATGTCGTTGCTATGGGTGACAAAGCGGCGATTCAAGCTCCAGTCGTTGCACAGCAATTACGAGATGATATTGCTGGCCTTCGCGTGATGGTTCATTGTGGCGGTGGCAACTTTAAGAAACAATTTAAACGTGCAGATAAAAGCGATGCTGTTATTGCGCTCGTGCTAGGCGAAGATGAACTCGCTGAAGGCAAAGTGACAGTGAAGTATCTGCGTGAAGAGAAAGAACAAATCACCTTACCACTTGCAGAAGTAAAAACGCTGTTAGCAGAGCTGGTAAGCTAAGAGGTTAGAATGGAAATTTATTCAACAGAAGAACAACAAGCAGAAGCAATAAAACGATTTTTCCGTGAAAATGGTACAACGATAGTAGTCGGTGCCGTGCTTGGTTTAGGTGGTCTGTATGGCTGGAAAGCGTATAACCAAAGCCAGATCGATAGCGCAGAAGCAGCATCAGAAGCATTCACTCAGGTTGTTGAAAGTGACGATGTACTAGCAAAAAGCGACGCCTTTGTTGCTGCAAATGCAGATTCTAACTACGCCGTGTTAGCGGCTTTCGTTGCTGCTAAAGAGGCAATCGACAAAGACGATCTTAAGCTAGCTGCACAGAAGCTAACTTGGGCGGCTGATAATGTAGCCAACGCTGAGCTAAAAGCAACGGCTTTATTAAGACTTGCACGTGTACAAGCGTCTCAGTCTCAATACGAACAAGCACTTGCAACACTAGCTAAGCCTATGCCTGAAGCGTTTAAGGCGCAGCTTGCTGAGATCCAAGGTGATATTTACCTTGCTCAAGGCGATAAAGATAAAGCACGTAGTGCTTATCAATCGGCATTAGAAGCGGCGGAAGGCAATAGCAACCCTATGCTGCAAATTAAACTGGATGATCTTGCACAAAAGACAACGGTTTAAGGAGTTGCCATGAAGAAGTTAACGATGGCCTCATTGGCTTTATGTGTTGCAGCACTCACCGCAGGTTGTTCTTCTAGTGATGATGAAGAAGAGTTAAAACTCCCTGAGATCAACAATCAATTCGACGCTACTGTTGTATGGCAAGAGGGGATTGGAGACGGGGTTGAGCACTACTTTTCGCGTTTATCTCCTGTAAGCTATCAGAACACTGTTTTTGCAGCTGCCCGTGAAGGTATAGTGACAGCGTTTGATACTGAAACAGGTAAAGAAAAGTGGCGAGTTGATGTTCGTGAGAATAAGAACTTTTGGCCATGGGAAGACAATGACAGTGCAAAGCTGTCAGGTGGGATCACACAAGCTTATGGCAAACTATATGTTGGCTCTGAGCACGGACAGGTTTTTGCGCTTGACCGTGAAACCGGCGAAATAGTTTGGCGTAAGTCGGTACCAGGTGAAGCGCTGTCAGCGCCAGCTGCAGGCGATGGTCTTCTTTACGTTAACTTAGGTTCAGGCAAGCTGGTTGCGCTACACCCAGATACAGGTGAAGAGCGTTGGCACTATGAGCAAGAAGTTCCCGCGCTGACATTACGTGGTTTAAGCTCACCAACCAGCGCGAATGGTGGCGTATTGGTTGGCGAAGAAAGTGGTAAGTTAACAGCACTTATCGCTGAAAACGGTTTTACCGCATGGAGCTCAGATGTTGCAATTGCAAAAGGGGCTTCTGAGTTTGAGCGTTTGGTGGATGTTGATACTAAACCCGTTGTAAGCGGCGCATATGTGTATTCTATCGCCTATAATGGTAAACTAGTCGCCATTGATGTGCGCAGCGGTAATGTAGTGTGGGATCGTGAGTACAGTAGTTACCGAGATCTCACACTCGATCTTGACGTAATTTATTTGGTTGATAGCGATGGCGTACTGTACGCACTAGACAAAAACTCAGGTATTGAACGTTGGACACAACCAGCTCTGCGCGGTTGGTATCTAACCGCTCCAACGGTTGCTGGCAACTACGTAGTGGTTGGCGATCAGGAAGGTAACTTACACTGGCTGGATAAGAGTTCTGGTGAGTTGGTATCGCGTACCGAGTTTGATAGTTCAGGCTTTTTTGTCGAACCGATAGTGGTTGATGGCAAAGTATTTGTTTACACGCGTGATGGTGAACTTAGCGCAGTTCAAATTCCGCAGTAACTTTCTGAATTTTTAGATATTTTATGGGGCTTCGCTTTTGCGAAGCCTTTTGTTGTTTTTAAAAGAGGTAGTCTATGCTTCCTGTGATCGCTCTGGTTGGGCGACCTAATGTGGGTAAATCCACACTGTTTAATCGTTTAACACGTACTCGTGACGCGTTAGTTGCTGACTTTCCGGGTCTGACTCGCGACCGTAAATACGGCCAAGCAAACTATGAAGGCTACGAGTTTATTGTGGTAGACACGGGTGGTATCGATGGCTCTGAAGAAGGCATTGAAACTGAAATGGCCGAGCAGTCGCTGCTTGCAATTGAAGAAGCGGATATTGTGCTATTTTTGGTGGATGCGCGCGCAGGTATGACGGTTGCTGATCAAGCTATCGCGCAGCACCTTCGTAAACAACAGAAGAATTGCTTTGTTGTCGCTAATAAAACGGATGGCATTGATGCTGACTCGAACTGTGCTGAATTTTACCAGCTAGCGCTCGGTGACGTGCAACAGATCGCCGCCGCGCATGGTCGTGGTGTTACTCAATTATTAGAGTTGACGCTACAACCGGTTATCGCTGAGCTTACGGCTCAAGATGAAGAGCTTGAGCATGACGATGAAGATATCGCAGAGCTTTACCTTGAAGGTGAAGAAGCCGAAGACGGCAAAACGGGTTTTGAAGACAAGCCTGTTAAACTCGCGATTATCGGTCGTCCAAATGTAGGTAAGTCAACACTAACTAACCGTATTTTAGGTGAAGACCGCGTTATCGTTTACGATATGCCGGGCACAACGCGCGACTCAATTTACATTCCAATGACGCGTAATGATAAAGAGTACGTGTTAATCGACACCGCCGGTGTACGTAAGCGTAAGAAAGTCAGCGATGTCGTAGAGAAATTCTCGGTTATCAAAACCCTGCAAGCGATTGAAGATGCCAACGTGGTATTGCTCGTTGTAGACGCGCGCGAGGGGATCTCAGATCAAGACTTGAGTCTACTTGGTTTTGCACTAAATGCGGGTCGCTCGTTGGTTATTGCAGTAAACAAGTGGGATGGTCTTGATGACTATGTCAAAGAGCGTATTAAAACTGAGCTAGACAGACGACTGGGTTTTGTTGACTTTGCTCGTCTGCACTTTATCAGCGCATTACATGGTACAGGTGTTGGTCACTTGTTTGAGTCGATTGACGAAGCATATGAATCAGCGACTAAGCGAGTAAGCACGGCAATGTTACGTCGTATTATGGATATGGCTCAGGCGGATCACCAGCCACCACTGGTTCGTGGGCGCCGTGTGAAGCTTAAGTATGCACACGCAGGTGGTTATAACCCGCCCCGTATCGTTATCCACGGTAATATGGTGCACGAACTGCCAGATAGCTATAAGCGCTATTTGATGAACTACTATCGTAAAGCGCTTAACGTTATGGGTACGCCGATTAAGATTGAATTCCGCGAAGGGGATAACCCTTATGCTGGTCGTTCAAACAAAATGACGCTATCGCAAAAGCGTAAGCTTCGCGCATTCGCAAAAGAAAACCGCAATAAGTCGTAAGGCTTATTGCGAGAATTTTAGCTCGACACTATCTGGCTAGTGTGTCGAGCTAAACATAAGTTCCCTACCTATCCAACCAACTCCTTTTCCACATCCGACTTTATTTAACTTTAACCCTGAACTCTCTCGCTTTGTTTTACCTTGCCCAACATTTGTGCTTAAGTTATATATAACCTGAGCTTCGGATAATTAATGCCTTTCTAGCAGTTAGTTTCAGCGCTAACTTTGTTGGATTTACTTCCAATAGCCAGCTATTGGTGCGTAAATCCGCCTTGCCTACAGGATGTAGGTACCAGGGCGGTAGCAGGACGCGAGAGCGGAGTTATCCCTAAAACTCTCTGGCTAGACAAGTATATGGTTTAGACAAGCTTGAAAAATAAAGAGTTAGCTCATTTCTTACCCAAAACTCAGGTTAAGTTACATTAGGTTTTATTGATAGTGAGGCTTAGGTGTTTGCCAAAACGGTGATTTATGTAGAAAGTGTTGAGGAAGTGCTGGATTTTTACTATCAAGCATTTGGCTTGAGCACTTTTGATATGACAGATGAAGGGGATTATGGTGAGTTAGACACAGGTGAAGTGAAACTCGCCTTTGCCAGCCACCCGTTAGCTCAATCACAGTTTAGGCAAGACTATATTCGTTGCCATCCTAAACAGCCTGCACTTGGTTTTGAAATTACCATCAGCTGTGAAAATGTCCCTGAATGCTATGATAAGGCGGTCGCCGCTGGGGCTGAGCCATTAAGCCCACCAAACCAAAAAGGCAGAGTAACACAAGCTTATGTAAGAGCCATTGAAGGGACTTTAATTGCTTTGGTGTCAAAGCCGGGGGAATAGCGGCACTCACAAAGGATGAGCGCCACTTTGATTAGGTGAGCTTTTATTCGATATCGACAAGTAGTCTCGCAAGACCAACGGGCTCGATTTCAACACAAACGTTGTCATCATTCCAGTTTAGACCAACGAGTGCATCATCTTCTTTTAGGTCGAGTACCCATTCGTCAAGAAAACTTTCAACATCAATACTCATCGGTGAAAACTCACTCCACTCGTCGCGACATTGAGCTTGCGCTTTTTCTTCACTATCCCACAGCAATAACACATCAGTCTCGTCAAACTGGTTTGAGTCAACCACAACCATCCCGCCGTCATCAGAGCTAAGTGCCCAAACGCTTTCAGTATTTTTTACTTGCTCAATAAACTCACTGACTTCTGAGCCAATTTCTTCTTCATTCATCATAGGTGTTCTCAATTTCGTGGATCAGTTTGCTGGGCGATTGCTTGGCTTTGCCAACGGTCATGAAATGCCATCAGGTTGGTGTAATCGCTCAGGTCGACGAGCTCTCTAAATAGAACCCAATCAATAAGGCAGTATAAACTGATTTGGAGATAATCACAGTGTAAAAACTCTTCTGTCACACACTCTTCATTGAGATAGTGCAGGGTATGGCCAATTCGTTCCCGCTGTAGATTAAAAAACAGTTTATCTTGTTCAATATCAAAACCAGAGCGCTTGCTAAGTAACAGTTCCACCAAAGAATCATTACAGGCATTGATAAGGATCAGCCAATTTTCTTGATCCCAACTGGGAAATGGAAGTTGATGTTTTTCACGGAGATAGCGAACAATCAGGTTGGAATCACAAATAAGTTGTGCATCGTCTATTAAAAATGGGATCTTACGGGCAGGATTATGGCGAATAAGTTCGTCATGGCCTGCTTCAGAAAATATATCTATATGCTGGTAGCTCATTGGGAGCTGTTTAGCCGCGGCCCACATTCTAATTCGACGGGCGTATGGACTGGTGTTCGAACCGATAAGTTTCATGCCATCATTCCTTCAACTAAGTAACTTTCGCTCATTCTGTAAATGTAGCGAGTTGGTATTAAGGAATGATGGCGAAGTGATTAACTTTTCGCAAGCGAATTAATCGCTACGACTGGTTACCTCAAGCAAGTGAAAACCAAACTGCGTTTGCACTGGCCCTTGTACTTGATTGATTGGGGCTGAAAAAACCACTTTATCGAATTCAGGCACCATCATGCCTGGTCCGAACTCACCTAGCGCACCACCATCTTGGCCCGACGGGCAATTGGAGTACTGCTTTGCGATTTCTGCGAAATCTTCCCCTGCTGCAATGCGTTCTTTGAGCTCCATGCATTGCGCTTCACTATCTACTAGGATGTGTCTTGCACTAGCGATTGCCATAATTTCTCCGATGATTATTTATTATTCATACTTTATTCTAATCTAGGTACGTTAAAAAATCAGCTTATCTAGGCAAGAGTTTTTCAATTTCGCTAGTGAGTTCGTCAGACATAGGTTTAGTGCGGCTGTTAAAGCGCTTAATTGTTTTCCGATCAGCTGACACTAAGTATTTGTAAAAATTCCAATTTGGAGAGCTTGTTACTTCGTTTAAATGTTGGAAAATGGGGTTGGCATCCGAGCCTCGAACTTCCGATGTCGCAAACATATTGAAGGTTACACCGTAGTTGATAAAGCATACTTTTGCAGTTTCCTTTTCGTCGTCTTCTTCTTGGAAAAAGTCATCAGAGGGAAAACCAAGTACAACAAGGCCTTTATCTTGATATTTTTGATGTAGTTGCTCAAGCCCTTCAAACTGACCTGTAAATCCACAGTTACTGGCTGTATTTACGATGAGAAGCGGTTTGTCTTTAAATTCACATAGATTAAGTGAGTCATCAGAGCGCAGTTTTCGCAGCTCAACATTGGTAAAATCATCACAGCTGGATGTCTTTGCATACGCGTTACTCGAGATTAGGAAACCGAGCGCTAAGCTCAGAATCGAAAGACTTTTTATCATCAGTGCTTTCCTTTTATTTATGTTATCTCTTATGATACGAAAATATTCGTTACCTTGATCAGCTTTCATGAATATTAGACTCGCTAAACCGCATGACCTTTGCGCCATTGTTGCCATTTACAACGAAACGATACCGAGCCGCCAAGTCACTGCGGATACGGAGCCCGTAAGCGTAGCACAAAAGCAAAGTTGGTTCGCCGCACATACGCAAAATCGCCCAATTTATGTGGTAGAGCAGGCGGGTGAGGTGATTGCATGGATAAGCTTTAGCAGCTTTTATGGACGTCCTGCCTACGATGGTACGGCTGAGGTGAGTATCTATCTTGCAAAAGCGGCACAAGGCCAAGGGTTAGGTAGTAAACTCATGGATTTTGCAGAGCAGCAAGCGCCGACCCTGTTTATTACAACGTTACTTGGCTTTATTTTTTCTCATAATCTCCCCAGTATCCGCTTGTTTGAAAAACACGGTTATAAAAAGTGGGGAGAGCTGCCTAACATCGCGGTCATGGATGGTAATCACTATAGCTTGACGATTTTGGGCAAGTCTCTCGCATAGCATTATACGCCGTTGGTCTTTGCTGTTTGAATTTTTTCGCTGCGAGAATTAGACCGCGGCGTCAAACATATCAAAATAGTGCTATTTTTTAGCGTCTTGTGATTCTTCTACTAAACTGGATCTCAGAATTATCGGTAAAGGATCTGGTTATGGCGAATCGAGTGCTGATTATTGACAGCAGCAGTGTGCAAGCGATGCGAGTAAAGGTATTATTTGAGTTACTCGGTGGTGAGGTAGAGCATGTGCATTACCGGAGTCTAGAAGCAAATCTCGATTTTGATAAGTTTGATGTTGTTGTTATTGCTCATGGGGTGCCAGCCAGTAAGCTCCAAGCGTTATATCAACTGAGGAATCATGATAAGTTAGTGTTGCTGGCACCTAAACCCGATAATGCCGAGCACTTAAAATCTTTCAGTGAAATCAACCGCGCCTTGCCAAATGGCATTGTTATCTACCCCTTCTTTGCTAATAAAGATATTACTGGCTTACTTGAACGCCTACTGGAAATTGGTTCTACTAATACCTTAGTGCTGCCCAAAGTGTTGCTGGTTGACCATCATACGCCTCGCCTAGAGACCTTAGCTAACGGCCTACGCGGAGCACAGCTTGCGGTGACGACCGCGACGACGCTTGATGAAGCGATGCAAGTTGCCGAGCGACATCCTGTTGATCTCCTTATTTGTGACTTTAATCTAGAAAAAGACACAGGCTTAGATGTGTTTAATAAAGTTCGTCAAGTGCACCACAATTGCCGCTGCTTATTGATGACTTCTCGGGTTAATCAAGTGGATATGTTAGAAGCCGTGCGTCAAGGGGTAGAAGACATTCTGATTAAACCGTTTGATGAGAGCGATTTATTACAAAGCCTACATAAATTATGGCAAACAGAGCTCTTAAGACGTCATAACCAAGAGTTGGTTGAGCGCCTCCAAGATACGGTCGATGCCTTGATTGAACGCGACAGTCTGCTGCGCGTGATTTATAAACATACTCCGGATCCGATTATGCTGTTCAACCGTCAAGGCCATATTATTGAAGCAAATGACGCGTGTTGCGAATTGTTTGAGCTAACGGAAGAAGAGCTACAGCCACTCTCTATTTTTGAGCTATTTGATGAAATATCCGTGTCGCAATTACGCGATTTGATGAAGCATGTTGGTATGTTAAAGCACTTTAACTGTGAGCTGAGTCTGCCAAAAGCGGGTGAGCGCAGCATTCCTTTGATGGGAACGTTTAACGAAATCGATCATCACGGCGATATGGCATTTGCGGTCATTTTTAAAAATGTCTCAAAGCTTAAAGAGCAACAAGAAGTGCTAGAAGAAACCAAAGAGTTACTAGAGTTTGAAGTGCAAGCTCGAACGGCACAGTTACAAAAAGCCAAAGAAGCGGCGGAAGCGGCCAACCTATCTAAATCTGAATTTCTAGCCAATATGTCCCATGAATTGCGCACACCAATGCACTCTATATTAAGTTTTGCACGTTTCGGTTTAGATAAGCTAACGGCTCCTGAAGTACCGACGGACAAGCTCAAAAAGTATTTATCTCGTATCGAAACCAGTGGAGAACGTCTATTGGTACTGCTTAACAATCTACTTGATTTATCAAAGTTAGACGCAGGCCGCTTTCCATTTAATCCAAGCTTTCACAACCTGGTGAATGTGATCCAAAGCGGTATTGAAGATGTATCGGGGACTGCGCTTGAGAAAAAGATAAAGATCCGCTTTGAAAAGCCAGCTCAAGGCGTGATGACCTTTTGCGATCCGGAGCAAATGAATCAAGTGATCAGAAACCTATTGGGCAACGCGCTCAAGTTTAGCCCTGAAGGCAGTGAGGTGAGTGTACTGTTAAGCTGTAAAGATCAAGATATTCATATCAAGATTGCCGATCAAGGGGTTGGTATTCCGGATGACGAATTGGAACAGATTTTTGCCAAGTTTGTGCAAAGTAGTAAAACAGACAGTGGTGCCGGCGGCACGGGTTTAGGTCTTGCTATTTGTAAGGAATTTATTTTACTGCATAAAGGGCAGATTTACGCCGAGAATAATCCTGAGGGTGGTGCATGTATCAATGTGAGTCTGCCGTTAACAGAGCATCTTGAGAGTAATGCGGTGTAATGGTTGTAATTGGAAAGGCGTTGAGTAAGCGTCTATAAATAATAATAGAGCTTGTATTAATATAATCTGATTGGGAGCTGTTGAAGCACTGGTCTTAAGTTACCGTATTTTCCCCACAGTGCCTTTCCCATTGTGAACCGACGAAGGATATTCATTTATGGCTTTACGCAGAATCTTAGCAGTTGACGACGAACCATTTAATCTAGAAATCATTGAAGAGATTTTAGAAGACTTAGACTTTGAGTTAAAAACCGTTGAAAGCGGTCATGAATGTCTAGCTGTAGTCGAAGACTTTGACCCTCAAGTAATTTTACTTGATGTAAGCATGCCAAAAATGAGCGGTTATGAGGTATGTAAGGCAATTAAAGCCAATCCAAACACACAGCATATTATCGTTATGTTCGTGTCTGCAAGAGGCTCTGTTGAAGAGCGCATGGAAGGCTACTCAGTGGGTGCTGAAGATTATATTGTTAAGCCGTTTGGCCAAGGTGAGTTAAAAGCCAAGCTCACGCACTTGAATCAAATGCTACTAGAAAAAGATATTCTGGCTCAGCAAATTGAAGATGCAACCTCCACGGCATTTAGCGCCATGGCTAATAGCAGTGAAATGGGGCAAATCGTTACCTACATTGAGCAAATCGGTGAGATAGAAACAATCCCGCGACTGGCGGAAGCTTTATGTCAGTGTTTAAAGGGACTGGGACTTAATTGTAATGTTGAAGTTCGGCTTGAGGGACAAAAACATCACTTTGCAACTACGGGGATTTGCTCACCTATCGTCATTGAATTATTTGAAATCTTACACACCAAAGGGCGATTACATGAATTTACTAACCGCATATTGGTTAACTATCCATTTTTGAGTATTTTGATCCTCAATATGCCGGGAGACGATCCAGATAAACACGGAAGATTGCGGGATCATATTTGCTTTATTGCCAGCGTAACGGAGCAACAGTTAATTGCCATTTCCACTAAACGCAAGCTGGTACAGCAACACGAGGACCTGGAAGAAGCGATAAAAATGGTGCAAGGTAAGTTTAACAGCATGGTGTCGCTGCTTGATAAAAATCGTCAAGAAAATGAAAAAGTGTTCCGCTCATTACAAGAGTTATTTGAAGAGCGCATTCCGACAATGGGCCTAGACGAAGATCAGGAGATGTTTATCTATCAAAACGTCGATAAAGCGATTCAAAGCTCAGTCGCAAGGGAAGAAAGTGTGCGAGAGGTGAAAACCGCTTTCCATGATATTGAAGAAGACTTAAAACTACTCTCGCGACGCTCAGAATAAACCCTACTTCCAATACCGCCGTAGGTCGCGCTTTAGCGCGACTTCTTTAGCTTTTATAGCGCAGCTTTTTTATCGTGATTCTCTCAACTCATTTGACCGTAGGTCGTGCTTTAGCGCGACTTCTTTATCGCGACAAATCAGCTAAGCGTCTCGTGGCAAGCCCTTTTCAATAATGCGGATCAGCCTTGCTTTTTTGCGTTCATGTTGGTCTGACTTTTGTCTTTGTTGTTCCAGCGCCCAGTCGATATGCTCGATAACAAGGGGAGTGGCACTTTGGCGCTTATCTTCCAGTGCTATAACGATAGCTTCATCGTATTGTGCATTGCCAAGGCCAACGGCTAAGTTTCGTAGCCAACGTTCATGTCCAATCCGGCGAATGGGGCTGCCTTCGGTGTTTTTCAAAAATGTTGCTTCATCCCAAGCAAATAAGCTCAACAATTGCTGATCTTTAAGTTGAGTCCGCGGCAAAAAGTCGGCTTCTTCCGTTATTTGACCATAGCGATTCCATGGGCAGACTAACTGGCAATCATCACAACCGTATATCCGATTGCCCATTTTTGCTCTAAATTCCTCTGGAATTGCGCCTTGAAGCTCTATGGTGAGATAAGAAATACAGCGTCTCGCATCAACGACATAAGGTTCTACGATGGCGCCGGTAGGGCATAAAGTTAGGCAGGCGGTACAACGGCCACAACCTTCTTCTTGGTTTGGTTTATCAATGGGAAGAGGAATATCAACAAACAGCTCACCCAAGAAAAACCAAGATCCCGCCTGCTTATTAATCACTAGACTGTTTTTTCCACGCCAGCCAAGTCCTGCTTTTTCTGCAATTTGTCGCTCTAGTACCGGGGCTGAGTCGACAAAAGGGCGAAACCCTAACGTGCCGACTTCTTGCTCAATCTTTTGTCCGAGCTGCTTTAGCTTGTTGCGCATTACCTTATGATAGTCTCGACCTAATGCATAACGAGAGATGTAGGCTGTGGTTTTATTACCAAGCGCTCTGGCAAAGCTGGCATCGGGTGGCAGATAGTTCATTTTCACCGAAATAATACGTTGAGTGCCAGGAACCAGTTCTGCGGGGCGGGCACGCTTCATTCCATGCGCCGCCATGTAAGCCATTTCACCATGATAGCCTGCGTCTAACCAGCGCTGAAGTTGCGCTTCATGCTCGCGTAAATCAATGTCGGTTATACCGACTTCTGCAAAGCCAAGTTCTTGGCCCCATTGCTTAATTTGTGCTGCAAGTTCACTATAATTGATATTATCGGTCGTCACGGGAAGAAATAATGGCTAATGAATACACGGACAATTTACCACAATTTGCTTATTCAGCCCAACAAGTGCAGCAATATGAAGCAAAAGCCGCAAAGTTATCAGGCACAGATCTAAGTACTTTAATGAAGCGAGCAGGGACTGCTGCATTTCGCTTTATTGAAAACAGCCAGCCAAAATCCAGCCATATCTTTGTTATCACAGGTAAAGGTAATAACGCGGGAGACGGTTTTGTCGTTGCTCAATTATGTCAGCAGGCCGGATTTTCCGTCACCGTATTCGCGTTATTTGCACCTGAAAGCTTAACGGGCGATGCGCAGCAGGCATTTTCTCAATATCAAGGCGCATTGGCTTTTTCGTTGAACGAGGTAGAGTTAAGCCAGTTTACGGTGGTGGTTGATGGTGTGTTCGGCACCGGTTTTAGAGGTGAGCTGCCTGACCATGTTTGCCTTTGTTTTGACAAAATAAATAAACTGCCAATTACTAGGTTGGCACTTGATGTACCGAGCGGTATAAATGCCACAACAGGAGAAGTTGCGGCCAGTGCATTTTTAGCTACCAAAACCATCACCTTTATCGCGTTAAAACAGGGCTTACTTAGCGGCTCAGCAAAGCGTTTCGTGGGAACGTTATTGTTAGCCGATTTGGATGTTGGTGAAGCATTCAAAACCCTAGTAATGCCAACATCTAATTACTTAAATCATGAAACCTTCATGGCAGCAAGGCCGCAGCGAGTACTAGATAGCTATAAAAATGCCCATGGTCATGTGTTACTTATTGGCGGTAATCGTGGCATGGCTGGGGCAATTCGATTGGCAGCAGAAGCCGCTCTGCGAGCAGGAGCTGGCCTTGTATCGGTCGCTACTCATCCTGATAATATCGCAAGCGTCTTACAGGGGCGCTTTGAATTAATGGTGCACGGTGTCGAGAGTGCGAATGAGTTATCGCCACTGATGAAAAAAGCCAGTGTTATAGTGCTTGGTCCCGGGCTTGCTCAAGACGCTTGGGCAAAATCACTTTTTAATTGTGCGATGGCAACTGAATTGTCGATGGTTGTGGATGCTGATGGGCTCAATTGTTTAGCGCATGCACCGAGGCAAAAATCAAACTGGGTGTTAACGCCTCACCTAGGTGAAGCAAGGCGGTTATTGAGTCACTTAGAGACACCGCTAAATGAACATGACCGCTTCGCGGTGGCTAAAGAAATTAGCCATGAATATGGCGCTGTTACGGTACTAAAAGGGCCGGGCAGTTTGATATCTGAAGGTGAGCGAATAAATATTAATCGTTCAGGCTGTGCGGGAATGGCGAGTGCTGGGATGGGCGATGTTTTATCTGGTATCATAGGCGGTTTAATTGCCCAAGGGATGGAAGCATTTGCTGCAACAAACCTAGCCGTGTATATTCATGGTTTAGCTGCCGAGCAGGCCGCCAATGATGGCGAAAAAGGTATGTTGGCCGGGGATTTATTCGAACATATTCGAGGTGTTTTAGGGTGACGACAGGTCATATGAAATTCGATTTGGCTGATGAGCCAGCAACAGTTGCTATGGGTAATAAAATTGCCAATGTTATTCGTCAAGGTGCGGTACTATTTTTACACGGTGATTTAGGCGCGGGTAAAACCACGCTCACTCGCGGGATCGTGCAAAGCCTTGGCCATTCAGGTAAGGTAAAAAGTCCAACTTATACCTTAGTTGAACCTTATGAACTGGATGATGTCTCAATATATCATTTTGATTTATATCGATTAGGTTCGCCTGAAGAGCTCGAATACATGGGGATCCGGGATTACTTTGCAAGTAATGCTATCTGTGTTGTTGAGTGGCCTGAAAAAGGTGAAGGCTTTATTCCAAACCCAGATATAGACGTCACAATGCAGTATGCTGGTGATGGCCGTCAAATTACACTTGAGGCCAAGTCTAGCCGCGGCGAGGCACTATTAAAACAATTACAAGATTATGCGTAATCAGCCGACTATTAGTTATATTTTCATTTTTATCTGCATGCTCTTAACGAGCATGCACAGCATCGCCCAAAACGCCATCGAAAGTGTGCGTGTTTGGCCCTCCCCAGAAAGCACTCGTATTGTTTTTGATATGAGCGATAAGCCGGATTACAGCTATTTTGTGCTGAAAAATCCACTGCGCTTGGTGATCGACCTTGAAAACACCAAGCAACAAAAAGACTTTCCGAGTGTTCCTGACGAACATCGAGTTGTAAACAAGGTGCGCCACAGCAAACCAAAAAACAGCAATTCTGCACGGATTGTTGTGGAGCTAAGTCGTAGCGCTACGCCAAAAATCTTTGCGTTAGCACCAACCGGTCCATATAAAAACCGACTAGTTGTTGATTTGTATGGTAAGCAGATGAGTGCTTATGACGATACAAAAACTGCCATACCACGAAAAACACTGGCGCAAGACAGAGATATTGTCATCGCCATCGATGCCGGTCATGGCGGTGAAGATCCGGGTTCTATTGGACCTTCAGGTACTTATGAAAAGCTCGTAACCATTCAAATTGCGAAGCGTTTAGCACGCTTAGTAGATAGCCAGCCGGGGATGAGCGCAAAGCTTATTCGTACTGGCGATTATTACCTCAAGTTGAATACGAGAACCGCAAGAGCGCGTGAAAGAAAAGCGGATTTCTTTGTGTCTATTCACGCAGATGCCTTCACCAGCCCTCAACCACGCGGTGCGTCGGTCTGGGTGTTATCACTGCGCAGAGCAAATTCTGAAATAGGTAAGTGGCTAGAAGACAAAGAAAAACACTCACAGTTATTGGGAGGGGCTGCCGATTTAATTAAAGATACGGCCAACGAAAAATATTTAGCCAAGGCGCTACTTGATATGTCGATGGAACATTCGATGAAAACCGGGTTTCAGGTCGCAGAAGAAGTCGTCAAAGAGCTGAAAAAAGTGGCAAAAATGCACAAAAGCAGACCGCAAGCTGCAAACTTTGGGGTACTAAAGTCACCAGATATACCTTCGATCCTAGTGGAAACCGGGTTTATTTCAAACCCTCAAGAAGAAAAACTATTAATGTCTCCGCATTATCAAGAGCGTTTAGCTCGGGCTATTTTTAGTTCGATCAAGGGCTATTATGAAAAAAACCCACCAGATAACTCGCTATTTGCGCGTATGCAATCCAATAAGCCGGTAACGCATAAAGTAAAAAGTGGCGAGTCATTGAGTGTGCTGGCTAGCCGTTATGGCATTACGGTCAGTGAATTGAAAAAAGCAAATAACCTGAAAAACAATACCTTGTTTATTGGGCAAGTCTTAACTATTCCAAAAGCGTAAATGATGACGATAGAAATACTTCCAGCTCGGTTAGCCAACCAAATCGCTGCCGGTGAGGTGGTGGAGCGGCCAGCGTCCGTTGTGAAAGAGCTGGTGGAAAATAGTATTGATGCTGGTGCGACGCGCATTCAAATAGATATTGAGCGTGGAGGACACAAGCTTATTCGGATCCGTGATAATGGTATTGGCATTGTTAAAGACGAGCTGATGTTGGCGCTGTCTCGCCACGCGACAAGTAAACTGAAAAGCTTGGATGATCTGGAGTGTATTGCTTCGCTGGGCTTTCGAGGTGAGGCGCTGGCATCCATCAGTTCAGTATCGCGACTGACTCTGAGCTCTAAACCTCAAGCGCAAGAAACTGCTTGGCAGGCTTTCGCCGAAGGGCGAGATATGGCTGTGCAGGTTCAACCTACCGCGCACCCAGACGGTACCACCATTGAAGTCAAAGATCTGTTTTTCAACACGCCTGCGCGCAGGAAATTTCTACGTACTGAAAAAACTGAGTTTAGCCATATCGATGAGCTGGTTAAGCGTATTGCATTGAGTCGTTTTGATGTTGCCATCACGCTCACTCATAACCAAAAGGTGGTTCGCCAATATCGCCCTCGCACTATTGAAAAAGGGGTTGAGCGAGTTGCGCAAGTTGGTGGCAAAGCATTCTTACAGCAAGCAAGCTTTATTGACTCAGGGCATGAGGGACTGAGGTTATTCGGTTGGGTGTTACCTGCGGGGGTGAACAACGGCACACAATATACCTACGTAAACGGTCGTATGATGCGAGATAAGCTCATCTTGCATGCGATTCGCCAAGCATTTGATGAATCAATCGGGCATGAAGAGCTTCCCGGTTTTGTCATATATCTTGAGTTAGATCCGAGACAAGTTGACGTTAATGTCCACCCCGCGAAACACGAAGTTCGCTTTCATCAAGCGCGCTTGGTTCACGACTTTATTGTACAAGCAATAAAGCAGGTCGCGACGGAGCAAATTGATTTACCTTGTGCAAGCGAGACCGAGACTCAAGCACCTGATACCGCATCGCCATTATTTATGCCTCAAGAACAGGTAGATGAAGCCTATCATCAAAGTTACCGTTCAACCTTACAGCCCGAAACGCAAGCACAGGCCTATTCGGCTCCAAGTACCTTCGGTGAATGCTCGGAGGCATCAAGATCTGCCTCAGGTAGTGGTCGAAGTAACTATGGCAGTGCAACGGGTGGTGGCAAAAAGCAGGTGAATGTAAACCAGCTCTATCAAGGGCTATCACATCAACAGATGCAGCACTTCGATCAAATTGAAGAAGCTGCATTACCGTCAAATGAAGTAAGTAGCATCCCGATATCCGCCAGTAAATCTAGCTGGATGTTGTTGCCGCAAGGCAAAGTCATGCTTGAGCAAGATAATCAGTTGTTGTTTGGTGATTGTAGGCAAGGGCTGTTGCCATATTGGCAAATGCAAATTGAGCAAGATGGCACATTGCAAGGCAAAGCGCTGCTGTTACCCGTGCGCATCAAGTTAGATAAAGCCGCACTGGAAGCATTGCAGCAGCGTGAAACTTGGTTGGCAATTTTAGGGTTTGCGATTGAAATTTTTGATGGCCATATCTTAGTTAAAAAATTACCAGTGTCGCTCTATAGCATAGATGTTGGTGAAATTTCTAAGCAGATGATGGAACCAAGCTCAGATGCTGAACTCCAAGATTGGTTACAGTGGCTAGAAGTCTCGACACCCAGCAGCTATTTCGATAGCCAGCATTTTGATTTAGTTAAAGAAAAATTACTTTCAAAAGCCTCATGTTTGGCTCGTATTCATAAAAGTGCGGTTACAATTGATGCCCAGAAGTTAGTCAGTTTTTTAAGTTCGCAGTAATTCGTGCCTAAGTAGGTATTAATTACCATGTACTATCAGCTATAATACGAGATTAGTGCAGTTTATTAGTAGGTTAGATGTGAACAAGTTACCTGTCATTACCCTAATGGGACCGACAGCAGCGGGCAAAACCGCATTGGCCATAGAGTTATGCCAAGCGTTAAATACCGAAATCATCAGTGTAGACTCAGCGTTAGTGTACAAAGGGATGGATATTGGTACGGCGAAGCCGAACGCACAAGAGCAAGCACAGGCACCACATCACCTAATTGATATTATTGATCCGGCACAAAGCTATTCGGTTGCTGAGTTTCGTGCTGATGCTATTAAACTAATTGATGATTTTCATCAGAGTGGCAAGGTGCCAATTTTAGTCGGCGGCACGATGATGTACTTTAAAGGCTTGATTGAAGGCCTGTCGCCATTACCAGAGGCTGATGCTGAAATCAGAGCGGTATTGGAGCGCGAAGCCGAACAAAAGGGTTGGCCTGCGCTGCATCAACAGTTAAAAGAGATTGACCCAGAAGCTGCGGCTAAAATCAGCGAAAACGATTCGCAACGCATTAACCGCGCTTTGGAAGTTTATCGCATTAGTGGTAAAACGATGACTCAATTGCAGCAAAGCAAACAGGATGCATTGCCGTATCAGTTTCATCAATTTGCGATTGCGCCAAATGACCGAAAAGTCTTACATGAACGTATAGAGAAAAGATTTAAAATAATGTTGGATGAAGGCTTTAAAAATGAAGTTTTGGCCTTATATCAACGTAAAGATTTACACCCTGATTTGCCTTCTATTCGCTGTGTCGGATATCGGCAAATGTGGGAGTATTTAGCTGGCGAGTGCGATTATAACGAAATGGTTTTCAAAGGCGTCGCAGCGACCAGACAACTGGCGAAGCGGCAATTAACTTGGCTGAGGGGGTGGCAAGATGTGACTTGGCTTGACACCGATAGTCAAGAAAACTTGCAACGTGTTCTAACTTCGCTAAGCTAATAGTAGTTGTTAAATCAGCGTGTTCTGATTAAATCAACGACCTGACATAATAACACCTAAAACGAAGGATAAGAAAATGGCAAAAGGCCAATCTTTACAAGACCCATTTTTGAATGTCTTGCGTCGTGAGCGCATTCCTGTCTCAATTTTTTTAGTGAATGGCATTAAATTACAGGGCAAGATCCAGTCATTTGACCAATTTGTGATTTTGCTTGAAAACACAGTAAACCAAATGGTTTACAAACACGCCATCTCCACTGTGGTTCCAGCTCGTGCGGTTAACTTCCAAAATGCAACCGGAAGTGAAGCGGGCGACCAAGGTGAAGAAGGTAATTATTAATTCTTATTAGTAGGAGCTTAATGCTTGTTTGACCGTTATGAAGCCGGCGAACAGGCAGTCTTGGTTCATATAGAATTTCCTCACGAAGGAGATCGCGAAGATCTACGTGAATTGGAAATGCTAGTTTCTTCTGCTGGTGTTAGTAGTGTGGCGGTTGTGCAAGGCAGCCGTCAAGCACCACATGCAAAGTTGTTTGTCGGAACGGGTAAAGCTGAAGAAATTGCCGAGATTGTCAACATCCACAACGCAGATGTCATCATATTTAACCACCAACTCAGTCCCTCACAAGAGCGCAATTTAGAACGCGTTTGTAAGTGCCGAGTGTTAGATAGGACAACGCTGATCTTAGATATTTTCGCGCAAAGAGCCCGTACCCACGAAGGTAAATTGCAGGTTGAGCTTGCTCAGCTAAGGCATATCTCTACGCGCTTAATTCGAGGATGGACGCACTTAGAAAGGCAAAAAGGGGGGATCGGCTTACGTGGTCCTGGTGAAACCCAATTAGAAACCGATAGACGGTTACTAAGAGAGCGAATTAAGAGTATTCGTAAACGATTAGACAAGGTAGCCGTTGTGCGTGAGCAAGGGCGTCGAGCGCGCAGTCGTAACGAGATCCCAACAGTTTCTCTAGTAGGTTACACCAATGCGGGTAAATCGACGCTGTTTAACAAAATTACGGATGCGGATGTATATGCTGCGGACCAATTGTTCGCAACGCTTGATCCTACGCTAAGAAAGATAGAAATCGATGATGTTGGCCCCGTTATCTTAGCAGATACAGTAGGTTTTATTCGTCATTTACCTCATGACTTGGTAGCAGCATTTAAAGCGACTTTAACAGAGACTCGTGAGGCAGATTTACAGCTTCATGTCATCGATGTTGCAGATCCGAGAAGAAAAGAAAACATAGAACAGGTACAATTGGTTCTAGAGGAAATTGAAGCCAATGACATTCCTCAACTTTTAGTCTACAACAAAATTGATCTAATGGACGAAGTTGCGCCTAGAATAGATAGAGACGATGAAGGAAAACCGATCAGAGTGTGGTTAAGCGCACACTCTGGGGAAGGGATTTCGTTGTTATTCGACGCCGTTAAAGAGTTGTTGGCAAAAACCGTTTTCACAGCTGAGCTTGCTGTCCCTCCTGCGCTTGGGCGTTTACGAGGTGCGCTATTTGAGCTCAATGCCGTGGATGAAAAAGGCTACGACGAGCAAGGCAACTGGCTTGTTTCGGTAAGAATGCCAAAAATCGAATGGGAAAAGCTCAATAAGGAATTCGGGCGAAATCTCAATGATTTGGTTGTTGGTAGTTAAAAATCGTCAATTTCGAGCGTATTTTTATATGAGAGTCGCTCGAATTTTGTTAGATTTAACCTAATTCATTTAAATAACAATGGAGTATAGCTATGGCCTGGAACGAACCGGGTAATAATGGCAATGATAACGATCCGTGGAAAAACCGCGGGGGGCGGGATCAAGGCCCACCTGATCTAGATGAAGTATTCCGTAAATTTGGTAATAAATTCGGCGGTATTTTCGGCGGTAAGCCGGGGAAAGGTGGTAATGGCGGATTAGGCGGTGCTGGTTTCGTCTTTATACTTATTATCGCAGCCATCGTATGGGCACTAAGTGGTATTTACACTGTAAAAGAAGCTGAGCGTGGTATCGTGCTGCAATTTGGTAAATTTGACCGTATTGCTGAGCCGGGTCTGCGTTGGAAAGCCACGTTCATCGAGCGTGTTATTCCTGTAGATATTGAAGCAGTACGTTCATTGTCGGCTTCAGGCTTTATGCTTACGGAAGACGAAAACGTAGTAAGCGTTGAGTTTGAAGTGCAATATCGTGTTGTTGATCCAACACTTTATCGTTTCAGTGTGACCGATGCTGACCACAGCTTACAACAAGCGCTAGACAGTGCTCTGCGTTATGTTGTGGGTCATGCTCGCATGGACCAAGTGTTAACTACGGGTCGTGAAGTGGTTCGTCAGCGCACTTGGGAAGAGCTAAACAGTATTATCGAACCATACAATCTTGGTTTGATTGTTACAGACGTTAACTTTAAGGACTCGCGTCCTCCTTCAGAAGTAAAAGACGCATTTGATGATGCGATTGCTGCACAAGAAGATGAAGAGCGTTTCATTCGTGAAGCAGAAGCTTATGCGAAAGAAATTGAACCGCGTGCGCGTGGTCAAGTGACTCGTATGACGCAAGAAGCAGAAGCTTATCGCGAGCGTATTATCCTTGAATCTCGAGGTGAAGTGGAGCGCTTTGAAAAGTTACTACCAGAATACCAAGCTGCGAAAGAAGTAACGCGTAAACGCTTATATATTGATACAATGGAGCAAGTTTTGGGCCGTAGCTCAAAGGTATTGGTTGATGTTGAAGGTGGTAATAACATGCTGTATCTACCACTTGATAAGATTATGCAATCCCATAACAACGCTTCGTCACCAGTACGTTTGCCAAATCAGAGCGATATTGAGCAGCTTCGTAGAACGATTGAAGGTACTCAACAGCAAAATAGCTCTGTCAATTCAGGCGGTGATAGATTTAATCGCGACAGATTTGGTAACGGGAGATAATCAATATGAAGAATTTTAGTCTACTTCTATTAGTCACTGCCGTGATCATGTCGTTCTCTGGTATCTTTGTAGTAAACGAAGGTCAAAGAGCAATTGTACTGCTATTTAGCAAGGTACAAAAAGACGCGAATGGCGATGCTCTGGTGTATGAACCTGGCCTTCACCTGAAAGTGCCTTTCTTTAGCCAAGTACGTAAATTAGATGCACGGATCCAAACACTTGATGGTCAACCTGATCGCTTTGTAACGAGCGAGAAGAAAGACTTGATCGTGGATTCTTACGTTAAGTGGCGCGTGAATGACTTTAGTGCTTATTACCTACGTGCGCGTGGTGATAAGCAGTATGCTGAAACGCTACTTAAGCAAAAGGTTAACAATGGTCTGAGAACAAACTTCGGTTCGCGTACTATTAAAGAAATAGTATCTGGTGAACGCAGCGAGCTAATGGAAGAAGCGTTAGTTCAAGCGTCTGAAAGTGCAACTGAGCTTGGGATTGAAGTGCTGGATGTCCGTGTTAAGCAGATTAACTTGCCTAACGAAGTAAGTAACTCAATCTACCAGCGTATGCGTGCGGAGCGTCAAGCTGTGGCAAAAGAGCACCGTTCTGAGGGCCAAGAGAAGGCGGAGACCATCCGTGCTAATGTTGACCGTCGAGTGACAGTCATGCTTGCAGATGCTGAGCGTAATGCTCGCGCGGTTCGTGGTCAAGGTGATGCAACGGCGGCAAACATTTACGCTAAAGCATATAATAAAGACCCTGAATTTTTTGGGTTTGTTCGTTCGCTTGAAGCATATAAAAATACCTTTAAAGATAAGAATGACGTTATGGTGTTATCACCGGACAGCAAGTTCTTTGATTATATGAAGGATGCAAAAGCTCAATAAGATGATGCTTTTTAGATGATTGTAAAACCCCGCCAGCCAGCGGGGTTTTTTTATTGGCGCGATATGGTCACAACGTTAGACGATGAAATCCCACGAGTAGCCGCGACCTTATACCGCAAAAAAACACACCATAGCAGCGCCTTTACGTTGCGAAGAAGTACGCCGTAGCAGCGACTTTATGTCGCGAAGAAACACGCCGTAGCAGCGACTTTATGTCGCGAAAAACACACCATAGCTGCGACTTTTTGTCGCGAAGAAGCCTACCGTTGCTGTGGACTTTATGTCGCGACCAACAATAAAAAAGCGGCCAATAGGCCGCAGTTAGGAAGTGAATTGGTAGTAGTCTATTAAAATAACAAACTCTTAAAACACGTATTTCACTGAAAGTTGCAGTCTGTCTAAATCACCTTCGAGGCCACTTTCTGTTTCCCGAGTACCCATTTTATATTCAGCACCAAAGGTAAGCTTTTTCACGGGTGAATAAAGTAGGTTTGCGCTGTAACTCATACTTGATTTTGTCGGATCGCCAGTCACCGCCAGCAAATCGCTTTCGTTATCAGCATTAAAGAAAGAGTATAAGAATGTTGAACGGAATTGTTCATTCCAGCTATGTTGATAAGCGATAAAGCCCGACGTCGAGTCAATTGCATGTAACGAGTTACCGTCGTATACCGCGCCATTAGCAACGTTTAGGCCTACGTAACGACCAAGCCCTTGACCTTGAGTCAGCATAAATTTCAAATTATTGTCACCGAAATTAACACGACCAGATGCACTGACCCCAAATGAGCTTTCAGACTCATCAGCTCCACCGACTTTATAGGTAATTTGGCGCGCAAGTGCCGCTACCGCAATATGACCCCAATCAGCATTGTGTGTGTAACGTGCAGTGAAATCAGGCATGCTAGCGTCATCAGTGACGACACGGCCACTATCTGCAGTGGTAACTGTGCTTTCTGGGTTTTCAATAGAAAAAGACCAGTTTCCAGTGGTGTATTTAGCCATGGCTTGGCGTACGAAAACGGTACCTTCAGCTGGGCCAACGAAGTCTAAAGTCTCTGGTAATGCACTAACATTTTGGAAGTTTGACCAAGCCTGACCGAACAAGAAGCCTTTGTAACTCACAAAGGCCTGACGAATACGAGGTGAGTAGGAGTTACTAACACGCTCATTTCCTCCAGATGTAGAAATAAAGTCTAGCTCGATTTTAGTCTTGATACTGCTGCCATCGTCAAGCTTAGTATCGGTCCCGAAGCTAAAGCGAGATTGACGAGCGTGCATATCAAATACAGCGTCGCTATCTGATTTAACCCCGACAGGAGTCGTACCAGGAACGTAAAAATCTCGACCTATATTTTGCGCACCCAACGCGCCGTCAGAAAAGTCACTCCAAATGGCATCAAGCTTGATATAACCACCATAGTTAACTTTTGTATCGCCAATCTCTGCCGCAGTGGCAGGGAGAGCGCAGAGACTACTGATAGCAACTGCGAGCAGTTTTTTATTAATGTTATTCGTTGTCATAATCCAGTTCCTCAATAGCTGTGCTTTGCAGTTGGCAGCAGCCGATATTCATATTAATCATCACTAACTGTTGTTTAAGGTTGGTTTTTACTCAATTACCTATTGGTCTATTAGACTAAGGTGGCATACAGTAAATGAGCGGAGGATGAGGCGATCATAACGATTGAATTAGGTACAGTCGGTAAGTTGTATGAAACTTTTACGTTTGCAGCTGTTCTACAACTAAGGTCTAATACTTAAACACCCAAGGCTGGGTGATCCTTAGGAAAAGCGTGTCTAGCAGACCTAGACCTCTAAATATAATGGAGATGACTATGTCACAGAGCATTTATCCAGTTCCTGAAAAAATCAAGAACGCAGCATTAATCAACGACGAGCAATATCAAGAACTATATCAAAAGTCGGTTGATGACCCCGCAGAGTTTTGGAAAGAGCACGGTCAACGTTTAGATTGGTTCAAACCCTACAGTAAAGTTAAAAATACCTCATTCGACAAAGGCCATATCAATATTAAATGGTATGAAGACGGCGTACTAAATGCCTCTTATAACTGTATCGATAGACACCTTGAAAAGCGCGCTGATAAGGTTGCATTGATTTGGGAAGGTGATAACCCAGAACAAACAGAAAATATTACCTACCAACAACTACACGATGAAGTCGCAAAGCTTGCCAATGGCCTCAAGAGCTTAGGAGTTGCAAAGGGTGACCGCGTCGCTATCTACATGCCGATGACTCCACAAGCAATTTATGCCATGCAGGCCTGTGCAAGAATCGGTGCTATCCATTCCGTTGTGTTTGGGGGCTTTTCACCTTCAGCGATTGCAGATCGCATTAAAGATTCTGGTGCCAAAGTTGTCATCACCTCAGATGAAGGTCGTCGCGGTGGTAATTGTGTGCCGCTTAAAGCAAATGTTGATGAAGCGGTAGCGCAAGCTAGCGTCACCACTATCGAGCATGTGGTTGTACACCAATTAACAGGAGGCGATGTTGAATGGAATGCTCACGATGTCTGGTGGCATGAATTAATTGCTGATAAACCTGCCGAATGTGAACCTGAAATGATGAATGCGGAAGATCCGCTCTTTATTCTTTATACCTCGGGCTCTACCGGTCAGCCGAAAGGGGTAGTGCATACTACGGGTGGATACCTAGTGTATGCATCAATGACCCATGAGTATGTATTCGACCTTCAAGAAGATGATATTTACTGGTGTAGCGCGGATGTGGGCTGGATCACGGGTCACAGTTATATTGCTTATGGTCCGCTAGTAAATGGTTGTACTCAAGTTGTATTCGAAGGCGTGCCAACTTATCCAACGTCTGGTCGCATGGGTGAAATCGTTGATAAACATGGCGTTACTATCCTTTATACTGCGCCTACCGCGATCCGTGCTCTGATGGCAAAAGGTGACGAGCCGACAGCAAGTTCCAAGCGTGATAGTTTACGTATTTTGGGTTCGGTGGGTGAGCCAATTAATCCAGAGGCTTGGTCTTGGTATTATGAGCAAATTGGTAATAGTGATTGTCCTATCGTAGATACTTGGTGGCAAACCGAAACGGGCGGCATCATGATCACGCCATTACCTGGCGCTACTGCACTTAAGCCGGGTTCTGCGACCCGTCCATTCTTTGGTATTGCTCCTGCACTGTTTGACGCGGAAGGCAATACGCTGACAGGCGCGACCGAAGGTAATCTGGTGATTTTGGATAGTTGGCCTTCACAAGCCCGTACGGTTTATGGCGACCATGATCGCTTTGAACAAACGTACTTCTCGGCTTATCCGGGCGTTTATTTTACGGGCGATGGTTGTCGCCGTGATGAAGACGGTTACTACTGGATCACCGGTCGCGTGGATGATGTACTTAACGTTTCAGGTCACCGCCTCGGTACTGCTGAAATCGAAAGTGCGTTAGTCGCTCACGAAGCGGTTGCTGAGGCGGCTGTGGTAGGCTATCCACACGACATTAAAGGCCAAGGGATCTATGTCTATATCACGCCAAATGAAGGGGTAACGGTATCTGACGAGTTAACTAAAGAGGTGAGAAATTGGGTGCGTAAAGAGCTAAGCCCAATTGCAACCCCTGACATGATCCAATGGTCTCCAGGTTTACCTAAAACCCGTTCTGGTAAAATCATGCGCCGTATTTTGCGTAAGATTGCAGCCAATGAGTATCAACAGTTAGGGGATACTTCTACACTTGCCGATCCAAGTGTGGTTGATGAATTAATCGAGAATAGATTGAATCGTTAACTGAATAACTTGAATTGCGACCTAATATAAACATACTATAACGGCTGTTATCTTTACGATAACAGCCGATTTTTTAGGAGCATAGCATGTATCAGTTTTTAATCGCGGATGATCATCCTCTATTTCGAGAGGCGCTTAAGGGGGCTCTAAAAGCGCAGTTTGAAGGACTAGAGGTATTCGAATCTGAAAACTTTGACACTACGCTCTCGGTCTTACAACAACAAGAAGAACTAGACCTACTCCTGCTCGATTTACATATGCCGGGCAATGGTGATTTATATGGACTAATTCGGATCCGTGAGGATCACCCAAGTCTTCCTGTTGTTGTGGTTTCGGGAAGCGAAGACCTTTCTATCATTTCTAAAGTGATGGGATACGGCGCGATGGGTTTTATCCCAAAAGCGGCGTCAGTAGAACAAATTACCGAAGCCATAGAGCAAGTGCTTGAAGGTGACACGTGGTTGCCTGAAGGCATGAAAGACAAAGTGGCTGAACTGGAAGGGGAAGACAAAGAGCTTGCCCAACAAGTGGCCTCGCTCACGCCGCAGCAATATAAAGTGCTGCAATATTTACACGAAGGTTTACTGAATAAGCAAATTGCCTACGAGCTAAATATTTCAGAGGCAACGGTGAAAGCACATATCACCGCTATCTTCAGAAAGTTGGGTGTCTATAACCGTACTCAAGCCGTATTGATTGCTTCAAAACTACAACTAGAACCTATCGAAGCGAGTGAGTAATTCGCATCATTGCTTGCAAGGCGCTTACCTTGCAAGCAGCACTGCTTTAGCTTAACTCTTTAAACGCCTGACTTAGTCCCTCTATTGTTAGCGGATACATTCTGTCTTGCATTAATTGATTTATTAGCTCTATCGAATGGTAATAAGACCAATAGCTTTGCGGCTGAGGGTTAAGCCAAGCCACCTTACTAAAGTGATTGGTTAAACGATTCAGCCAAGTAGCTCCTGCTTCTTGATTCCAATGCTCTACACTACCGCCGGGATAGGTGATTTCATAGGGGCCCATTGTCGCGTCACCAACAAATATTAGTCGATAGTCTGAGCCGTAACGGTTGATTAGCTGATAAGTATCAAGCAATTCGCTGTCACGACGGTCATTATCGTGCCAAACATGTTCGTACACACAATTATGAAAGTAAAAAAATTCAAGGTGCTTAAATTCACTGTGTGCGGCACTAAAGAGTTGTTCACAAAGCTGGATATGGTCATCCATAGAGCCGCCAATATCAAACAGCATCAATACCTTCACTGAGTTATGTCGCTCAGGAGCCATTTTCACATCCAGCATGCCGCCTTGTCTTGCGGTAGCGCGAATGGTTTCATTAAGATCGAGCTGATCGCTTGCTCCACTGCGCGCAAATTTACGCAATTGCTTGAGTGCAAGCTTAATATTGCGGCTGCTGATGTCAGTATTGCTATCGAGATTACGGTATTGCCTTTTATCCCAGACCTTTACTGCTCGGCGATGACGGTTTCCATCTTGGCCAATCCGGATCCCTTCAGGATTATAGCCGTAAGCGCCAAAAGGCGAAGTGCCACCTGTACCAACCCATTTATTACCACCTGCGTGACGTTTTTGTTGCTCTGCCAAGCGTGCTTTTAACGTTTCAAGGAGCTTATCGAGTCCACCCATGGCGTTAAGTTTGGCTTTTTCTTCTTCAGACAACGACTTCTCAAACTCTTTACGCAACCAATCCTCTGGTAATTGCTGCTGTTGAAGTTGTGAGAAGAGGTCTATTGATTCTATCCCCTCAAAATAATCAGCAAACGCACGGTCGAATTTATCAAACAAGGTTTCATCTTTGACGAAGATGGTTTTTGCCAAAAAGTAAAAACCGTCTAGATCGGCAAAGCAAACTTCTTTATCCAGCGCCTCTAGACAGTCTAGTAATTCGCGCAGGCTCGCTTTGATACCGTAACGCCTAAGGGTGAGCACAAAATCGATGAGCATGATCAGCGGCGGCTCATAAAGGCGAGTTTCTCAACCAAAGAAACATCTTGCTCGTTTTTAAGTAGCGCACCAAATAACGGCATTAGGCCACCTTGGTTAGATTTGTCATGCAACGCGTCAGGGGAAATATCTTCCGCTAATAATAGTTTTAACCAGTCGAGTAGCTCACTCGTACTTGGCTTTTTCTTTAGGTTTGGTGTGTCGCGTAATTGGAAAAAGCTTTCGAGTGCTCGTTGTACTAAATTCGCTTTAATATGTGGAAAATGTACGTCTACAATCTGCTGCATCTCTTCTTTGCTCGGAAAGTCGATGTAGTGGAAAAAGCAGCGGCGTAAAAAGGCATCTGGTAGCTCTTTTTCATTATTTGAAGTAATAATTACGATGGGGCGCACCTTTGCCTTTATTTGCTCGTTAGTTTCGTAAACGTGAAACTCCATTTTATCGAGTTCTAACAGTAGATCATTGGGAAACTCAATATCGGCTTTGTCGATTTCATCAATCAGCAGAACGGGGCGTTTTGTGGCGGTAAAGGCCTGCCACAGCTTACCTTTGATGATGTAATTGCCAACGTCATTAACGCGAGGATCGCCAAGTTGACTGTCGCGTAAACGCGAGACCGCATCGTATTCGTACAGGCCTTGCTGGGCTTTGGTTGTTGACTTTATATGCCATTGGATTAGTTCGGTATCTAAACTTTTTGCCAATTCTTCGGCAAGTAAGGTCTTGCCTGTACCAGGTTCACCTTTAATTAGGAGTGGTTTTTCTAAAACGATGGCCGCATTCACGGCCTGTTGTAGAGCAGAGGTAGCAATATATTGATCAGTACCTTTAAACATAATTCAACTTCTTGTGGTCAGATGAGATTGGCTCATCTTGCCACAATCAGCTTTTCGCTGCCAACCCTGCTTCGGTTTCGATTAAGGTGAAGCGAGGCACCGCTTCGCCTTCGACCATAACGTCTTCTAAAAACATTTCAAGTGGTCGAACCCAAAAACTCATATCTCCATATAGGGTTTGATAAACCACTTGCTTCTCTTGCGTTTCACTGTGCGTTGCCAAGGCGTGCACTCGATATAATTTTCCTTTGTAGTGGCGGTAAATTCCAGGTGTGATATCCACTAATTCAAGCTCCAAAAAATAAAAGCCGTACGTGACGGACTGAAATGTTATAATCCGTGCCATTAAGACTGAAGGTGTTTAAAGATGAATTATATTGCGCTGGACGATTATAAGAAAGCTTGGGTTTTCAAACATAAAGATCTTCCAATCGAAGAATCCGACCTGGCATTGATAAAACCAATGTCAGCGGCGCGCGCTGCGGTGCTTTGGAGCACTATGGTAAGCAACGAAAAAGATCACCCTGATTTCTTTGATAAAACAGATTGGGTTGGTAAAGCGGACTCATGGCAAGAAACCCTCAATTGGGAGCAGCCGTGGGAAGCCGGAGAAGCATTTCCTGAAACTATCGAGCAATTTCTTGATTGGCAAGCCAATACCACCGTGTATTTTTGTCTCTCTCGAGATGATGTGATCGAGACCCGTTTTGATGTATTTAAGCGATGTTGGCAGAACTTTATGTTTTTGACTGACGGTAGTTTCTTAATAGGAAAAAAACGTAGTTCGGTAGTACAATTTATGGCTGAGGGGCAAGCAAAATTAGGAACCAAGCCGTAAGCAAGTACAACTGAGCAGTTTGCTTTGATTTGAAACATGGCTAGTGTATAAAGGATGTACACCAGTCTACTAAAGTAGATTGCATTGACGGGAGGCGTTTTGGAGCAACAGCAAAATACAATCTGGTATGACGAAGCATCTCGCCTTGTATTTGCCGAGCTTGTAAACGTATTTTATGCCAGAGAGTTGCCGAAGCTTGCTGAACTCTCAGATCATACTCGCCTTCAGCGTTTGTTAAACAGCCTGCCGTATTATGTTGAGCGCGCGGCCACACATATTATTCATGGTGATGTCCCGCTTGAGCTAGATAGTTTCAATGGATGTTGGTTAGCAAAGCAAAAATCACAGCCTAAATGTGATGACGCTGCCAACGCAGCATTTTTTACCACTAAGGTGAAAGTGGGGCTGGTGGTTCCCGTGCTATATGCAGACTCGACGGGGACAACCGTAAGGCTCGACAGTGTCGACCAAGTGAATGAGGCTGACAAATTGCACTGCAACCAATTTGGCTGGTTTAGTGTTAATGGTAATAGCTTACAAGCAAGCGACGAAGCGCGTGTACAATTGCTAAAACCAACGAAAGCGTTAATGACAGCGGCTTGTTGTGGCCATACTTGGTATTTTGGCAAGGCGGTAGTACCACGAAGACTGACGCTAAGAGAAATGTTACTTGCCAGTTCAATTAATTGGCCACAAGTACAAAAAACAAAAATGAGTCAACTATCCTAATCGACTCAAAAAACAGAAGTTGGGATTAAGCAATGCGATTTTTTCAGTTAGCGCTGTTGGTTTTAGCGCTATTTATTCAGTACAGACTTTGGTTCGGCCACAACGGCGTGGAGGACTACACTCGGATAAAATCCGTGGTTAAATCGCACCAAGAAACCAATGCCAATCTCAGTAAACGAAATAAATTATTAAAAGCGGATATCGACGATTTAAAACTCGGCCTTGAAGGGGTTGAGGAGCGTGCTCGTCATGAGCTCGGCATGATTAAGCCTGGCGAAACTTTTATCCGTGTATTACCGAAAGTACCTCATGAAAAGAAACGATAAACTTGCAGTCGTCATCCCCGCAGCTGGGGTTGGCAGTCGTATGCAGGCGCAGATGCCTAAACAATATATTCCACTATTAGGTAAACCAATTTTAGTACACACACTAGAAAAACTAGCCGGGCTTGAGTGCGTCAGTCAATTTATGGTCGCCGTTTCCAAAGAAGATGGATATTTTTCATCGGCGTTACTGCCTGATAGCCGTTTTAGCCACTGCGAAGGTGGACAAGAGCGTGCCGACTCCGTTTTATTGGCGCTAAAAGCATTGGCACCAAGTCGCCCTGACTGGGTGTTAGTTCATGATGCAGCTCGACCTTTAGTTGCGTTGGACGATATTCATCAGTTGATTTCACGATGTATAAACCAACAGCAAGGCGGCATACTGGCTGCCAAGGTTAAAGATACCATCAAACGCGGTACGGAGTTGGTACAGGAAACCGTACCTAGAGCGTCGTTATGGCAGGCTTTTACGCCTCAAATGTTTAGGTATGAAGAGTTATTGGCTGCGCTGGAGCTTGGACTTTCTCAAGGTGCAAATATCACAGATGAAGCATCAGCAATGGAATTACAAAATCAGCCTGTCCAACTCATTGCCGCGCGTACGGATAACATTAAGATCACGACGCCGGAGGATTTACCTCTGGCGGAGTTTATAATTCAACAACAAGGTAAACAGAATGATTAGAATTGGCCACGGATTTGATGTTCATAAATTTGGTGGAGCTGGCCCATTGACTATTTGTGGGGAAAAAATTCCTTACGAACAGGGTTTTATTGCTCACTCCGATGGTGATGTGGCAATTCATGCATTGTGTGATGCCTTGTTGGGAGCACTTGCGTTGGGAGATATTGGTAAGCACTTTCCTGATACCGCGAGTGAATTTGAAAATATCGATAGTCGTATTTTATTACGCCGCGTGATGGAACAAGTAAAAGCGGTTGGCTATAAAATAGGCAATGTCGACGTCACGATTGTCGCACAAGCACCAAAGATGCGACCACATATTGATGCGATGCGCACTAACCTTGCTGCGGATTGTGAAGCGCAGCTAGACCAAGTTAATGTTAAAGCAACTACCACTGAAAAACTGGGTTTTGAAGGACGTAAAGAAGGGATCTCAAGCCATGCTGTGGTGCTATTGGTAAAAGCATGAAGACACTCAATTATCTTTATGGTAAACCGTTATCTGACGGCGATTATAAGTCACAACCAGAAGACTTTAGAGTCGAAGAAATTTTAGATATTCCTTTTACTGGCGAAGGTGAGCACGTTTGCTTGCAGATCATAAAAAAGGGAGAAAACACCGCTTTTGTCGCTAAAAAGCTTGCAGAATTTGCTCAAATCTCACCGCGAGATGTCAGCTATGCAGGAATTAAAGACAGACACGGCGTATGTACGCAGTGGTTTAGCGTGCCGGTGGCAATTAAAAAGTCGTTAGATTTTAGTGCATTAAATAGTGACTCTATTTTTGTGGTGCAGCAAATACGGCACAATCGAAAGTTAAAAACAGGTTGTCACAAGGGCAATCGCTTTGCCATTACCCTCAGAAACGTGACTGCTCCACTTGATATTCTGTCGCGTATTAATGCTGTACGCCAAGGGGTTCCTAATTATTTTGGAGAACAACGTTTTGGTCATGATGGCCACAACTTAGCCATGGCAGATAGGTTATTTGACGGTGAAAAGATCCGCGATAAAAAGCTCCGAGGGCTAGTGCTTTCAGCCGCTCGCTCTCATCTGTTCAACGAAGTCGTCAGTCGCCGCGTGGCAGAGCATGGTTTGGCAACGACTTGGCACCGTGAAATCTTTTTACTGAGCGGTAGTAACGCCTTTTTTGACTCAGAGATTGATTGCGAACTCATCGAGCGGTTACTGAATGGCGATATTTTGCTTTCGGCGCCATTGGTTGGTAAAGGTGAAAAGGGATTATTGCCGCAAGAGCGTGAATGGTTGGCTCCTTTCGCTAAATGGCACGAAGGGTTGGCTGAATTTGGGATGAAAAATGAGCGTAGAGCGCTTAGATTAATACCCGAAGCGCTTAAGGTGAGTATGGCTGACGACAGTACGCTCACCCTTGAATTCAGTTTACCAAAAGGAACTTTTGCCACGGCGCTGCTCAGAGAGCTTGTTAATCATAAAGATGCCAGTAAAAAGTTTAATAAACATGAAGAGTCGATACAGCAGTGAGATACTCATTGTCTAACAAGAAAAAGAGGTGAAATATGAAGATCCTATTGAGTAATGACGATGGTGTTCACGCCAAGGGCATTGCTATCTTGTATCAAGCGTTATCACAAATCGCGGACGTAACCGTCATTGGTCCAGATAGAAATTGTAGCGGTGCGAGTAACTCGTTAACCTTATTAAACCCACTCAGAGCAACTACGCTAGATAATGGTTTTATCTCCGTGAATGGCACGCCAACCGATTGTGTTCACCTTGGAGTGAACAAACTGATGGATGAATTGCCAGATTTAGTCGTTGCAGGGATCAACAATGGCGCTAACCTTGGCGATGATACGCTGTACTCAGGTACTGTTGCGGCGGCCACTGAAGGTCGACATGTGGGCTTACCTGCGATTGCCGTTTCTCTTTGCTCTAAAAATGAAGCCCATTATGAAACTGCAGCACATGTCACGGTAGAGATCATTAAAAAGCTTGCAAACCATCCGCTACCAAAAGACCAAATCATTAATATCAACGTCCCTGATATTCCATTAAGTGACTTAAAAGGGATTAAAGTCACTCGACTAGGCTCACGTCATAAAGCGGATACCATGACCGAACAAATCGACCCATGGGGCCGAAGTGTGTATTGGTATGGCACCTTAGGTCATGAAAGTGACGCTGGTGAAGGCACGGATTTTCATGCTGTAAACAACGGTTATGCCGCTATCACACCACTCAAGGTGGATATGACGGCTTACGAGAGCTTAGATGCTGTGGCGAGCTGGTTATCTTAAGAGGCGTATGTGCTGAGTAATTATCAGGGCAGCGCTAATGCGCTAGTGGAACTGCTAAAACAGCAAGGCGTAGAGGATGAAGTGGTACTTAACGCCATCGCTAACACGCCTAGACATATGTTTGTCGATGAAGTGCTTAAACATAAGTCATATGAAAATACAGCTCTTCCTATCGGACAAGGACAAACAATATCGCAACCTTTTATCGTTGCAAAAATGACCGAAGTGTTAAAACAAGTAGGTGTTAAAGGGCGTATTTTGGAAGTGGGGACGGGCTCTGGTTATCAGACCGCAGTACTCGCGCAAGTGTTTGAACAGGTCTTTAGCATTGAACGGATCAAGTCACTGCAGTGGCAAGCGCGCAGAAGGCTGCATTTGCTGGATTTATATAATGTGACGATGAAACATGGAGACGGTTGGAAAGGCTGGGCGTCAAAAGCGCCTTTTGCAGGGATCATTGTTACTGCCGCAGCACAATCAGTGCCAGATGAGCTATTGGCGCAACTAGAAGATGGCGGTGCTATGGTCATTCCCATCGGGGTTGAAGCGCAAACACTCACCTTGTTTGTTAAACAAGGGGAGCAGTTTATTCGTCACGCCCTCGCACCTGTACGCTTTGTGCCTTTAGTCGCTGGCGAAGTCGGTTAATTTTGTAGCTTTACAAACAACTCCATAAAATATAACTATTTTTTCCAGTAGAATGTGAAAACCAAGCAAAATTAAGTTAGATTGATATGATAGTCGTTGATAGTAGCACTGGAAAATATAAGTAATGTACAAGTCTCAGGTCATCATATCGATTTGTTTAAGCGGCCTGCTTGTTGCCTGCTCATCGAATCATACGCCTGCGCCTGTAACGACTTTATATTCTGGTAAGACCACTTCGTCACATAAAATTAATATTAACGGAAGCAGTTACAAAGTAAAAAAAGGCGATACTTTATTTGCAATTGCATTTAGCGCGAACAAAGATGTAAGAACGCTCGCGAAAATCAATAAAATTAAGCCTCCGTACACGATCTACCCCAATCAGATCATTCGTCTAGAATATCCCAAAAATAAAAACAAAAAGAACACAAAATACACGAAAGTAAACCACAAGTCTCAGTCTTTAAAACAAAAAAGTAACAAAAGCCCCAAAAAAGAGCTTGATAAGCCAAATCAACGAGAGTATGTTCAAAGACAAGCCACACAAAAATCTAGTAGTACCAAGGCTTTGTATAATAATAAGGTACTATGGAAATGGCCTGCTGAAGGTAAAGTGACTCGTCACTTCTCTGTTAAAGAGAATGGTTATAAGGGATTGGAGATCTCTAATAAACCAGGTACTTCAGTTAAGGCTGCTGCTGGCGGTGTAGTTGTATATGCAGGGAGTGCGTTGCGTGGGTATGGTAATTTAATCATTCTGAAACATACGGATGATTATCTAAGTGCGTATGCCCACAACGCTAAGTTACTCGTCAGAGAACAGCAAAAAGTTAAAGTTGGGGAAAAAATTGCCGAAATGGGTAGTACAGATGCTTCTAAGACGGCGCTTAGGTTTGAGATCCGTTTTAAAGGTCAAGCTGTAAACCCGGCAAAATACTTGCCATAAAGTAATGCGAGTACATCGATTGGTTCGAGTACCCTTACTTTTATTCGCTTGGGGAGAATACTTATGGCTCACACTGCAAAATTACCTACAAAATCTACTCCAGAGTTAGACAAGTTCGAAGATGATAATATTGACGAACCGAAAGACGAATTACTTGAAGACCTCGAAGACGACGAAGAAGTTTTTGCCAAAGAAGAAGTGGTTAAAAACTTAGATGCTACTCAACTCTATTTAGGTGAAATTGGATTTTCCCCACTGCTCAGTGCAGAAGAAGAAGTTTACTTTGCGCGTAAAGCGTTAAAGGGGTGCGAAGCCTCACGTAAACGGATGATAGAGAGTAACTTGAGATTAGTGGTTAAAATCGCTCGTCGTTATAACAACCGTGGTTTGGCATTACTTGACCTCATTGAAGAAGGTAACTTAGGCCTGATCCGGGCGGTGGAAAAGTTTGATCCAGAACGTGGATTTAGATTTTCTACATATGCAACTTGGTGGATCCGTCAAACTATCGAACGTGCGATCATGAACCAAACTCGTACCATTCGTTTGCCTATTCATGTTGTTAAAGAGCTCAATGTTTACCTACGTACAGCACGTGAATTGACACAAAAGCTGGATCATGAACCTACCGCTGAAGAAATCGCTGAATGTCTCGACAAACCCGTCGAAGAAGTCAGTAAAATGCTCCGTCTAAACGAAAGGATCACTTCGGTTGATACGCCTATTGGTGGTGAAAATGACAAAGCACTGCTCGATATTATCGCGGATGAAAAGGGCGGTGGTCCAGAAACCGAAGTGCAGAGCAACGATATTAACAAACACATTGTTGATTGGCTGGGAGAGTTAAACCCAAAACAGCGAGAAGTGCTCGCGAGACGCTTTGGTTTGCTTGGTTATGAGCCATCTACGCTTGAGGATGTTGGCCGCGAAATTGGGCTAACGAGAGAGCGTGTAAGACAAATTCAAGTTGAGGCGTTGAGACGCTTAAAAGACATTTTACAACACGAAGGGTTAAGTACAGATAGCCTATTTGAGCAACAGTAAATCATACCAATTTGCTCATTAAAAAGCCGCAATATGCGGCTTTTTTAATTCTTGAAATGTATAAAACCAGCAAAGATAGAAAGCGATTACAAGCTTTCTATCTTTGCTTTTTGTTCAAGTAGCTTCGTTTTTGCATCGCTAAACTCAGCTAATTTTGCTTTCTCTTTAGCAAGTACTGCTTCAGGTGCGTTACTTACAAACTTTTCGTTTGCGAGTTTCTTTTCAACCTGCTCAAGACCTTTTTCTGCTTTTTCAAGCTGCTTAGCAATACGCGCAAGTTCTGCTTCTACATCAATCAAACCTGCCATTGGGATCATGATTTCAAGGTCACCGATAAACGCAGTCGCACAAGCTGGTGCTTCGTCTTTGCTTGCAAGTAAGTCTACCGTTTCCAGTTTTGCCAGAGCGCTTAAGAAAGCTTGGTTTTCTTCTAGACGACGTTTGTCATCTTCGCTTGCACCAGTAAGTAACACGTTTAACGGTTTGCTTGGACTGATGTCCATTTCACCACGAATGTTACGGATAGCAATAATAAACTGCTTCACCCACTCAAGGTCTGCCATCGCTTGCGCATCAACTTTGCTTTCGTCGAATACTGGGAACGCTTCAAGCATAATCGTCTTCGCTTCGACACCTGCGATTGGTGCTACACGTTGCCAAATTGTCTCTGTAATATAAGGCATTAGTGGGTGCATCAAACGAAGTAAGCCTTCCAATACAGTGATAAGCGTATGGCGTGTACCACGCTGCTGCGCTTCATTGCCTTTAAATAGAATTGGCTTAGTTAGCTCTAGATACCAGTCGCAGAATTGGTTCCATGTGAACTCATAAATAGTGTTTGCCGCAAGGTCAAAGCGATAGTTATCCAAGTGCTCAGAGAACACCTTAACTGTATTTTGGAATTGACCTAAAATCCAACGGTCCGCTAGAGAATACACTTTTTCGTTATCGTTGAAGCCACAGTCTTGTTCTTCTGTGTTCATCAATACATAACGGCTAGCATTCCAAAGCTTGTTACAGAAGTTACGGTAACCTTCAAGACGGTTCATATCCCAGTTGATATCACGTCCCGTTGACGCCATTGCTGCAAGAGTGAAACGCAATGCATCAGTACCGTGTGCTTCAATACCATCGACAAATGTTTTGCGCGTATTCTTTTCGATTTTTGCCGCAAGCTGTGGTTGCATCATGTTGCCAGTACGTTTAGTCACTAGGCTCTCAAGATCGATACCGTCAATCATGTCTAGTGGATCTAACACGTTACCTTTTGACTTAGACATCTTATCGCCATTTTCATCGCGAATAAGGCCAGTCACATAAACGGTCTTAAATGGAACTTGAGGTTTACCATCTTCATCTTTGATGAAATGCATGGTCATCATGATCATGCGAGCTACCCAGAAGAAGATAATGTCGAAACCAGTAACCAAGGTATCTGAAGGGTGGAATACCTTTAGATCTTCCGTGTTTTCAGGCCAACCTAACGTTGAGAAAGTCCACAGTGCAGAAGAGAACCAAGTGTCTAGTACGTCTTCATCTTGGGTCAGCGTTACGCTCGCATCCAGGTTATGGTTTTGACGAACTTCAGCTTCGTCACGACCAACATATACATTACCTTCGCTGTCATACCATGCCGGGATCCTGTGGCCCCACCAAAGTTGACGGGAAATACACCAGTCTTGGACATCACGCATCCAAGAGAAGTACATGTTCTCGTATTGCTTAGGTACAAATTGAATATCGCCATCTTCTACCGCTTTTACCGCAGGCTCTGCAAGAGGAGCAACGCGAACATACCACTGATCGGTAAGTAATGGCTCGATAACTACGCCAGAGCGGTCGCCGTAAGGAACGGTTAGACTGTGATCGTCGATTTTCTCAAGTAGACCAAGCTGCTCAAACTCGTCAACGATTTGCTTACGCGCATCGAAACGGTCAAGGCCGTGGAAACGCTCTGGAATTGGTGCGTCCATCGCTTCAAGTGGCTTACCATCAAAAGTAAAGCACTCACCCGTATTCAGAACTGCTGCGTCTTTGTTGAACACGTTGATCATTGGCAGCTCATGGCGCTTACCAACTTCGTTATCGTTAAAGTCGTGTGCTGGCGTGATTTTTACGCAGCCGGTGCCTTTTTCCATATCTGCATGTTCATCAGCAACGATAGGAATGCGACGGTTGACGATAGGAAGTAGAATTTCTTTACCAATTAAGTCTTGGTAACGTTCATCATCCGGGTTTACTGCAACGCCAGTGTCACCAAGCATGGTTTCTGGACGAGTGGTTGCTACGATAATGTAGTCTTTACCATCTTTAGTGGTTACGCCATCCGCAAGTGGATAGCGCAAATTCCACATATGACCCTGCTTGTCTTTATTCTCAACTTCTAAATCAGAAATCGCAGTGTGTAATTTAGGATCCCAGTTAACTAGACGCTTACCACGGTAGATTAAGTCATCTTGATATAGGCGAACGAATACTTCTTTTACCGCTTCAGACAGGCCGTCATCCATCGTAAAGCGTTCTCTATCCCAATCTACAGACGCACCTAAACGGCGTAATTGTTTGGTGATTGTGCCACCTGATTGCTCTTTCCATTCCCAGATTTTATTGATGAATTCGTCACGGCCTAAATCATGGCGTGATTTACCTTCTTCGGCTGCAAGCTTGCGCTCAACCACCATCTGAGTGGCGATACCAGCGTGGTCAGTACCCACTTGCCATAGCGTGTTTTTACCTTTCATACGCTGATAGCGGATCAAAGTGTCCATGATAGTGTCTTGGAACGCGTGGCCCATGTGTAGACTACCTGTGACATTCGGCGGTGGGATCATAATCGAATATGCGTCACCATTGCCTGATGGCTTAAAGTAGCCATTTGACTCCCAGTCTTGGTACAAAGACTGTTCAATATCTTGTGGATTGTAGGTTTTATCCATTACACAGAACCCTAAAAATGCTATTTCTCAATGTCTTCAGTGGAAATTGTTGCGCCAAGTGCACGAAGTTGCTTAAAGCGTTCTCGTGCGGCTTGCTTAGCGCTGGCTTCAACAGGCACAAAATCTATCACCTGTTCAAAGCGACGAATAAAGTCAGGGACGACCCGAGCTAGATTAATAAGCACGGGGCGACGAGCAGCAGGAGGCATAGTGCCAATTTCCACCGGTGCGCCGCCTTTGGGGCCTTCGCCTTGTAAGTTGTGGGGCACAAACCTGTCTGCGTCAAAACACCAAAGGTGCTCATCGAATAAATGAGCGTCGTCAGTATTATCGACGTTAACAAAGATACGGTGTCCAGCTTGATATAAGCTCGCCGCAGTTTGTGCTGCCAGATCAAAATGAGCCGGAACGCTAATCCCCGGCTCATCGTTTTGTTTTAACACGTAAAAGCGCGCTTTGATAGTCATGATAATAATACCAATTGCGAGGAGTACTGAGGTTTGCCACAGGCTCCACAGCTGCTCAATATCTGTAATCTTGTTTACCGTGATAGCGTAGACGAAGAAAATCAGTATGCGCGGCTTAGTTTAAAACTAATTATAGCGCCACTTAAATGCACATAAATAAGCCTGTATTCTGCCATATAAAGGCAATACCATCAATCAAGAAGCAAGAGAAGAAGAATAAAATATGGCAAGTGGTAGGAAGCGCTCGCTGAGGTGGTTTAGTAGCTTTGTAGTGTTAATTTGGTGCGGGATATAGTCGCGGGGTAAACCCGCTGCTACGGTTTGGATTAACCTTGTGAGCTGCGATGTTATGTCGCGGGGTAAACCCGCTGCTACGGTTTGGAGTAACCTTATGTAGCAGCGACTTTATGTCGCGACTTATGCTTGTTAAGTGTCGCGACTAGACTATTAGTCTTGCTGTGCGTCCGTGATATTGGCGCGGTTAAGTAAATATTGCATCAGCATAGGCACAGGACGACCTGTAGCGCCTTTGTTCTTGCCGCTGCGCCATGCCGTACCTGCGATGTCTAAATGCGCCCAGTTGTACTTTTTCGTAAATTTAGACAAGAAACACGCGGCTGTAATTGTGCCAGCTGCGCGACCACCTAAGTTCGTAAAGTCAGCAAATGGGCTTTCAAGTTGTTCTTGATAATCATCCCAAAGCGGCAGTTGCCACGCTCTGTCGCCACTTTGTTCTGACGCTTTTAGCAAATCATGGGCAAGCGGGTTATGGTTAGATAATAAACCTGTCGCATGGCTACCAAGTGCAACGATACATGCCCCCGTTAATGTCGCAACATCGACAACGGTTTCTGGCTCGAATGCTTCAACGTAAGTTAGCGCATCGCACAGTACTAAGCGGCCTTCGGCATCGGTATTGAGTACTTCAACGGTTTGACCGGACATAGTGGTTAAAATATCGCCCGGACGGTAAGCATCGCCCCCTGGCATATTTTCGCAGCCAGCTAAAACACCAATTACATTAAGTGGCAGTTGCATTTGTACGACAGCTCGCATTAAACCAAGTACGCCTGCGGCTCCGCCCATGTCGTATTTCATTTCATCCATCGCTTCGCCAGGCTTGATAGAAATACCACCCGAGTCAAATGTTAAGCCTTTACCCACGAATACGATTGGTGCTTGGCCTTCGTCACCACCGTTATAGTGGATAACCGACATCACTGACTCGTTGCGACTACCACGGCCAACTGCTAGGTATGAGTGCATACCCAGCTCTTCCATTTCTTGTTCACCAACAAGGTTTACGGTAACGTTATCAAAGTCTTCAGCCAACTGTTGTGCTTGCTCGCCCAAATAACGAGGGTTACAGATATTTGGTGGCATATTCGCAACATCTTTACATAGCTTACTGCCAGCGGCGATAGCAAGACCGTGCTCAATCGCACTTTCACCGATTGTTAATTCACGACGCGTTGGTACGTTAAAAACGATTTTACGTAGCGGGCGTCTAGCCTCACTCTTTTTGCTTTTTAGTTGATTAAAGGTATACAGGCAATCTTGCGTGGTTTCGACCGCTTGGCGAACTTTCCAGTAAGTATCACGGCCCTTAACATGTTGCTCGGTCAGAAAACATACCGCTTCCATTGAGCCAGTTTCATTTAACGTATTGATGGTCTTAGAGATGATTTGTTTGTATTGTTTATCATCGAGCTCTCTTTCCTTACCACAACCCACCAACAAAACGCGTTCGCTTAGTACATTTGGTACATGATGAAGAAGTAGAACTTGTCCTGGTTTGCCTTCAAGATCACCACGTCTGAGTAAATTTGAGATATAGCCTTCGCTTATTTTATCCAGCTGTTCACCAATTGGTGAGAGACGGCGTGGCTCGTATACACCTACAACAATACATGCGCTACGCTGTTTCTCTGGACTACCACTTTTAACGCTGAATTCCATTGCGACTCCTGAGTCTTTGTCATGTCATTTTGAACTTTTTACGCCAACACACTTTCCTACATTAAAGTCATGAATATGCTTTAACCTTAGGTAGGATATTCCGGCGCATTGACATATAATAAAGTGACTAAAATAATCAGTTTACTCAATTTTTCCCACTATTCCAGTGAAACAAGACGTTTTATAGGGACGAACATTGCTTATTTTCCGCTATTTAACGGGTGAAGTACTAAAATCTCAGGTTGCGGTTTTTCTCACCTTAATGACAATATTTTTGTCACAAAAGTTTGTACTCATTCTGAGCTCAGCGTCTGAAGGGAGTATACCGGGTAAGTTAGTACTTGCTATGCTTGCGTTAAAACTGCCACAGTTGGCCGGTTATATTTTACCGCTTAGTCTCTTTCTTGGGATCATTTTAGCCTATAGTCGCATCTACGCCGACAGTGAAATGACGGTACTGCGCGCCTGCGGGGTCAGTGAGTGGTATGTGGTTAGGGTGACTTTAGTCTCTAGTGTATTTTTTGCATTACTGGCCGCTTGTGTGAGTATGTATATTGCACCTTGGGCGAGTGAAAAAGAGTATCAATTAAGAGAGCAAGCCGATGCGGAATCGGGGCTATCTACCCTTAGAGCCGGTAGATTTCAGCAAACGGGCAATGAAAAAGCGGTGGTATTTGTTCACGGCATTAGCGAACAAGGCCGCGAATTAGACAAAGTGTTTGTCGCGCAATTGCCCGAGAAGGACTCAAATCAAGCCGCTCGTTTAGTGTATGCGCAAAAAGGAGAAGTGATTGAGCTTGATAGTGGTGAGCAGCAACTACTCCTTCATGAAGGTAAGCGTTACGAGACTGATGGCTTCAGCCAAGCACTTAATCGCACTGAATTTGGTACTTATCAAGTGCAAATTAAAGAACAAGAAATTGAACACCAGCGCCGTAAATTAGAGGCCATTCCAAGCTTACAGTTACTTGAAATGGATACGCCAGAAGCAAAAGCGCAATTTCAGTTGCGATTGTCGGTGCCTATTTCCATTTTGTTACTCACTCTATTGGCTGTGCCACTGAGTGTGGTTAACCCAAGACAAGGCAAGTTCGCTAAGCTCGTGCCAGCAATTACGCTATATTTGGGTTATTTTATTTTACTCAATGCAGGCAAGTTTCTGTTAGCTGAAGAAAAAGTACCAGCCTCAGTCGGTCTCTGGTGGATCCATTTAAGTGTGCTCTTTATTGGCGTTTATTTAATTGCGAAAGGAAGACCTTTTGGTGTGTGGGTTCGCTCGGTATTTATGAAACGGGAGACGGTGGTATGATGAAGACGCTAGATTGGTATTTAGGGCGTAGCATCTTACAAACCACAGGTTTCGCGCTATTAGTTTTTGTGGGGATCAATACGCTTATAAAGTTTATTGAGCAATTACGCTCGGTTGGTCGTGGCAGCTATGATTTACTTGGCGCCATGCTCTATACCATTTACAGCATGCCAAGCGATATTGTTGTATTTTTCCCGATGGCTGCGTTGATTGGTGGTCTGATTGGCCTTGGTGCACTTGCCTCAAGCAGTGAACTAATTGTTATGCAAGCGGCTGGGTGGTCGCGTTTTCAAATTATTATGTCGGTGATGAAAACGGCAGTGGTGCTGGCGCTACTGATGATGGCGCTTGGGGAGTGGGGCGCACCAAAAGCGGAACAAACCGCAAAACGGTTAAAAAACGAAGCAATTTATGGCGGTGAAGTCTACAGTGCTCAGCGTGGTGTTTGGGCGAAAGATGGCGGCAATTTTATTAACATTGGTAATGTTGAAAAAAACGGTAAGCTTAAAGATATCGCAATCTATTATTTCGATGACTCACTAACACTGGCAAAAATCGTACGCGCTCAGTCGGCGCAAAGCATGTCTAATGGCTGGCAATTGCAAGATGTGGAAGAAGTGCATATCGATCAACAGCAAATTACAACGCATTATTCAAAATCAATGCTCTACGAGTCTGAATTAAGTGAAGACAGGCTAGGTGTTGTATCGATAGAGCCCGATGCTTTGTCTTTTACAGGGTTATGGTCATTTCTCGCTTATCTAAAGCAAAATGAGCAAGATTCAAGTAGCTATGAACTCGCGCTGTGGCGTAAGGTGATGCAGCCGCTGACGATTGGGGTAATGCTGCTGGTGGCTTTGTCATTTATCTTCGGGCCATTGAGGACGGTGAGCATGGGCGCGCGGATTATTATGGGCGTGGTAACAGGCTTAGCTTTCCATCTGAGTAATGAAATTTTTGGCCCTATCGTGATGGTATATCAAGTTCCACCGGTAGTTGGTGCGTTAATGCCAAGCTTGTTATTTATTGGATTGGCTATCCATCTGCTGAAGAAACAAAATTAACGTTTTGAATTAAGTAAAAATATAGGTCTCATATTGAGGCCTATATTTTTTATGGACATGGCTAATGGAATAGGCTGCTATTTGAAGCTTAGATTAGTCTAAGCTGTTATACACCTTTTTATTTTCCTCTTTGCTCAGTAGCACTACCTCAGTGCCACACAGCATATCCTGGAGCGATCTTTTCTTTTTAAAGTCTAACAATACTATCAGATTACCCAGTCCAAGTAGCGCGCATAGGCTACGAGCGATTGCTTTTGGCCAAGTTAACAGTGCTCCGTCAGGGGTTTGCACTTTTAAGCGCCACGCGCGCATGCCGATAGTTTGGCCGCTCTTAGTCCAAAAATAGGCAAAAAACAGCACCGAAACCAGCACCAATAACATGGCTCTAAGTGTATATAAGATAGGATCCGCTTGGATCAGCGCCGATACGTCTTCATGATTGCCAAGCGCGAGCAGGTTAAATGAAATTAAGGCATTGATAGTTAGTAAAAATAACACGGTAGTCAGCATTGCGAACGCGACGACCACTAAGCTGTCGTATATAAGTGAAGCCAAGCGACGGCTGAAATTCGCTGGAGCAAAATGTGACATAACAACTCTCATAATTACAAGGTTGCGGAGTATTTTACACATAAACCGATAAAACGTTTACTGAATTACGTTAACTAATGGATTAGCAACGCCTTGCCCTTGCCGTTTTAGCAGGAATAAAGTTGACTTTAGGGCAATATTTAACAGCTTGTGCGCAAATAACAAGCAGTTAACGCCTTATTGCAAAAAAATTACTTGCCGTTCTTAATCGCCTTTGTATAATGCAAAGCATAGAGACGAAGGCAAATAAAAAAAGCCTGAGCTCAAAGTGGTTTTTCTTTATTTTCTCTTGTTTTAGAAGATGAAAGAAAAATTATGCCAGTGTGATGGAATTGGTAGACATGACGGATTCAAAATCCGTTGCCTTCGGGCGTGGCGGTTCAAGTCCGCCCACTGGTACCACTTTTTATAACCCTTGCTTTTTAGCAAGGGTTTTTTTATGCCTCGAATTTATGTTTTGAAATTATGGTATCGGACTTGGACGCCACGCGGGTGGCGCTAATACAGGTTAAGAGTCCGCCCACTGGTACCACTTTTTATAACCCTTGCTTTTTAGCAAGGGTTTTTTTATGCCTCAAATTTATGCTTTGAAATTATGGTATCGGACTTGGACGCCACGCGGTGGCGCTAATACAGGTTAAGAGTCCACCCATTGGTACCATTTTTTATAACCCTTGCTTTTTAGCAAGGTTTTTTTATGCCTCAAATTGTCTGTAGGTCGAGATTTATCTCGACTAATTGGGCCTATCTTGACGAACGAATTGGTCTTATCTCGACGAATTGATTTAAGCAAGCGTCACATCACAGGTGCTATTCGTCGCTACAAATCAAGTCACCTCCACGGTTCAACCCATAATTCTGAACTGACAGTTACTTCCTCACAAAACTGGCAGTTTTTGATAGATTGCCTATGCTTTTGTAATTAAATTGGTTTATTGTAGATTTAAGCAGCTAAATTTTATTAGGCAAGAGAGGCGATGAAGGTAACCGTAGAAAAGCAAACCATAGTGCTGTTATCGTTGTTTACCATCGTGTTCTGGAGTTTGACTTTCTACGCGGTAAATCTTATTTCTCACTCTATTGTGGTTCAGGAAGTAAGCGAAAGAACCGAAACGGTAAGGTCTAACATTTCACTTGTTCGCGCTAAAATTGAAAACGCCATATTTATGGACACCTATCTGGCTGAGAGTTTAGCGACTTTTGTTACAATCGATCCTGACTTTGCAATTGAGCATTGGTCTCATGTGGTTGCTAAAGCCGTTGAAAAGTCGACGCTGATTCGTCATGTGGGGCTTGCACCCAATAATATTATTAGTCATGTCTATCCAGTTGAAGGGAACCGAGCGGCTATCGGTTTCGATTTTCGCACAAACCCTGAACAATTTCGCACTGTTGAAATTGCAAGAACCTCTCAAAAAGTATTTATCGCCGGTCCATTGCAGCTAGTGCAAGGCGGTGAAGCCTTGATTGCGAGGTTTCCTGTATTTTCGGATTATCCGAGGAATGAAAACTACTGGGGCGCAATTAGTGTAGTTTTAGATTATCAAAAGCTGCTTGAATATAGTGGCATTAACGAATTGGACAGTGCCACTTTAGCGATTCGAGGTCGAGATGGGCTAGGTGAACAGGGGGATGTCTTTTATGGCTCTGCTACCTTGTTTGAAACACCAGATTTAGTCATCCCAATCAATTTACCATCTGGTGAATGGCAGCTTGTGGCTGATTATCAAATAGACGAGAACACCTATGCGGAGGCAAGGCAACAAGCTCAGATTTTGGTTACTGCTGTTGCCTCAATATTGTTTCTCTCGTTATTAGTACTCTATCGTTCGTATCACTTAGCACATACCGCCTCGTTGCAAGATGATTTAACTAAGTTGCCCAACCGTCGCTATGCGATTAGGCAACTCAATACGTTACTTGGTCGTTCAGAGCAACCGTCATTTGTGCTGCTTAACCTCGATCTAAATAATTTTAAACAAGTAAACGATAAGTTTGGTCATGAAGTGGGAGATAAGCTGTTGCTCCATGTCTCGTCAATTTTGATGAATTCAGTGCGTGTGTACGATTTTATCGCGCGATTGGGGGGAGACGAGTTTGTTATTATTTTACACAGAGTGTCAGAAGACGCTTTGGTTAACTCAATTATAAAAAACATTAAGGAGCAGGTTGAAAAGCAACCGCTACAAGTTGATAGACACACTATTCAAACGACAGTGAGCGTTGGTTATGCTTTCCCTTCAGCAAATCAAGATAGTGTTTCGGAACTCATGGCTCGCGCCGATCACAGCATGTATTACGATAAAAATCTGTCGCAACGACAGCAAAAAGAAAGTGAGGTTTTGGAAACAAATCAGGAAACCCACTAGAACTATACTAAGCTTACAGAGTATCAATTAAGTGAGAATATGCCGTGCAGCTAAAGCAGTCAGTTCTATTTTTCAAAATTGCCGCGTTGACTTCTGCGATAGTGATCATTTTCGTCAGTTGGTTTTTGTATTACGAAGTGAGTCGTAGTGCCCGCCTAACTGCACAACTTACTCAGCTGCAAACTGCTCTACAACGAACCATAGATCAAGAAGAGCATATTCTTATTAGAGCACAAAAAGATGATGTTTCTGCCATCCCACAATTAAAGTACAGCTATCAGGATAGCTTTAGTAACTTGCTTAATTCTATGGCCAATGAAGAGGCCTTGCTGCCTTTGCTATTACAGCTCGATGAACTGTCAAAAGCTTACTTTGGTAAACTAGATGAACTTATCCGCTTGCATGAACAGCTCGGCTATGACGAAAATGCAGGTATTTATGGTGAGTTCAGACGTAGCGCCCATGCCTTGCAGGATCGAATTTCTGGTAAGGCTATGCCTCAGTTGGAAATTGCCATATTGGAATTAAGGCGTAGAGAAAAAGACTTTTTGTTAAGAGCTGACTTAAGTTATTTGCAGCAGCATGAACAACTCGTCATGCATGCTGAGCAACTAATCAAAGACAGCGCGCTAAGTGAAGAGATAAGCAATTTGCTTAAACGTTATGAAGCGGGTTTTGCAAGCTATGTTGCTATTTTGCGAAAGCTAGGTTTGCACGATGGTGAAGGCGTTCGCGCGGAGCTATTCACCGAGAAGCAAAAATTACGAAGCCAGTTTGAGCTAGTATCAATCCGTACCCAAGCCGTTACGCAAGAACGTAAAGAAAGTATCATTTTATATGGCCTCATTTTAATTGTACTGATGAATATTGCTGTGCTTATCTTACTGAATTATCAAAATAGCAAAGTCACACGGCATATACTGGCTATCAATAAAGTACTCGTAAAAGTTGCTAAGCTTGAAGACTTTAGTTTAAGGGTGAATATTGACGGTAACGATGAGATTGCACAAATTGCTCATCAACTCGATGACCTATTAGCATTTATTGAAACCTTGCTTGCGCGCCTAAGCGCAGCGCAGCAACGCTTAATCGAAGAAGCCAAAATGGCGAGTTTAGGAAATATGGTGAGTGGCTTTGCTCATGAGCTTAATACGCCGCTTGGTGTTGCTATTACCAGCCAATCGCATTTAAAAGAGCAAGTCGCGACACTAAAATCGCAACTTGAACTTGGTAAGTTACAGCGGCAAACCTTGACGACACTAATTACTGAGGCAGAAGCCGCGCTATATTTATTAGAAAATAACCTCCACCGCACAGCCTCGCTGGTAGATGATTTTAAGCTTGTGGCAGTGAATCGAGAGTTTGAAGAAAAGAGCACGTTCAACCTTAAGCATTTAGTTAAAAATGTCTTTGATTGCTACCAATCAGAATTAAACCAAGAAGACTATGCCATTGAACTCGAAATCCCCGAAAACCTAACTTTGATCAGCTACCCGTCGGTGTTTAGCCAAGTTGTTGGGTACAGTATTAACAATTGCATCAAGCACGCCAAGATTGACGGGCAAAAGCTCAATATTGTGGTATCTACCGTATTAATTAATGATTATATCCATTTTTATTTTAAAGATGACGGCGCGGGAATAGATAAAGAGCTATTGCCCGCTATCTTTGAGCCTTTCGTTACTTCGAAGCGTTTTTCGGGAGGGACAGGGCTTGGCTTGAGTATCGTATATAACTTAGTAACACAGAAGTTGAAGGGTGAAATCAAAATGCAAAGCCCTGCGCATGGCGGTGCCTGCTTACATATTATTTTGACCGGAACAGAGTTTAATTTTACAGAAGAGTGAGTAACCTGAGCTTCGGATAATTAACGCCTTTCTAACAGCCAGTTTCTGTGCTAACTGCGTTGAATTCACTTCCAATAGCTAGCTATTGGAAGTGAATTCGTCTTGCCTACAGGATGTAGGTACCAGGGCGGTAGCAGGACGCGAGAGCGGGGTTATCCCCAAAACTCTCTGGCTAGATAAGGAAATAGTTTAATGTGAGTTTAAAAGCAATTAGTTAGCTCATTCCTTATCCAAACCTCAGGTTAAGTAACCGGAGCGTGGGATAACAACTCGCTTTCTAGCGGCCGTTATTTCTTATGCGGATTTGCTTATCTGAATACAGCTTATGTAAGGTAAATAAAGTAAAAAAGCCGGCATGACTGATCATGCTGGCTTTTATTCGGTTCATTGGCAGTAGGTATTAGCCTTTTTTGCTCGCTACCCACTCATCAACAAATGATTCAAGCACGTTTAGTGGAACTGGGCCATTTTTCAGTACGACGTCGTGGAACTCACGAATATCAAACTTATCGCCTAGTTCTTTCTTAGCGGCTTCACGAAGTTCTAAGATCTTCAACATCCCCACTTTATACGCTGTAGCTTGTGAAGGCATAACAATATGGCGCTCTACCATCTTCACTGCGTCTGACTTAGCATTAGGTGTATTATTTACGTAGTAATCAATACCTTCTTGACGTGTCCACTTCATTGCATGGATCCCCGTGTCTACTACTAAACGGCACGCACGCCATAATTCCATCGATAAGCGACCAAAATCTGAATAAGGGTCTTCGTATAAACCCATTTCTTTTGGTACAAGCTCAGAATATAAGCCCCAACCTTCGATGTATGCAGTGTAGCCACCGAACTTTCGGAATTTAGGCATATCTTCTAGCTCTTGAGCAATTGCGATCTGCATGTGGTGACCCGGAATACCTTCGTGATAAGCCAAGGCTTCCATTTGGTAAGTCGGCATCGCTTCCATGTCGTAAAGGTTTGCATAGTAAACACCAGGACGTGATCCGTCAGGCGCAGGTTGTTGGTAGAAAGCTTTACCAGCAGATTTTTCGCGGAATGCCTCTACGCGTTTTACTATCATGTCCGCTTTTGGCTTAACGATAAACAGCTCATCCAAGCGTGACTTCATATTATCGATCATCGCTTTGGCTTCGGCTAAATATTGTGCCTTACCAGCTTCTGTATTTGGAAGGTAAAACTGCTTGTCGGTTTTCATGAACTCCATAAAGGCTTTTAAATCGCCTTTGAAGCCCACTTTCTCTTTGATTGCTCGCATTTCGTCATGAATACGCGCCACTTCAGATAAACCGATTTCGTGAATTTCTTCAGCGCTTAATGCTGTGGTTGTCGTACGTGCTAGGGCGTTATTATAAAACTTTTCGCCGTTAGGGAACTTCCATGCACCATCACGATTGTCTGCTTTTTTCTCAAGTTTATGTAGGTAACCAATCAACTTGTTATAAGCAGGTTTTACTGCTGTTGTTAGCGCGTCTGTTGCTTCTTTTACCAGCGCTGACTTCTCGTCTTCACTGATTTCAAGTGTTGCTACTTTGCGTTTGAAGTCAGCCAGTAACGTTGAGTCATCACCCGCAGCAAATGGTGCACCTTTGATGATATTTTCACTTGATTCAATGACGTGAGGGAAAACGAATTTCGGTGCAATAATACCTTTATCTGCACGCGCTTTTAAGTCGATGATGAGCTGATCAAATACAGCCGGTACGCCGTTTAAACGTGAGATATAGGCTTTGGCATCTTTCACATCGGTAATTTGATGTTGGTTGATTAAAAATGCAGGCACCATTGAGTGTGTACCATACATCTGATTTACCGGGTATGAGTGATAACGCCATTTAAAATCAGCAATGGTGTTTTCAAGACCTTGCTTGAATAAGTCGTAGCTCACTTGCGTATTGGCATCTAGCTTACTGCGATCAATCGCATTAAGCGCAGCTAAGTCTTGTTTCGTCAGTTCAAGATCTTCAAGTTGGCGCGCTTCGCTGCCGTCATCCCACTTGTCGTAGTCTTGTTTGATACCCATATAAGTTTGGTAAACTGGGCTACGCATTACGCCACGGGTAAACGACGCTTCAAAAAGTGCGTTCGCCTTTTCTACTTCACTTTTTACGACTTGTTGTTCAGCTTTTGGAGCAGGTGCTGGAGAGTGTGTGGTTTGTTGACAGCCAGCAAAAAGCGCGACGCTTACCGCTGCTGCTAAAATGGTTAATTTACGCATTTTATACCCTTTTATTATATGTTGCCGAATGGCGGTTTTCATGCGGGTTGCAGTGAATATCACCCGCATAATTTCTATATTAAACAAATAACTCTAGCAGATCGTTGAGGTATCGGTGGCCTTTATTTGTAACTAGCCATGAATCGTTGGTTTCCTCAATCAAACCCTTATCTACGGCCTCAGCAATTTGCGTTGCAATAGCGCTAAGTTCAAGACCAGTGTAGTCAATAAACTGTTGTTTTGATGCAGCAGTTTTTAAACGGAATACATTCATAAAAAACTCAAATGGTCTGTCATCGTTTGCAACATGCCACTGCTCATACAAATAGGGTTTACTCAGATCCATATAGCCGCGAGGGTGTTTTACCTTTACGGTTCTTAAGATCTGTTGCTGCTCAGGCAAAGTGATTTTGCCATGTGCACCACAGCCAATCCCGAGATAATCGCCAAATTGCCAATAATTCAAGTTATGTCGACATTGAAATCCCGCTTTGGCATAGCCTGAGATCTCATATTGCTGGTAGCCGTGCTCTGCAAGCAATGCCTGACCTTGTTCTTGGATGTCCCACAGTGTTTCATCCTCAGGTAAAACCGGAGGCTTAGAGGCAAACTGCGTATTTGGCTCAATGGTTAATTGATACCAAGAAAGGTGTGGCGGTGCCATCGCAATGGCTTTTTCTAAATCACTTAAGGCATCGCTAACCGATTGATTGGGAAGGCCATGCATCAAATCAAGATTAAAGCTATTTAACCCTGCTTGATGGGCTTCTTGTGCGGCATTGAGCGCTTCTTGCTCGCCATGAATACGACCAAGTTGAGTAAGCTTTTCCTGTTGTAAGCTTTGCACGCCTATCGAAATACGATTGATGCCAGCCGCAACATAATGCTTAAAACGATCTGTCTCAACTGTGCCTGGATTCGCTTCTAAAGTGACCTCAATGTCATCCTCAAAACCAATTAGCGCCTCAATTTCACTGAGTAAATAGCGGTACGCTTCACCTGAAAGCAGGCTAGGGGTGCCACCGCCAATAAAAATACTACTGAGTTTACGGCCCTGAACATAGTGAAGATCGGCTTTGATATCGTGGAGCAAATGTTGAATATATTCCGTTTCAGGAATATCGCCCTTTTTACCATGGCTGTTGAAATCACAGTAAGGGCACTTTTGCACGCACCAAGGTACGTGCACATAAAGACTTAATGGAGGTAGTTTCACGCGAGGCCTTGAAAGTGACTGACGAGTTGTTTAAGTGCCTGTCCTCTGTGGCTGATTGCGTTTTTTTCTTCCTTGGTTAGCTCTGCTGATGTGCAGTCTAAACCTTGTACCTTAAAGATTGGGTCGTAACCAAACCCTTCTCGGCCTTGTTGCGTTGTAGTGATTTCACCTTCCCAGCTCGCCTGACAAATAATCGGCGTTGGGTCGTCAGCGTGGCGCATATAAACTAGAACACACCAAAAACGGGCGCTGCGCTCAGTTTGTTCACCAAGCGCTGCGAGTAAGTGATAAATATTTTTTTGGTCGTCGGCGTTTTCGCCAGCATAACGCGCTGAATATACTCCAGGTGCGCCGTTTAATGCGTCTACCTCAAGGCCTGAGTCATCGGCAATGGCAGGCAAGCCAGAAATCTTAGCAGCATGACGAGCCTTGATAATGGCGTTTTCCACAAAGGTCGTGCCGGTTTCTGCAACCTCTGGCACCTTGAAATCACTTTGCGGTAATACCTCAATGTCATACTGATTTAGCATCGCGCTAAGCTCTTTGACTTTACCTTGGTTGCCCGTGGCAAGTACCACTTTATTTGACATATGTTTCTCTACTCTACATAAAACTTTTGTGAGAACGTGAGTTTGCGGCTTTGCTTACCTTCACTGATCTCAATGTCGAAACGAAAAATATCTTCATCGTCGTAATCTAATTGGGCAAGATAGTATATTGCCTCACCTTCCACGACTTCTTTAAACTCTAGCTGTACGGTTTTACCAAGTAAGTTTTTGGCGCTACCTGCAACGCGTGCCTTAACTGCGGGTTTTCCTGGCTTGTCGGCCAAGACTGAGATATTTACAATCGCTTTGTTACCGCTACGAATTAAGCCATACGCTTTTGCAATTGTGGGCTGAACAAAGGTGGACGGGAAGGCGATATAATGCACTTCCCAAGGACCTAAGTCTTTAAATTGGCCGCCTTGTTCATCTTGAGCGAATGCGATTGGTGCAAGCAGCATCATTAACGCAATAATAAATGATTTCATTTGGATGCTCCTATCTCAGTAAATCCATCATTAGGATCTGCAAAAATTGCATGCCGATAATTAGGACTAAAATAGATAAGTCCAGTCCGCCTAGCGGTGGGATAACCTTACGAATAGGTCTTAGCATCGGCTCTGTTAATTGCTCGAACACGGCGGCAACTGGATTGTAGCCTTGCGCTACCCAACTTAAAATGGCACGAATAATAAGGATCCAGAACACCAGACTAAATGCTTCTTTTACTACCGTAATAGCGCCACCAATCAGCGCGCCTAAAGCGTCAAAGTAACCACCGAATAACGCCATCAGCGTCGCCATTTTGGCAAAGCCAATAATGAATGCCAGCACCAAAGAGGCAAGATCTAAACCGCCCACACCCGGAATGATTTTTCTCAGTGGGTTCACGGCAAAAGAGGTTGCTTTAACAACCGCTTGGCTTAGCGGGTTATAAAAGTCCGCTTTGACAAGCTGCAACCAGAATCGTAGTAATACGACCATTAAAAATAGATCAAATACGATCCCGACTAAAAATTGCATGGCATTCATTGGTCACCTTTAGATTTCTTTTTCCATTGCTTCAGCGCGCGCGATACATGCATCCATCGCGTCCGCTACGGTTTTTGGTAATTGCTGTGCTTTTAAGTGCTCAACGGCTGCGTGGGTTGTGCCACCTTTAGAGGTGACGTTAGCGCGTAGCTGAGCGATGCTAATTTCTGGTTGTGATAATGCCATTTCAGCTGCGCCTAGCGCAGTTTGCTGCACAAGCTTTCTGGCTTCCTCAGGACTAAAACCTAGGGCTTTAGCCTTTTCTTCAATGGCTTCCATAAATAAGAAGAAATACGCTGGAGACGAACCCGTTACCGCAATAACGTCGTTGATTTTCGACTCTTCATCAAGCCACAGGGCAATCCCCGTGGATGAAAATACTTGCTCAACATAGTCTTTTTCTTCGTCGCTGATGTCGACGCCATACAAGCCAGACACACCGCGTCCTAGCAACGATGGCGTGTTAGGCATACAGCGCACCATTTTTACCGGTTGGCCGAGCATTTCTCTCAGTCGTGCAACGGTAATTCCGGCGGCGACAGAGATAAACAGTTTATTGCTAATATCAATATCTGCATCTTGAAAGGTCTGACACAGCTCGGCCATCATCTGTGGTTTTACAGACAAGACAATGACGTCAGCCGCGGCGACTGCTTCTAGATTATCTTGTGTTGTTCTTACCGATAATTGCTCTGCGACTTTGGCAAGTTTCTCTGCATTGCGGTTGGTGGCAATAATAGACTGCGCGTCAAAGCCACTTTTGATCATGCCACCGATAATGGCATAGCTCATATTTCCCGTTCCAATAAATGCAATTGTCTTGTTTGACATTGTGTTATTCACCTCACTGTCGTTTGCCAAAAATATCAGTACCAATGCGAACCATAGTGGAACCTGCTGCAATCGCAGTATCTAAATCGCCACTCATTCCCATCGATAAGGTATCTAGCTGTTGATATTGGTCCTTTAGTCTATCAAAGCAAGCGCGCATTTGCTGGAAATATTGTAATTGCTTTTGTTTATTATCGGTTTGCTCTGTGATAGTCATCAAGCCACGAAGCTCCAATTGACGACAGTCATTAATAAACTGCGCCAGCGTATCAACCTCATTGAGATGACAACCTGATTTGTTGTCATCACCGCTAATATTGACCTGCAACAGCACCTTGAGTGGCTTTAAGTTTGTTGGTCTTTGCTCATTTAGCCTGCGTGCGATTTTCTCTCTATCCACGCTTTGTACCCAATGGAAGTTTTCGGCGACTAATCTTGATTTATTGGACTGGATTGGACCAATAAAGTGCCATTCAAGCGCTTTGTTTTGTTTGAAATAGGCAACTTTATTAACCGCTTCTTGTACGTAAGATTCACCGAATTGGGTTTGACCTGCCGCAATCGCAGCCTCAATATCGGTGATAGGTTTGGTTTTAGAAACCGCGAGTAATTGTACTGTTTCGCTGAATTGACAGTTTTGCTTGGCTTTTTCTATCCTGCCGTAGGCGTTATCTAAGCGTTCTGCTATTGTAACCATATAGTACTAGTGCTCATTGTGGAGTTATAAATGGATATTACAGAATTATTGGCTTTTAGTGTTCAACACAAAGCATCTGACTTACACCTTTCTTCAGGTGTTTCCCCTATGATCCGTGTTGACGGGGACGTACGCCGGGTGAATATTCCGCCGTTAGAAGTAAAAGACGTCAGCAGCCTCATCTACGATATTATGAATGATAATCAACGTCGTGACTATGAGCAAAACCTTGAGGTAGATTTCTCGTTCGAAGTGCCAAATCTGGCGCGTTTTCGTGTTAACGCCTTTAATTCAAATCGTGGTCCTGCTGCGGTGTTCCGTACCATTCCAAATCAAGTGCTGAGTTTAGATGATTTGGGGGCACCAGACATTTTCACCAAAATTTCCGATAACCCACGTGGCTTAGTATTGGTAACCGGCCCGACAGGTTCTGGTAAATCAACCACGCTGGCTGCGATGGTGGATTATATTAATAACAACAAACATCACCATATTCTAACCATCGAAGACCCGATAGAATTTGTTCACGACAACAAGCAAAGCCTTATTAACCAACGTGAAGTACATAGAGACACACACAGCTTTAACGCGGCGCTGAGAAGTGCACTCCGTGAAGACCCTGACGTTATTTTAGTTGGTGAATTACGTGATCTTGAGACCATTCGTTTAGCGCTAACTGCCGCGGAAACAGGCCACTTAGTATTTGGTACTTTGCATACTACCTCAGCACCTAAAACCATCGACCGTATTGTGGATGTGTTCCCAGGTGAAGAAAAAGACATGGTGCGCTCTATGCTGTCAGAGTCGCTACAAGCGGTGATTTCACAAACACTGGTGAAAAAAGTTGGCGGCGGGCGCATAGCAGCGCATGAAATCATGCTCGGGATCCCTGCTATTCGTAACCTTATTCGTGAAGACAAGATTGCACAGATGTATTCGGCAATTCAAACCGGTGCAATGCACGGTATGCAAACCATGGATCAATGCCTTACAAATTTATTAAACCGTGGTTTGATCACACAGCAAGATGCGCGTGCAAAAGCGCATGACAAAAATCAGTTTAATAGCGGCTATTAAGTAGTGGTGTAGCGATGAATATAGAACCGTTTTTGCAAGCGATGGCCGATCAGCAAGCATCCGACTTGTTCGTCTCGGCAGGGCTTGCGGTGAGCGCCAAAATTGATGGCGAACTTAGAGCGTTAAGTGAAGAAAGCTTAAATGCCGAGCAGTCACTGAATCTTGTTACCTCGATTATGAGCGACAAGCAAAAGCAAGAATTCTTTAACACTAAAGAGTGTAACTTTGCGATTGCCAATGATATCGGGCGTTTTCGTGTTTCTGCATTTTGGCAACGAGACTGTGCGGGCATGGTTATCCGCCGTATCGTTACTGCTATTCCTGATGTCAATGAGCTAGGTTTACCGTCGGTACTGACCGATGTGATCATGTCCAAACGTGGCTTAGTGTTATTTGTGGGTGGTACGGGCACGGGTAAGTCAACCTCGCTTGCTGCACTGCTCGGTTATCGCAATCGTAACCAACGTGGCCACATTTTGACCATTGAAGATCCTATTGAGTTTGTGCATCAACACCAAAAAAGCATCATTACTCAGCGTGAAGTGGGCATTGATACTGACAGTTTTGAATCTGCCTTAAAAAGTTCATTACGCCAAGCGCCAGATGTTATTTTAATTGGTGAAATTCGCTCGCAAGAAACCATGGAGTATGCACTGAGCTTTGCTGAAACGGGGCATTTATGCGTTGCAACCTTACACGCCAATAATGCTAACCAAGCTATCGACCGTATCATGCACTTAGTCCCCAAAGAAAAGCACGATAAACTGAAGTACGATTTGGCGCTGAACTTGCGCGCTATTGTGGCGCAACAACTAGTGCCTTCTTCAAAAGGCGAAGGTCGAGAGGCGGCCATTGAAGTGTTACTGAACTCCCCACTCGTTGCCGAGCTTATTAAAAAAGGCGATATTGGCTCGATTAAAGAGGCAATGGCAAAATCGAAAGACATGGGCATGCAAACCTTTGATCAAGCGTTGTTTGAGCTTTATAAGCAGCAGCGGATCAACTATGCCGACGCACTACATCATGCTGACTCGCCAAACGATCTGCGCCTGATGATCAAGCTGCAAAATAATGAACAAAAAGGTGCGGGCTTCCTACAAGGGGTTACGGTAGATGGGTTGGATTCGAAGAACTAAACGCAGCTATCTATTCGCTTTTGTGCTGAGCTTTGCTGGTGTACTTAATGCCAGCGAAGCACTTAATGTTTTTATTAGAGATGATGTCCTCGCAGATTATCAACGTTTTGTTGGTGAACGCGACGTCACAAGAATTACCGATTTTAGTGGCCAGTATTTACGCCGTGATGTTGTCGATATGGTGATAGCACAGCAAGCCTTGCAAAAAGGTGGCTTCGACAAAGCATTTATTTTTACGCCAGGCTTTGTCAGTTTTCGTGAATCCAATTTGCTTGAAAAAGGGGAACAACTACTTCACTTTGATAGTTATTGGAAAGCAGACCTTGAAAATAAAGGTCGGCTGCTTTTTATCAGTGAGCCGGTTATTCAAAAAGGTCAGTATTTTGCTGGTATTTATCACGGGATAGATAATCAAAAAGTAAAGCAGCTAAAAGAGGAGCAAGGGCTCACCCAGCTAACTTCGGTATCGAACCCTAAGTGGCAGACCGATTGGCAAACCTTGGAGTCACTTCCGCTTAAACAGCTTCATGCTGAATCCGATTGGATGTCACAAGCGCGTATGGTGAGCAAAGGTTGGGTCGACTTTATGTTGATGCCGCTTATGCCGAAGCTAGATAATCGTTTTGTTTTGGAAGATGTTGAGCTCATTGCTAATGAACATCTAGTCGTGCTGTTAAACGACAGCAGGCACTTTGCGGTGTCTCGGCTTCATCCAGAAGGTGAACGAGCGTTTGCTGCATTACAAAAAGGTCTTGCAATACTTCGTGAGCAAGGCCGGATCACTAGCGCATATCAGCAAGCTGGGTTAATACCAGATTTGGATAAGTACCAAGTCGTAAACCCCGTACAGGAGATCCGCTAGTCATTCATACACTATTCGCGGCTAGAGTTGCTTTGCTAGGTGTACAACAATGGCGATTTCACCATAGTGTTTAGGGAATAAGAGTTGCCTTACTGCTGGTGATTGAAAGCGTTGAGAGTCCGTTAAATATGATGGGTTTTTACAGACAGTTAGCCGTACCTTTAATATCAGTACTGAATTTTTGATATTAAAGGTCGGCGCTAGATTGATATTTTTAGTGTGTTATCACTACACCGACTATGCCGTGCATAAATATCAATTCACTTGGTGGAAAATAAAGCCATAAAGCTCAACAGGCCCAAGAGTTAGACTAGCTATTCCCACATTGCTTCAAAGTAGCTTTCAAGAATGATACAAGCAGACATGCCATCTACCTTACCTTTTGCAAGGTTCTTATAGCCTCCTTGTTCAAATAAGCGTGCTCTGGCGTCTGCTGTCGTCAAGCGCTCATCTTGTGTTTCTACCGGCAACCGGAAGTGGTTATGCAAGCGGTTAGCAAACTTTTTTGCTCTGAATGTTAAATCTTGATTGGTACCATCCATATTCAGTGGTAAGCCAACCACCAATAAATCAGGTTGCCATTCGTTAATGAATACAGCGATGTCATCCCAATTTGGAATGCCATCGTTTGCCTTTACAGCACCTAGGCTTGATGCGGTTGCGGTGATTTCTTGGCCGATGGCCAAGCCGATACTTTTAGTGCCAAAGTCAAACCCAATGACGCTACGTTTACCTTTAGGCACTTTTTCTTTTTTGTTTTCCATGAATACTTCGTTTATTAACCTAAGCTCAAAATTACAGGCTAGTTACGCATGACCCGCTTGCGAGCTTAATTGTGCAACGTCGATACCAAGCATTTGCACTGCTTTTTCCCAACGCTTTTCGGGTGGCGTATTAAATATGATTTCGGGGTCAGCCTCGACGACTAACCAAGTGTTTTCTTTCAGTTCTTTCTCTAGTTGACCACTTACCCATCCAGCATAGCCCAAGGTGATGATAAAACCTTCGGGAGAGTGTGATGACGTTAAAGAGGCTAAAACATCTTTTGATGTGGTGATCATAATTTCGGAGCTAAGCTCTTGGCTTGAGGCGTAACCAAACTTTGGCGTATGTAGTACAAAACCTCTGTCGGTGTGAACAGGCCCACCGGCGTAGATATTTACCTTAGCCGCTTGGCTAGATTTGTCGTTATCGATATCAATTTGATCAAGCAATTCGCCCACGGTGATATCGATAGGGTGGTTTACCACCAACCCCATCGCACCATCTTCGCTGTGTTCACAAAGATAGGTTACCGTATGATTGAAAAAAGGGTCGTCCATGCTGGGCATTGCCACTAAAAAGTGATTAGCGAGTGATTTCATAACCAGACCCCCTTAATGGTTAGTTTTTAGTATGGTCGAGTTTTCGCTCGATCGCATCATAAAACTTATCCATAATTGAAATGTCATATGCCGCTTCAATTTCTTTCACGCAAGTTGGTGCGGTGACATTGATTTCGGTAAGCTTATCGCCAATGATATCTAAGCCAACGAATATCAGGCCCTTTGCCTTCAACGTTGGGGCAATGGCTTCGGCAATTTTCCGGTCCGATTCGCTAATAGGTCTTGCTTCACCACGGCCACCTGCCGCGAGATTACCACGAGTTTCACCGCCCTGTGGAATGCGAGCCAAGCAGTATGGCATCACTTCACCATCTACCACTAACACGCGCTTATCACCGTCTTTAATGGCTGGGATATAGTTTTGCGCCATCGCATAGCGAGAACCATGCTCGGTAAGTGTTTCGCAGATCACGCCAATATTTGCATCATCTTGTTTCACTCTAAAAATAGACGCGCCGCCCATCCCATCTAAAGGCTTGAGAATGATATCGCCATGTTTAGCTAAAAACTCGCGAATTTGTGATTGATTACGCGTAACCAAAGTATCTGGAGTATGTTCGCTAAACCACGCAGTAAAGAGCTTTTCATTGGCGTCGCGCAGGCTTTGTGGTTTATTTACCACAAGCGATCCCGCAAGTTCAGCGCGCTCAAGAATATAAGTGGCGTAAATATATTCAGTGTCAAAAGGCGGATCTTTACGCATTAAAATAACGTCGAGGTCGCCTAAATCGATTTCTTGTTTCTCAGCTAGTTCATACCAATGGGAAGTATCGTCAAATACCTGCGCTTTTGCTGCGGTCGCTTTGGCAACGCCTTGGTACAAGAAAAGGTCATTCATTTCCATGTAATACAATTCATAGCCGCGCTGTTGTGCCGCCAGCATCATGGCAAACCCGGTGTCTTTTTTAATGTTAAAGCCACTGATTGGATCGGAAATGATCCCTAATTTAATCGTCATAGACGCTCCCATTGCGCTTGCTGAGTTTACCCATGATATGGGGGTTGCTCTGTGTATTTAAAGTGCTAAATCGCCAAATTGCAGCTGTAGTGCGCTCAGTACCGTTAGCGCTGCGGTTTCTGTACGTAGTACACGTGGGCCTAAACGGACATCCACAAACCGTTGTTGAGCGGTGGCGTCTAGCTCTTCATCGGTAAAGCCGCCTTCAGGGCCCACTAAAAAGCGGATCCCAGACTGGGTATAAGGCAGTGTTTTTATTGAATGTTCGGCGCGAGGATGTAGTGTGATTTTTAACTCGTCGCTTTGCTGTGCCAGCCACTCAGACAACTCCATCGGCGGGTGAATAACAGTGATGGTATTACGTCCGGATTGCTCGGCCGCGGCAATTGCTATCTTTTGCCATTGCTGGTGTTTTTTTGCTAGACGCTCACCACTTAATTTAACGCCGCAGCGCGTGGTAAACAAAGGGGTAATTTCGCTCACGCCCAGCTCTACCGACTTTTGAATTGTGAAGTCCATTTTATCACCGCGAGAAATCCCTTGCCCAAGATGTATGGCTAGTGGAGATTCTACATTTTTGTCTTCAAATGATTCAGGTACAGCAACAACTTTCTTTTTCCCAACTTCACTTAATTGACATAGGTACTCGCCGCCTTGTCCGTTGAACAGGCTGACTTTATCTTTGGTTGTCATTCTAAGCACTCGGCCTATGTGTCCTGCGGCGTCATCATCCAAAGTAACTGGCACACCAATGGCCAAAGGCGAGTCTTGATAAATATGTGGAATACGCATAATTCGATTATTCAGTTGCTGTTTTGTGGCAATGGTAAGCGCTCGCGCACGGTTAGTCTACATCATCCTGCCACTTTAGCTTTACCGCATAGTAACCCGGTGAGCTTGGCAAGCATCAAGTCAGGGTCGGGGAGGCCAGCGGTATCCGGATGACAAGATAAGTGATTGATTAATGCTTGTGAGTGCAGTTTAGTGATCTGAAAACCTTGCGGGGATTGTTCTATTAAAAACCGGTGGGGGTGAAGAGAATCAAAAATAAAGCGCTGCTCCTCGGTGGCTAAATGATAGTCCAGAGAATAGAGCAGCACGGCATGAATGTTATGGTGACGATGCAAATAGCTGGCAAGTTCAGAAACGCTAATTTCATTGTCAAAGTCACAATAACAGTAGTCTTTTATTTGCTCTTTAAACATCATCTTGAGCATTTGTTTGGTGTTGTCACCTGCGATAATAATATTACTGGCTTGGCTAGAGCGCACGTTTTGCAAATGCTCGACGAGTTCTTGGCTAAAATCCCAATTGCTATCTACCAGTAAAAATCCATCACTTAAAGCATTCATGCAGTATTGCGTTACACCGAAAACAAGTTAATAAGTAAATAGCCTATGGAGCAGAAAACCGCAAACTCCAAACATGCGATACCAACGTTATCTTGATGGTCTACCTCTAGGCCAATATTGACCTTAGGTAAGGATAAATGCAGTAATACGTAGCTACCAATGTAAAGAAAAAGCCACATTACACCGCAATGCATGACAACCGAAAACAAGTTTTCTACCACTTTTGCACCATGGTAGGGAGCACTGTGCAGTCCCGCATACATGGCTAAAGAGAGGCCGATGGATTTGCCCGCATAACGAATACCAATCGAAGTGTTTCTGAGATTAAAGTTTTGTTGTAAAGAAGCCCCTTGGTTAAACTTGGCAAAACGACTTTCTCTGATTTTACTATCTAGCGTATAAAGCAGCTGCAATAGCATAAAGCCAAGGGCTACGACTAATAGATCGCTCCAGCCTTTCGGATGCACCCAATGATATAAACCAAGCACCAATATGGTGTTACCGAGTAACATGCCTGAGTCCACCATCGCGGCGCAGATATTTTGCTTTAAAATCGCTTCTTCTTCGTCAAACTGATACAAAATCCATTTGCGATGGATCCATTGGCCGAAGTATACAAAGGCAATAATCAACCCAATATGTAAGGCCACTTGCAGAGGGTGTGCCTGCGCTCTCACCACACCTAAATCATTGAATAAATATGCAACACAAACACACAGCATCGTCACTTGACTGGCATAGCTGATCCCAAGTGCAAAGTTGTCACGTTGTGCGAGCTCGTCATCCAGAAGATTGTTGGCGCTACGCTGGATCATTAAGCGCAGCAAAATAGTCAAACCGCAGACAATGACAAAGCAAATCAAAATCGCTAAAAAGTTGATATTGTTTAAAGACAAATAACTCATACTCGGTGTAAGGTTGTGTTTTAGATAGAGTTACTATAACACTGCTCACAAAGAGAGCCAGTCTACCGTGGAGTTTTTTATGTCGGAATTGTTTGTTCAAGCAGCGCTGAATACGCTTGCTCAAGAGCGTTACCAAATGATTTATGGTGATGCACCGATGGAGCCCAAACTGGCACGGTTACTGGCGCTGAGTGATTTTGCCGAGCGTACGCTTGCACGATTTCCTGAGTGGGGAGCTTGGTTGCTCGATGATACGCAGATGCAAATGCGCGACTGTCCTGATGTGTTTGACTTCTCCGCGCCATTGGTTGAAGAAAAACAAGCTTGGCAGCAGCTGCGTCACTATCGCTTAAAGTATTGGCTTAAAGTGATGTGGCTGGATTTGGTTGCAGGCAATGAGATTGATGACAGCATCCGCTATGTTTCCCAGCTGTCCGATACTTTGATTTCAAATGCTTATCAATGGGCGTACTTAAGCGTAGAAGCGCAATCAGGCTCACCAAAAGATGAGGCTGGTAACTCGATACCCATGACGGTATTAGGCATGGGGAAGCTTGGCGGTAAGGAGTTGAATTTTTCCTCTGATATCGATTTGATCTTTGCCTATCCAAGAAGTGTCGACACATCCGGTGGCCGGCGTAGCATTGAGGCGCAAGTATTTTACACTCGAGTGGCACAAAAACTTATTTCAGCGCTTAATCAAGTTACCATTGATGGCCAAGTATTCAGAGTCGATATGCGTTTAAGACCATTTGGGGATAGTGGTCCTTTGGTAATGAGCTATGCCGCGATGGAAGATTATTATCAAGATCAAGGTCGAGAATGGGAGCGCTATGCGATGTTAAAGGCGCGACCAATTGGTGAACCGTCGCTGTATTGGCAAGAGTTTTACGACTTAATCCGGCCGTTCGTCTATCGCCGTTATATCGACTTTTCTGTGATAGATTCACTGCGAAAGATGAAAAACATGATTGCCCAAGAGGTGAGACGCAAAGGCTTAACGAATAACATAAAGCTGGGCGCTGGTGGCATTCGAGAAGTAGAGTTTATTGTGCAGGCTTTGCAACTGATACGCGGCGGTCGCGAAACGCCATTACAAACCCCTTCATTGTTACAGGCGTTAGAAGAGCTTGAAACGCTTGAAATTGTCCCTATTGAGGTCAAAAACCGTCTGCATGAGAACTATTTAGTGCTGCGTAAAGTTGAGCAATATCTACAAGCATTTGACGACAAACAAACGCAAACTTTACCCGACAACAACTTAGACTGTCTGCGCCTGAGCCACTTATTGCAATGTAACGATTACGCTGAAGTCGAGCAAATGCTAAAGGTTGTGACGCAGCATATCCGGGCTGAGTTTAGTCAAGTCATTGGTCAACCGCCTGAAGAAGAGTTAGATGAAGACGATAGCGCAGTTTATGCGTGGCAAACGGGAGAAATTGCTCAGCTAGGCCAGTGCCGAGCTGCACCGTGTTTTGAGACTTGGCAAACTGACTTGGTGGAGTTTAAACAAGGACTAAGTAAAAAGCAGGCGGGCACGCGTGGTCGCGATATTCTTGATAAGTTAATGCCTGCTTTGCTGCGAGAGCTCAGTAAACAAAACATGGAGCCGGCACTTGCTCGCGTGCTCAGTGTGATCAATAAAGTAGCATCTCGCACTGCATATTTGGAGCTACTGTATGAAAATCACGGTGCATTGACTCAACTTATCAAGCTTTGTTGTCATAGCGCGTGGATTGCTGAGCATATTGCGAAATACCCGATCCTTCTTGATGAGCTTATCGACCCACAAACTCTCTATAAACCTTTGCCATTAACGGCCTATAAAAACGAGATCCAGCAAGCATTTTTACGTATAGATGAGCAAGATGTTGAGCTACAGATGGAAGCGCTGCGACAATTTAAACAAACGCATCAGCTAAAAGTCGCGGCTGCAGACGCCACTGGCGTGTTGGATATTATGAAGGTGAGCGATCATCTAACTGCGCTTGCTGAGGCGATTATCGCAAAAGCCGTCGATATTGCTTGGGGGCACATGGTCGCGCGTTTTGGCGCGCCTGAAGGTGCAACAATAAAAGAAAAAGGCTTTGCTGTAATAGCGTATGGCAAGGCGGGGGGATATGAGCTCGGTTACAACTCAGATCTAGACTTAGTGTTTGTGCATAATCGTGACGGCGAAAGCCAAACTCAAGGTGATAAACCTATCTCTTCAAGACAGTTTTATATGAAGCTGGCACAGCGTTTAATGCATTTGTTCAATACCAAAACGCTCTCTGGCATGCTTTACGAATTAGATACACGACTTCGCCCTGAAGGAAACTCGGGCTTACTCGCTATCAATCTAGAAAGTTTTTACCAATACCAGTTAGAGCAAGCTTGGACATGGGAGCATCAGGCGCTGGTCAGAGCTCGTATGGTGTTAGGTGAGCCGCAAATGGCCGCACGATTTGAGGAAATACGACATGCAATACTAATGCAGCAGCGAGACGTGCCTAAATTGGCGGAAGATGTTCGCAATATGCGTGAAAAAATGCGAACCCACCTTAACCGAGATAGCGATAGCCTTTTTGACTTAAAGCAGGGGGTGGGTGGGATGACTGATATTGAATTTATCAGTCAATTTATCGTTTTACGATATGGTAATCAGTACCCAGAGCTTTGCATCTACCCAGATAATATTCGTATTTTAGAGGTTGCGAAGCAGGTCTCAGTCTTATCAGAGGGGGAGTGCAAAAGTTTAGTGGATGCTTATTGTTTTTATCGGGATACTTATCATTATCAATGCCTTAATTCGGGCGCTCGATGTATCAGTTTAACGGAATGCGAAAGCATGAGAAACGCTGTTAGTGATATTTGGCGCTCCACTTTGGGTATTTAGCCTGAACTTTGGGTAATTAATACCTTCTAGCATCCAGTTCTAGCGCTGAGAGTCCTAGGCAAGGTGGAAAGTCAGTATTTCAGTTTGCTTTTTATCTGAACTTAATGTTATTCCATTGGAGAAAACAAGCTACATAACGATGTTAGCGAGGTGAATAAGTAAAGCCAATACACGTGGGGTGATTGGCCTTACTTCAAATATTTGCTGTTAAGGGATCATGCCACAACGCCACACTCTCACTGTTTGAGTTTCCGTGCGGCAGTTGGTCTTAATTGTCTCGGTTGATGTTGTAGTTACTAGCTTGTTGTTAGTTAACCCTATATTACCGCTGTAAGTGTAATTGCTAATCCACCTTCTTCCTTCTGGATCTGTGTACCAATAAGTTCCAGTTCTTGAAGTGTAAACGCTAGAAGGGCAAGCATTAGACTGTTCAATGATCCTCAAGCCTGTTTCATAGCTTGTCATTGGTAGTGGAAAGTCTGGTTCATGCCATAAATGGCCTAACCAAGTGACACCCCCATAGCTACAATGTCTTTTTGTCGTTTCAACCGTTCTCGTTTCAGTGTCACAAACTTGAACTTGTCGTGTTTGATAATCCCAATAACCTTGCCCTCCTGGGCAGTCAATTCTGGCTTCAGAGACTGAGCTACATGCGAGTAGTGTAGTTCCTAATACGGATAGATAAAAGTTCTTCATTTTATTCCTTTATTATTAGTTATAGTTAAATGCAACTTTGATCAGTATGTAAACTGTAGGAGCTGCTGTTCATTGAAAAGTGACTTTATTTCAGCCAGCTTTTCAAAGTCGGTGGAAACTTGTTGCTTGGCATAAGGGCTGCCTGCGGTACCTAGCGTGATATCACTTGGCGTACTAAAAACAGATTGACTTAATCGAGATACCTCTTGTTTTTGATACTCTGATAATTCAATTTTATTTAATTCATTTTGTAACATGGCTAACTTTTGACTTGCTAACAGCTTTTGCTCTCTTAATTCAAAGGCTTGATATTGCTTAATTTGATCTGCGGTTAATAAGCTGCTTACGGTTGTTGCGAAAGACTTGGCATTATTTTGTAGTTTATATTCGAAATCAGCTCGAATTTGAGAAACATTCGTAGGATCTAATGATGCTGTCGCTTGATAATGCTCCCAGATCTCATAGTCTTGATTTGCCTTTGCCATTAAGGCTTCTTGTAATTCGACTTTTTCAGCATCATCAAGCTCCATCTCGGCAGACAAGTGACTGACCGTGGGCATAACATTGACAACCTTCAAGTTATCAAGTGAAACAGCGCGAGGCGCTGATAGTTCAGGTTTTGGCAGTTGAGAGAAGGTTGATTGAAGCTCGTCTGTGGTATCTAAGTTCGTAAAGTTTGAGTCTCTCTTTGTTTGGCTTTCAACTAATCTCTTTTGCAATTCACTATTTTTAGATTCGATCTGCGCTAACTCTGTTTGAAGTGTATTAATAGTTTGTAGATGAGTTTTATTAATTGACTCTGCAACCTGTGGCTGATTAGTGGAGAAGATAAAATAAGCAGAAGCCAAAGTAATGCCCGTAAAAAAGGAAATCAAGGTGTTAAACATGATGCTCATTGTTTTTTTATTTTTATTATTTGTTTCTATATTTGATCCTTTGTTATTTTTTGTAAAGTTTTATTTGTGTTTTTATTGAGCTAAACGATATAAATTAACTTTTAGAAGTATGGTTGAAATAGGGTATTTATATTAAGAGTAATTGTGCTGAATAAATTTAATTGTTTGATTTATATGGTTATTTTTTCTTTAAAGGGTAGGGCTTTGGTGTAATACCAATTCGTTTAATTAGTGAGCTATTTTGAGGCGAGAAAATTTTGTTGATAACACCGCTACTGCGTCCTGTTATCGCGAGATACCAACATCCATGTAGGCCAGGCGAGAGCTTTGCTATTTGGTTGTTCAAAATGAGAAAGCTTTAACACACTTAACATCCGGTTTGCTCCTTCAAATTGAGCAAGTATTAAGACTAATTGCTATGAATGCTTCCTTTAAGCATAAAGACCTAAAAGGAAGCTTGTATTTTGTTAGCCCGCTAGCTTACGACAGTTCTCACGTACATAGATTGGTGGGTTTTCGGTGATAACCGCAGCACGCTCTCGCGGACAGAAAAATGTATAGACTTGAAATTCAAAGTCGTCGTTTATCGCCGTTCCAACCTGATAGAGTGCAGAAACAAAGTCGGTATCAAGACGGAAGTTGTATTTCACCACATAATCACGCTCTAGATACCAGAACAGTTCCACACCTTCTTCTTTGGCTTGCTTAGTAAGCACATCTTTTAGGGTATCTCCAGTATCAAAGCGTCTTGGTTGTTTTTCACCGGTCCATTTAGGGTTAGATGGCTTAACAGCAAGCGCTCTTTGCGCTAGTGCGTCATCAAGAGGATAGGTGGGCTTGCCGAGCGTGATAACGTACTTTTCACGATCAGTATCACGATTGCTCATGCTATTTCTAAAGCTTTCGTAAAATTGCGACAGGCCTTGCGCTGCAACATTGGTGGTTTCCCTAAAGTTCATGTCTTTAGAGGCACCAAAAAGAAAATAGTAGGCAGCCCAAATGAGTAACACACCTAGTGATAGGTGTTTCGTCCAAAACCAGATTGACGATAATTTATTTTTTTTCTTCTTAGCCATTTCAAACTACTCCAAGACTCTAAGCCCTAATAAAGTGAAGGTGCCTTTTCATCAGGTCGCGTTTTAAAGCGACGATGCACCCACATATATTGATCCGGCGCACAATTGATTGCTTGCTCCATTCTCTCGTTGACGCGAGTAACATCCGCAAGATCATTGCCACTTGGGAATGATTCTAAAATAGGTTGTATGTCTAAATGATACATCCCTTTCGCATCCCTCGTACAGTGTAAGCTTAAAGTCTCAGCCTTTTTACTCGCAGAAAATAATAAAGTACCAGTTGTTGTTGCAGCATCAGGAACTGCAAAGAAAGGTGCGAACTCGCAGCGCTTGCGGCCATAATCTTGATCAGGCAGGTAATAACAAACGCGGTTGCTCGAGAGCGTTTTCAATAACCCTTTGACGTCTCGCTTGGTGACTAAATACTCATTTGAGCGCAGTCTCCCACGGGTCATAAAAAACTCCATAAGTGGATTATTGTGTGGGCGATAAAAGCCAACACCTTGCATTTTTGTGCCTAGCACTCGGCTCGCCATCTCAAGATGCAACATATGGGGGACCAGCATAAGTACCCCTTTTCCTTGTTTTTGCACGGCTTCAATATGCTCGAGCCCTTTAATCGAGCCCACCACCTGATTGATGCGCCATTTTGGCCACCACCACGCCATCCCCGTTTCAAGTGTTGCTATGCCGGTATTTTCCATATTTTTTAGGAGCATAGCTTTGTGTTCTGCTTCAGTTAGGTGTGGAAAGCAAAGTTTCAAATTGACATCAGCAATATGACGGCGACGTTTCATATATTTATGGACTAGACGTCCAAGGCCTCTACCCAGTGCAAATTGAACACTTTGCGGGAGCCATGAGATTAAATACAGGGCGAAAACACCAAGCCAAGTCAGCCAAAATTTAGGTGCTAAGAATGACCATTTGAAAGGTGAGTGAGTAACCAAAGTAATATACCTAAGACTTAATTGAAGCGGCTAGTTTATCTATATTGCTGTAAAAATACAAAAAGCCAGCATAGCTGGCCTTTTCAGAGATGATAATCGAAGTGCTTAGCCTTCAATTAAACCTTGGTTGATTGCTTCAAGATCGGTACGAGATAGTGTACCTGCTGCTTGTTTTAAGCGCAGCGACGAAAGTACATAGCGATAACGAATGTCAGCTAAGTTACGTTTCGCGTTATACAGGTTTTGCGTACTTACGAGTACGTCCACGATAGTACGAGTACCTACATCAAAACCCGCTTCAGTTGCTTGCAATGCACTTTCTGCTGAAACAACCGCTTGTTCTAGCGCACGGTAAGTTGCAACGTCTGAAACCACTTGATTATAAGACGTGATCACTGAACGTGTCATGTTACGCATTGCTGCTTCCATATCTTCGCTGCTAGCAACAAAGTTTGCACGAGCTTGATCGGTCGCCGCAACGGTTTGACCACCAGTGTAAATTGGTACGTCCAACGTTAAACCTACTGAAGTTCTGTCACTACGTGGTGCGTGTTGTCTACCTGCACTGTCAGCTAAAGAATCAGAATAAGTAGCGTTTAATTTTAGTGTAGGGTAGTGCCCCGCGTTTGCTAAATCTATTTGGTCTTTTGCGATGTCAACCGCGGATTTTGCAACTTGAAGGTCTAAGTTTTTCGCTTTTGCAATCTCGATAAAATCGTTCGTATTTTGCGTGGGCTTAACTGTTGAGAAGGTTTCAGTATTCAACTTATCTAACTTAGCGTGATACTTACCCGTAATTGTACGTAATGTTTCACGTGCTGTTTCAACAGCATTACCAGCTATGATTTCGTCTGCAACTGCACGGTCAAATTGCGCTCTTGCTTCATGCACATCCGTGATCGCGGTTAATCCGACTTCATAGCGCTGCTTCGTTTGTTCAAGCTGACGTTCGATAGCGCGCTTCTCTGCTTGTACGAACTCTAGACTATCTAATGCGCTTAGCACATTAAAGTAACCTTCAGCGATACGGACGATTAGAGTTTGCTTTTGTTGTTCATACTGTGTTGCCGCTTGCATAGCACGCTTTTCGGCAATCGATAGTCCTTGCCAAGATGCCATATTAAAGATGGTTTGGTTCAAAGAGATTGAACGCTGAAAAGTGTCAGTGTCAGACTCATGTAAAGTGTAACCAGTACCATCATGCTGATCGTTCAGGGCGCCTTCTGATGTGACATCGGTATAACTCATTTGAAAGCCAAGCTGAGGTAGCAATACGCCTAACGCTTGGTCTTGTGCATATTTTTGCGCATCAGCCTGCGCTTTAGCCTTTAATACGGTAGGATCGTTAGCCGTTGCAATGTCGTATACTTGCAGTAGGTCTTCCGCGTGGGACAGGCTGCTTGAAAGTGCGCACGACAACCCAACAACTAATGATAGTAGAGTTTTTTTCATTTTTCGCTCAGTCCTTAGACAATTTTTATACTGTCAGCATGTTACCCTGTTTTTGCGGCCCAATTAAAGACCAAATGCGTAAAACATCGCCAACAAGTGTAACAGAATATATTAATACCACTTGGGTATTGTAAAGTGGAAAAAGTTAAAGGTAAACGACTTCGTTTACTTATTCAGGTATGACCCTACTATAAGGGCGATTGGTTAGCTTTTAAACCGTTGCTATTAAAAAATACAGGATTATTTTATGAAACCTTTGAGTCAATTCAACAAAGTCGACGTCAATGTTTCTTCAATAGAAACAATCTTCAATGGTTTTTTCACCATTCACAAGTACCAATTTACTCACGCCTTATTTAATGGTGGGGTATCAGAGCCGATAACTCGCGAGATATTAGAGCGTGGTCATGCGGTTGCAATATTGCCGTATGATCCTATTACAGACAGCGTGTTGCTTATTGAGCAAATTCGCATAGGGGCGTTGGCTTCAAAAAATTCCCCTTGGCTTTTGGAATGCATTGCAGGGATGGCTGAAGGGAGCGAAGATTATGAGAGTGTAGCAAGAAAAGAAGCCAAAGAAGAAGCTGGACTTGAGCTGGATAAGCTCATTTATATGCGCTCTTATTTATCAAGCCCAGGTGGTACAACAGAACGACTATATTTGTATTTAGCGCTTGCTGATTTATCTGAAGCGGGTGGGGTTTATGGACTGGCTGAAGAAGGTGAAGATATCAAAGTGCATGTGATGCCACTTGATGAAGCCCTTGCACGTCTTGATAATGAGGAAATCGATAACGCTGCCACTGTTATTAGTCTACAATGGTTGGCATTAAATAAAGCGCGGATATAGAAGCAGTTTAGGAGTCGTATTTTTGTCACAAGTGCTGAGCTCAAAGCAGTATATTCAATCTCTGCCCCGTTACATCACGCTGTGCGAACGTAATTATTTACGGGCGCTAAAATTGCTACCTGAAGAAGTGGTCGGTGAGAGTCGAGTGATTGACTTAGCCTCTGCGCGATACAGTTTGAGCGTAGCTGGAGTCAGTAAATACACAACGGACATTCACATCGAGCAGATGGCGACAGTAAGCGCCCATCTACCACACTTCTCTTTGTCTGTGCGCCTCTACCATGATGCTAAAGTGGCTGAAGTAATTCACCGTGATTATCATCGTCGAATAAAGCCATCCTATGGCTACCCAAATCCTGATATGCACCAAAAAGATGAAAAGTATCAAATAAATGCGTTTTTAGCTGATTGGCTTATGGTGTGTTTAGAAAAAGGCCGCGTGCATTTAAACTGGGATGTAAACAATGGCTTGGTTTGATCTTGAGCTGCAATTCGATAAAGCGCAAATTCGTATTGGCCATTTTACGGATTGTCATTTGTTTGCCATGCCCTCTGGGGAATATTTTGCGGTAAATACCGCCGCTAACCTTGAACGCACTCTCGCCGCGATGGCAAAAGAGCATTTTGATTGTTTGGTGTTTGGCGGTGATTTAACACAAGATCACAGTGCGGCTTCTTATCAAGAGTTTGCCCGTTTAGTGAGAGAGAGTAAGTTGCAATGTCCTGTGCTTTGGGTGCCGGGTAACCACGACGAGCTAGCTTTACTCGAAGAAATAAGTGCTGGGCAAATCGTCCGTCATAAATGCATCACAGGTCCGTTTGGGCAGGTGTTACTGTTAAACTCAAAAGGTGAAACACCCGCCGGATGGTGTGCTAAGTCACATTTAGGTGCGCTCAAAGACAAGCTTAACAATAAGATCAACAATACGATTGTATTTGCTCACCACCATCCTAGGCCGATAGATGGCTATTTAGATAAACATATGCTCGAAAATGGTCCTGCACTGTTAAACCTGTTGGTGGATTCAGAGCAAGTCTTAGGGCTATTTCATGGTCATGTGCATAATGAATATCAACAACAATTTCGCACTTTACCTATCTACGCTACGCCTGCAACATCAATCCAATTTGATAAGCACACAAAGGACTGGTATCAGTCTGATTTGGGTCCCGCTTATCGTGTCATCGTATTTAGTAAAAGCGCTATAACAACAGAGGTAAAATGGCTCGGAAAGTAGTTTATATTCACGGCTTTAATAGCTCTGAGCTATCCTATAAAGCGACGGCGTTTGGTGAATATATGATGGATAAACAAACGCCATACCTTGTCCCAAGACTACATTATGACCCGAGAGTCGCATTGGCACAGTTGGATAGCGTCATTGATTCTGATACTGTGTTGTTAGGTAGCTCGTTAGGCGGCTATTACGCCACCTATTTTTCGCAACATCTTGGCTGTAAAGCGGTGGTGATAAACCCTGCAGTTAGGCCTTTTTCATTATTAAATGACTACCTTGGACCACAATACAATCCTTATCAGGACTGTCATTATGAGCTGCATTATGAACATATTGATGCGTTAAAATCCATGTATGTCGAGCAGCTTAGTAATCCAGAAAACTTGCTATTATTGCAACAAACGGGCGACGAGGTGCTGCCTTTTGCAGAGGCGGTGCGTTATTATAGTCATTGTCGTCAAATTATTGAGTTTGGTGGGGATCATAGCTTTGTTGAATTTCCACGCTATTTTGACACCATCACCAAATTTTTAACTATCAAAAATTAGAATTTATGCACAAAGCTCTGCTCAAAACTGTACGTTGTGCATATACTAGCGGATAAAAAGATAACTAGAACTAGCCTATGAGTCAGCAAAACTATAATGCCGAAGCTATTGAGGTACTCAATGGCTTAGAGCCAGTTAAGCGCCGTCCTGGCATGTATACCGATACCACCAGACCTAATCATTTAGGCCAAGAGGTTATCGATAACAGTGTCGATGAAGCCTTAGCTGGACATGCCACCAAGATTGACGTGATCTTGCATGAAGACAACTCCTTTGAAGTCATCGATGACGGTCGAGGTATGCCCGTGGACATTCACCCAGATGAGGGCGTGCCTGGGGTTGAATTGATCCTGACCAAGCTTCATGCTGGGGGCAAGTTTTCCAATAAAAACTACCAGTTCTCTGGTGGTCTTCATGGGGTGGGTATATCGGTTGTTAATGCGTTGTCGACTCGAGTCGAAATTACCGTTAAACGCGATGCGCAAATCTATGAAATGGCATTTGAAAACGGCGATAAAGTTGAAGACTTAAGAGTGACCGGCAGCGTTGGTAAGCGTAATACCGGCACTTCAGTACACTTTTGGCCCGACGCGAGTTATTTTGACTCAGCTAACTTCTCAATTACTAAGTTAAACCACTTGCTCAAAGCTAAGGCTGTATTGTGTCCTGGGCTTAGGATTCGTTTTGTAAATAAACAGACGAAAGAAACGCAAGAATGGCACTATGAGGCAGGTCTTGAAGATTACCTAAAAGACAGCGCTGAAGGCTATGAAGTGCTGCCGAAATCTCCATTTACAGGCAGTTTCAGTGGCTCAACCGAAGGGGTTGATTGGGCGCTTCATTGGTTGCCAGAGGGCGGCGAATCTATCGCTGAAAGCTACGTAAACCTTATTCCAACGGCGCAAGGCGGGACTCATGTAAATGGGTTACGCCAAGGCTTACTTGAAGCAATGCGTGAGTTTTGTGAGTTCAGAAACCTGATCCCGCGTGGCGTTAAACTGACGCCTGATGATGTTTGGGACCGCTGTAGTTATGTCTTGTCGGTTAAAATGCAAGATCCACAATTTGCCGGTCAAACCAAAGAAAAGCTGTCATCACGTTCTTGCGCTACCTTTGTATCTGGCATTGTCAAAGACGCCTTTAGTTTATGGTTAAATGAACACACTGAAACGGCAGAGTTACTTGCTGAGCTGTGTATCAGCAATGCGCAAAAACGTTTGCGTGCTGCGAAAAAAGTGGTTCGTAAAAAAGTCACTTCGGGTCCAGCTTTACCGGGTAAATTAACCGATTGTTCTGGAAGTGAAACCGAACGCTCAGAAATCTTTTTGGTGGAAGGGGACTCAGCAGGTGGCTCGGCAAAACAAGCACGAGATCGTGAGTTTCAAGCAATCATGCCACTGCGCGGTAAAATCCTAAATACTTGGGAAGTGGAATCTGGACAGATCTTAGCCTCGCAAGAAGTACATGATATTTCTGTTGCCTTAGGTATTGACCCAGACTCTGAAGATTTATCAGGTTTGCGCTATGGCAAAGTATGTATCCTCGCGGATGCGGATTCTGACGGGCTTCACATTGCAACTTTATTATGCGCACTCTTTGTGAAGCATTTCCCTGAGCTTGTTCGTAAGGGCCATGTTTTTGTTGCCATGCCGCCGCTATTTCGGATTGATGTTGGTAAAGAAGTTTACTACGCCCTTGATGAAGATGAGAAAAAGGGCATATTAGATCGTATTGAGGCCGAAAAGAAACGCGGTAAAGTCAACGTACAGCGCTTTAAAGGGTTGGGTGAAATGAACCCGTTGCAATTGCGTGAAACCACCATGGATCCAAATACTAGACGTTTAGTTCAGCTGACATTAGATGAGCCTGAACAAACCCTCGAAATGATGGATATGCTGTTAGCTAAAAAGCGCTCTGGCGACCGTAAAGTTTGGCTTGAGCAGCACGGAGATAAGGCAGAGGTTTAACATGAAAATACATAGCAAATTGACCACGGTAGCGACGACACTGGCAGTTGCGTTATTAAGCTCACCAGCGCTGGCAAACGATATGCTTTCGCGCCTTTCAGTACCTAAAGGGTATGAGCTGAGCTATTTTGCGAAAGATGTTGAAAATGCAAGACAAATGGCGGTGGGCAAAGATGGCACTGTGTATGTTGGCTCTCGCAAAGCGGGTAAAGTTCACGCACTCATTGACAATAACCGTGATGGCGTAGCCGACAAGAAAATTTTGGTTGCAGAAGGGCTGAATATGCCCTCCGGTATTGCCCTAAAAGATGGTGACTTATACGTTGCTGAAGTAGAGCGTATTGTGCGTTTTAAGCAAATTGCAAAAAACCTTAAGGCACCGGTAAAAGAAGTGGTGTTCGATGATTTGCCTGACAAACGTCACCACGGCTGGAAGTACCTAACAGTATCGCCTGAAGGCGAACTGATCATTCCGGTTGGCGTGCCTTGTAATATTTGTGCCGAAGACCCTAAGTTTGGCCGTATATTTTCACTAAATCTTGAGACAAAAAAGCTTTCGACGATTGCCAAAGGCGTGCGTAACTCAGTGGGTTTTGATTATCACCCAGTAACCGGAAAGTTATGGTTTAGCGATAACGGTCGCGACATGATGGGAGATGACATTCCACCATGTGAAATCAACCGTGTTGACGAAATAGGTCAGCATTTTGGCTTCCCGTATGTTCATGGCGGCAGCGTGCTAGACCCTGAGTTTGGCGAGGGTAAATCGGTGACTGATTACGCTATGCCAGCCCTTGCACTACAAGCGCACGTTGCACCGCTGGGCATTCACTTTTACCGTGGCGAGCAATTTCCAAAGGCAATGAAGCATCAGCTTTTTGTTGCTGAACATGGTTCTTGGAACCGCAGCAAAAAAGTGGGCTATCGAGTAATGCGAGCAAACGTGCAAGATGGCCAAATTAGGGGCTATGAGCCTTTCCTTACCGGCTTTATGGAAAACGAAACAACCTATGGTCGACCAGCCGCAATTGCAGAGCTCGATGACGGTAGCCTGCTCGTTTCCGATGATTACGCCAATGCGATATATCGCATCAGCTACAACAACAAGTAAGGTGTAACATGACAGATCCTCAAGCCTTGTCCTTGCAAGGCATTGAACAACTTCCGATGGGGCGTTTTACTGAAGACGCCTACCTGAACTATTCCATGTATGTGATCATGGATAGGGCGTTGCCACATATTGGTGACGGCCTGAAGCCTGTACAACGTCGTATTGTATATGCGATGAGTGAGCTGGGCTTGTCTGCTCAAGCAAAATACAAAAAATCTGCCCGTACCGTCGGTGACGTATTGGGTAAATATCACCCTCATGGCGACAGTGCTTGTTATGAGGCTATGGTACTCATGGCGCAGCCGTTTTCTTATCGCTATCCGCTGGTGGATGGCCAAGGTAACTGGGGTGCTGCGGATGATCCTAAATCATTTGCTGCGATGCGTTATACCGAGGCGCGTTTATCTAAGTTCTCAGAAATACTGCTGAAAGAGCTTGGTCAAGGTACGGTTGATTGGACCGCTAACTTTGATGGCACCTTAGATGAGCCACAAGTGTTACCCGCGCGTTTACCACATATCTTGCTGAATGGGGTGACAGGTATTGCAGTGGGGATGGCAACCGATATTCCGCCGCATAACGTACGCGAAGTTGCTGAAGCTTGTTGTTTGTTATTGGATAAGCCTAAAACCGAACTAGAAGAAATTCTAGAATTGGTCAAAGCGCCAGACTATCCAACCGATGCGGAAATCATTACGCCGCAAGAAGAGATCAAAAAGCTTTACACCACAGGTCGTGGCTCAATCAAGATGCGTGCTGTGTACACCGAAGAGCAAGGTGAAGTGGTGATCACCGCGTTGCCGCACCAATGTTCGGGTGCCAAGGTGCTAGAGCAGATAGCAGCGCAAATGACAGCGAAGAAACTCCCTATGGTAGCGGATTTACGTGACGAATCGGACCATGAAAATCCGACGCGTATCGTCATCGTACCGCGCTCAAATCGAGTTAAGGTCGAGCCATTAATGGCGCACCTATTTGCCACGACGGATCTTGAAAAGAACTACCGTGTTAACATCAACATGATTGGTTTAGACGGGCGTCCACAAGTTAAAGACTTGCGTCAGATTTTATCTGAGTGGTTAGTATTCCGTCGTGAAACGGTGCGTAGACGTTTGCAGTATCGTTTAGACAAAGTGCTTGCGCGTTTGCATATTCTTGAAGGTTTGATGATTGCATTTTTGAATATCGATGAAGTCATCGAAATCATTCGCAACGAAGACAAACCAAAAGAAGAGTTGATAGCGCGTTTTGGTCTTTCAGATAAGCAGGCTGAAGCAATTCTAGACCTGAAATTACGCCACCTTGCAAAGCTTGAAGAAATGAAGATCCGTGGTGAGCAAGATGAGCTTGAAAAAGAGCGTGATGGATTGGAAAAAACCTTAGGTTCAGAGCGTCGCATGTCGACATTGATGAAAAAAGAAATCCAAGAAGCTGCTGAGTTGTATGGCGATGATAGACGCTCACCGGTAGTTGAGCGTGGTGAAGCCAAAGCGCTTAGCGAAAAGGATTTGATCCCATCAGAGTCTGTAACTGTTGTGCTATCTGAGAAAGGCTGGGCGCGTTTTGCGAAGGGCCACGATATCGATGCCGAAGGACTAAGCTACCGCTCAGGTGACAGTTATAAAGCCTCGGCCAAAGGTAAGAGTAATCAGCCTGCGGTGTTCTTAGATACCTCAGGGCGAGCCTTTGCAACCGATGCGCATAGCTTACCTTCAGCTCGGAGTCAGGGCGAGCCGATGACGGGACGCTTTAACTTGGCGTCAGGATGTAACTTTGAACATGTGGTCATGGGCGAAGAGAAATCGACTTATCTGATGGCGACTGATGGTGGTTACGGCTTTATCAGTGACTTTGCGGATATGGTGAGCAAGAACAAAAATGGTAAAGCGTTTGTTAGCGTGCCAAAAGGTGCCCATTTGATGGCACCAATTCAGGTATTTGATGTTGCCACTGATATGTGTATGGCGATTTCGAGCGAAGGCAGAATGCTGCTATTCCCGTTACGTGATCTACCTAAACTTGGTAAAGGTAAGGGGAATAAGATTATCTCTATCCCTAGCGCGAAGGTGCAAAGCCGTGAAGAGTTTGTCAAAGTGTTAGCGGTAGTACCTGAAGGCGTTTCTGTTACCTTGCATGCAGGTAAGCGCAAGCTAACCTTAAAGCCAAGTGATTTAGAACACTATTACGGTGAGCGAGGGCGCAGAGGTAATAAGTTACCGCGCGGATTACAGCGCGTTGATAGCTATGATCTGGAGCACAATGGTGTCGAGACACCAGAAGATAATGACGCCAGCGCAGATACCGAAGAATAACCGATACAGGCCGCCCACCGCGGCCTTATTTTTATCTCTTGAAAACCATCGCGAGGTAAACTCGCTTATATGGACTCCTCCAATTGTACAAGCCACTTTTAGCATTATTAGTGTGATTGCGTGCTTATATCCGGGCTCTTGATGAGGTGCTACCTCGGCCTCTTTGATGTATTCGCGCCCTTGTGCCTT